>QWHO01000480.1 GCA_021404945.1 bacterium CPR1
AGCAGCGCCACCGCAAAAAGGTGATCGGGCCGGTCCACCCGCCCCAGATCGAGCGCCCACCCGGAGCCCACCAGGGCGGGCACCCCGGCGTGGCGGAGCAGCTCCACCAGCATCACATTCAGCTCGTAGCAGATGCCGTGGCCCAGTTTGCCGCCTCCGCGGCGAGCGTGCAGCACGGCCAGGTGGTGGTTGCCCTGTCCCGGAGTCAGGCTGGCCAGGCGTTGGCGCGCCTCGGGGCGCTCGAGGTAGTCGCGGTCGTAGGCATAGTTCTGCTGGACCATCTCCTCGGCCGCCAGGGCCTTCTCCCAGGGGGACAGCTTGCGCACGCTTTCGAGCCACTCGCGCGCCTTAGCCGGCAGCTCGCCCACCGCCAGGGTGGGGCGCAGCCAGGCCGGGGGGGCTTCGGGAACGCCCCCGGTCAGCCGGGGCGGATCCAGCACCTCCACCTGGTAGCGAAAGACTCCCGATGTCCTCAACCGGACCCGAAGCTCGTACCCGACGGCGCGCTCGGCCCCCGCGAAGGGCACCGCTCGAGTGAAGAAGGGCAGCGGCAGGCGGTTTACCCCCGCCTCCAGCCTGCCGCTGAAGCTGATGGTGCGGCCGGTGGGCTCGCCCTCGGCCAGGCCTGCCAGGCAGACCGGATCGGCCGGTAACCAGCGCTGGCTGCCGGGGTCGAAACTGCCTGCCAGGCAGTGCAGGGCGTAGAGATAGGGGCGGGGTACCCCGTGCGGTTGATACTCCAGACCCACCGGGCAGGCCCGGGCGGCCAGCTCGGCCAGGCGCGCGCGAGTCCCCCAGAACTGGGTTCCGAGGCCGGTCACCGGGGCGAAGGGGTTGCCCCCGGTGGCCCAGGCGGGCAGCACGCTGGCTAGGCGGGCCACGGCCTGCTCGGCCGCCGGGGGCAGCTCGGAGGGATTGGTCAGCTCCGAGAACCAGCCCACCAGCCGGTTCCAGAGGGACGGCTCGCCCGGCTGCTCCTGAGCCGTGGGCGCAGTCTCCCGGGCCACCATCATGGGCACCGGCGGGGGAGGGGACTCCAGCGGTACGGGCGGAGCCTTGATGTGGTCCAGCGAGGGGGCGGTCAAGACGTCGGTGAGGGCCTGGCGCACCTCTTTGGACGGTTCCTCGACCCCCGCCAGCAGGCGCTCCACCGCCTGCTCCACCGTGAGCCCCGGGGGCAGCTCCTGCCAGCAGGCCGGATCAAGCTCGGGGAAGCGGGCCGCCAGCCGGCGCTCCAGACCGAAATCGAGCACCTCGCTGATACGCTCGCTGACCCGATCCACCGGCTCGTCCTGGCCCCGCGGGAAGTGGCGCTCATCGAGGTAGGCGTCCATGGCCTCGCGGCTGACCAGGGGCAGCAGGATCTCCAGGATGTCGACCAGCTGCTCCTCGCCCGGCCCCTGATACACGCAGGGCAACAGGCCCTGGGCCAGCCCCGTGAGGGGAGCCTCGGGACGCTCGGCCAGCGAGGCGTCCACCAGCAGCTCGCGCTCGTCCGGGTGGTAGGCGCCCCGCGCCTGGACGGGCACCGTCCCCACGCCCTCCAGCCGGTAGGTCACCTTCAACCCGGCGATGGCCCGGATGCGCCCGCTCTGGGCCACCGGGCGCAGACGCTGTTGATCCACCCAGTGGTCGGGCGAGAGCTGGGTGCGCTGGCGGCGCACTCTCTCGAGCACCCCCACCAGCGAGCGCAGGGCGGTGCGCAGCCGGGTGATCCCCGCCGCGCACTGACCGGTGACATCCTGGCCCCCCGCTCCCAGCTCCACCGTGAAGGCCTCGCGCAGGCTGCGAAGGCCCATGGCGGCGTGGAAGGCCTCCACCTCCTCGCGCCCCTCAACCGGGCCGGTCCAGGCCACGGAGAGCTTGCCCGCCTTCTCGAAGAGCCGCTCCAGGGTGGGGGTATCGGAGCTGAACAGCGCTTTGTGGTCGGCTGCCAGCAGCACCCGCTCGCCGCCCGGGCGCTGCTCGGCCAGGATCACGGCCAGGGCAGGATCCACGGGATTGGGCCCCAGGTCGCTCAAACGTCGATAGCAGGCCAGCAGCATGCGGGCCAGGGGGCGCTCCTTGCGCAGCTGATCGGGCGGCCCGCCGGCCACCTCCTGCAAGAACTCGCGAACCACCTGGGGCGAGATCTCGCCCGGGATCGAGAAGGCTCGGCACAGCTCGGGACAGTTGGCGTAGCCGCGCTCCCAGTAGCCGCGGCGCTCGCCGAAGAGGGCGAAGGCGTGGGTGCCCAGCACACGGCTGGGGGCATACCACTGGCCGTCGTCGGTGTAGACCCAGCGCTTGTTGGCCAGCTTGCGGCGCAGCTCTTCCGGGCCAACCTGCCCCTGCACCAATCGCGCTTCCAGCCACTGGTAGACCCGGAACGAGACGGCCCGCTGCTGGTCCAGGTTGGCCAGCACCGCCTCCAGCTCCACCGAGGTGCGAAGTCCCAGCAGGCCCATCAGCTCGTCTCCCAGCAGGGCGGCCAGGGCACGGTCGGGATAGTGGCGGGGATGATCCCCGATCAGCGCCTCCACCTCCGCGTCCGGCAAATAGAGCTCAAACGGCCTGCGGGGCGCGCCCAGCCCGTCCGGCAGCCAGGGATCGTGCTTGAAGTTGCTCACCTGGTCCAGCCAGCCAGGCCCGTGGCGGCGCACCATCACGCTGGCCAGCCGGGCCAGCCCGCGGGCTGTCTCGTTGCGCCTGGGTCGCGAGAAGACGGCGGTCAGCTGGCTCACCGGCGGGATCTCGGCCAGCTCCAGGTGGCGCACCAGGTCCGGCCCGTAGCGGGTGGCCAGCAGGTAGTCCCCGGCTTCGAAGACCTGCTCCAGCGCCTCCTCGAGCTCAGAGTCCGAGCGCACCACCTGGTGGGCGGGCCGGTAGCGTCCGTGCCGGTCCTCCAGCGGAAAGTCGCGCCCCAGCAAGCTGCGCACCTCGGCCGGAGGACGGTCCTTCAGGGTCTCTTCGAGAAAGTCGAAGAGCTGCAGGGCTCGCTCTTTCTGCCCGCTGGAGGTGGCCTTGCGGTAAGCCGGCAGCACGTGCACCCCCACCAGCTCCTCCAGGTCGGGCAGCCCCACCCCCAGCTGGCGCTTGAGAACGGCCCGCAGCTCCTGGGGGACCTCCTCGTGCGGACGCCAGTCCACCCCCAGGTCGGGCAGGCGATCGTCGAGCACTAGCTGGTCGGCCGCCAGCAGCGAGCCCTTCTCGGTGCGCCAGAAGGGGTGCTCGGTCAAGAGCTGGCGGGCCTGAACGGTGGAGAACACCTCCCCCTCGCGCTGGAGCAACAGGCGGTAGAAGCGCTGGCGCCGATCCTCGTCGGAGAGCCATTCGCGCGGGGGCACCTGAGCCAGCCCCCCGATCACCTGCTCCACCGGCAGCGCGGAAAGTCCCAGTTGCTCGCGCAGGTCGAGCGAAGTGACCTGGCGGCGGGTCGCCCAGGGCAACAGCTCGAGCGACTCCGGATCGCAGTAGGTGAGCCGCTCCAGGCGCAGGCAGCCGGTGCCGTCCACCAGCGGCGTCCCCGGACCGGGGCCCAGGTAGCTGGCCACCCGCACCACCCGCTCGGGGGTGTTGAGGAAGGCCGGCTGCTCGCTCAAGACCTGGCCCGGACGCGCGCGCGAGAAAACCTCCTCGCGCACCACCTCGCGTCCGTCCAGGGGACGGGCCAGGCGGGGCAAGAGCTCGGCCGCCCGGGGCAGCAGCAGGCGGTCTTCCAGCTTCTTTCGGTCGGGGAAGAGCTCGAGCACGCCTTCGTCGATCAGGGCCTCGCGCGCGTTGGTACGGCCTTGATTGCGGGTGGGCCACACCCGCAGGGTCTCGAAGTCGCCCCCCGGCACGGGATCGACCGCGAACAGCTCCAGGAAGAGCAGGAGCTTGTCGGCACGGAGCAGCTCCTGGGGAGGGTCGTGGCGGTAGACCTCCAGCGCCTCGCGGGTGCCCCGGGCCTGGCTGACCACCTTGCGGGCCCCGCTCTCAAAGTCGGGGTGCAACAATCGCAGCTGGCCCTCGAACAGGGGCTGCCAGCGCTCCTCGAAGAGCAGCACCTCGCGCAGCGTGCCGCTCTGCCCGCGAGTGTCATAGTAAAGATTCAGCTCCTGGCAGTGGGCGGCTTCGGCGGCCGAGAGCTGGCGCGGATCGAGCCAGTCGAGCACCTCCAGAGCGTGCTCGCGCTCGAGCGTGACCCCCCCCAGGTCGAGCAGCAGATCGCCCGGCTTGAGGCGGGAGACGCGCTCGAGCTGGCCCAGCTTCTCCAAAAGACGCGCTCCAGCACTGGTCTCGTCCAGGAAGGGGCGCTGCAGCGGTCCGCGATAGAGCTTGCGCAGGGCCTCGTCAGCTCGGCAAAGCTCGCTGAGGGGACGCACCCGGCCCTGGTGGTCGGTCAGTCGTCCGGCCGCCAGCAGCCGGTTCACAGCCGCGTTGGTCAGCTCGTCGGAGTGCTGCAGCAAGAACTCCAGCGCTTCGGGCAGGTCCAGCCGGCTGACCAGCTCGTCCACGCCCACCGGCTCGGGGGTCAGGGCCCGCACATG
>QWHO01000481.1 GCA_021404945.1 bacterium CPR1
GCGTTGATGCAGGGTCTGGCCGATGGCTACTTTGTCATCCCGTACACGCTGGGCGACTACCTGGCCGGACACAAGGCCGGAGGGGTAACAGTCGATCATGAAGCCTTCTCGCAAGCCGAGCACGGCGTGGAGAACCAGGTAAAGCGCCTGCTCGAGATCAAGGGCTCAGCCACAGTGCGCAAGTTGCACTGGGATCTGGGTCGAGTGATGTGGGATAAAGTCGGCATGTCGCGCGACGAGGCGGGCCTCAAGACTGCCATCGAGGAGATCTCCGCCTTGCGCGAGGAGTTCTGGAAAAATCTCAAGGTATCGGGCAAGGGACAGGATTTCAACAAAGATCTCGAGTTCGCTGGCCGGTTGGCAGATTATCTCGAGCTGGGCGAATTGATGGCTCAGGACGCCCTGGTGCGCGAGGAGTCCTGCGGCGGTCACTTTCGGGTCGAGTACCAGACCGAGGAGGGTGAGGCTCGCCGGCAGGACGACAAGTTTATGTGCGCGCAGGCCTGGGAATGGACTGGAGATCCCAAGAAGTCGGTGCTGCACCGCGAGGAGCTGACCTTCGAAGAAGTCTCGCCCGGGCAGCGGAGCTACAAGTGAGGTACGCGGCATGAGCATGAAAATCACCTTGCGCATCTGGCGCCAGGCCGGACCGGATGCCCCCGGCAAACTGGTGACCTACCCGATGGAGAGCGTTTCGCCCGAAATCTCCTTTCTGGAGATGCTCGATCAGCTCAATGAGCAGCTGATTGTTCGAGGAGAGGACCCGGTGGCATTTGACTCCGACTGCCGGGAAGGGATCTGCGGCACCTGCGGCCTGGTGATCGACGGAGTGGCCCACGGCCCGCGCCGTGGCTGCACGACCTGTGAGTTGCGGATGCGCCACTACAAGAGCGGCGACAGTATTACCATCGAGCCCTTCCGGGCAGCTGGATTTCCCATTGTGAAAGATCTGGTGGTGGACCGCTCGGCCTTCGACCGCATCATCCAGGCAGGCGGTTACGTGGCTGCCAACACCGGCTCAGCCCCTGATGGCAACGCTCTACCGGTGGGTAAGGAGATTGCCGAGCAGGCCATGGACGTGGCGGCATGCATCGGCTGTGGGGCCTGCGTGGCCGCTTGTCCCAACGCCTCAGCCAGCCTGTTTACCTCGGCCAAGGTTTCCCAGATGGCTCTCCTGCCTCAGGGCGACGCCGAGCGAAAGAAGCGGGTCTTGTCGATGGTGACGCAGATGGATGAGGAGGGGTTCGGCGACTGCTCCAACCACGGCGAGTGCGAGGCCGTCTGTCCCAAATCAATTTCCATCTTGAGCATCGCCCGGATGCGCCGCGAGTACCTGCTGGCGGCGCTCTTGTCTCAATAGCGGAGCGTTTTTTTTTTACCGCCAATCTCCAATGAGAATGAAGGGTGCCCAGTAGAATGGGTGGCTGTAACGCTCTTGTTTCAGGAGGGATACCTGAGCGGCCTGCAAGGCGGCCGCTTTGGACTTGCCGGCCTTCAGGTTTTGGTAGAAGACCACCATCAGGTCGCGGGTGGAGTTGTCCTCCACCTTCCACAGGCTGGCGACCATACTGCGACAGCCAGCGAAGCTGAAGGCATCCGCCAGGCTGCGCAGGTCGGAGCCGTCCTGGCTGCCGCCTCGTTCGGCCAGGGCGGTCTGACAGGCCGACAGGGTGACCAGGTTCAGGTCACCGCCTTCCGAGTCGAGTCGCGAGTTGGTGATGTCGGTGACACTCAGTTTGCCTCCCCTGGCCAGAGTCAGATAGCTCGCGCGCGGGTCCTGAGGGTTGAGATTGCCGTGAGTGGCCAGGTGCAGGTAGCTGACCCTGGGCGCCTGGACGCCGTTGAGTTTGTCCGAGGTCGCCTGCCCCTCCACGTAGATGGCCGAGCCGGGGAAGATGTCGGCCAGCGCCTTCACTTCCTGGGTGGCTGCCGCCAGACTGCCATCGGGGTTGCCGAAGGCCACCAGGGAGCCATTCCTGTTCGAAGGAGGGCCGAAAATCTGGTCCAGGTCGGCAGCCTTAGAGAGCACAACGACCTGCATCTTTTCCACCAGGAAGGTGGGACTGCCGTCTGGCCCCTCGGTCATGAGGGCCTGGAAGGGTAGGTAGACCAGGCTGCCATAGGGCACGAAAGCCACCGCCTCCTTGCCGGCCAGGTCGGGCTCGATGGGCTTGACGATAGACTGGTAAAGCGCTCCCAGGGATTGCTTGAGGGTGGCCGCCTCGGGCCCTTTCCAGCTGAAAGCCCCCGGGTTGCGTGAGTAGGCCATTACCTGGCTGCGAAAGGTGGCCGTGAGCTGGTCGAGCTCGCTCCTCTTGACCGCAACCTTGCGAACCAACAGGTTGTCCTTCGTGGCCTCAAGCAAGTAGAGCTCGTCCTCGGTGGGGAAAAGCAGCACAACCAGCGTGTTGGCTGGAATGGCTCGCTGCAGCTTGGAGAAATTGATGGGCTTGATATCCAGCTTCTCGAAGGCGGGATACTTTTTCTCCAGATCGGTCACCGTTTGGTAGTAGCTCTGCCGACTCTGGGCCAGAAGCTGGGAGACCTTCTGGATCTGGTCGGTGGAGGCATTCTTGCTCTTGAGGTTGGCCAGCTCTTTCTCCTGCGCTTGAATGGCCAGCTTTTGCTCGTTCGCCCGCGTGACCAGTCCCTGGTCCTCCGAGCGCATCTTGCCCCGCAGGTCGTCCATGCTGAAGGTGCCCGCCGTCTCTAACTGCTGAAGACGGCCGATGGTTCCGAAGGCATCGCTCCCCTTACCCTGTTCGAGCTGGGCCCTGGCCATGGCCTCGTAGAGGTCGCTGGCGAACAGTCGGATGTAATCTGCAGACTCCGAGCCACCGCCGATGTCACGGATGTACTCTTCCACCACGTCGATGGCTTTCTGGTAGTCGACCACCGCTTCGGCGTGGCGCCCCTGGATCGAGCGCAGCTTGCCGCGGCGGTAGTACATGCCGGCCTTGACCCCCCGCATCTCATTAACGGCCGGTTCCTTCAGAAAGCTGTTGATCAAATCTTCCGAGCTTTTCTCCCAGCTCGCCGGCCTGGCTTTTTCGAAATAATCAAGTTGAGCCACGGTAATGTACTGAATCAACTCGAAACTGTAGGCACCAGCAGCCGATTCTGCCGCTTTGGAGAGTCGTTCTTTGATGGTGGCGGCATCGGCCGCAGACAGTGAACGCTCCTCGTTCTCGGCCAGGAGTTGCTCCGCTTGCAGAAGGTACATAGCGGCCAGCAAGGCGTTCGAGTCACCGTGGTCGGCCGAGAGCTCTACGCCAGTCTCTTGCAGCAGGCCCGCGTACATTCCCTGCACCTGGCTGTAGGCTTGCTGGCTGTCGCTGTGCAGCTTGAGGAGGTGTTTCTCAACGTCCACCAGTTCCTGGCGGGCCTGCGCGAGGAGCGCTCCGCCACTATCCTGATAGGCCGAGACGATCTTGAGCAGGGCGCGAATGACGGCCAGGCGAGATTCGGGGTGGGTGTCCATACTCTGAGCCATCTGATAGAGAACCTGCAGGTCGCTCTGGATCAGTTGCTGGATGCGCACATCCTCGGAATCGCGCGCGGCAACCTGCTCGAGCCAGGTATCCCAGAAGGCTTCGCCTACCCAGAAGAGCTCGGTGGTGAGAACGGGGGTAGGCTGCAGGTTCTGCAGGTGAGCCCAGGTTTGATCGTGTCGCTGCTTGACGACCTCGAACGACATCTTGGGGTTCTGCTGCAGCTCAAGGGAGAAGCTCCAAGAGCCGATCAAGAATTGCGCTACCTGGCCGTACGTGCCGCTTACCTTGGAGACGAGTGCGCTGGCCGCCTGAATGTGGGGTCGGGCCTTGAGAGGAAGTCCGGCACCGATCGCGGCTCGAGCTGCCAGAAGCTCGGCGGCCAATTGACCGGCAGGGTCACTCGCACCGAACGCGATGAGCTCCTCGGCGAGGGGCAGGGCTTGATTGGGTACACCCATCCCGATCATTGCGGCAATGCTATAGCGCATCTGGCGGTGGAGCTTCTCGGGGGTGGGGCTGCGGGTGGCCAGTTTCTGGAGCAAGGAAACTGCATCCAGGTAGTTGCCCATGCGCAGCAGGAAGACAACCAGCTCTTCCCCATCTCCGCCCGTGACAGGTGGCCCGGGAGGTCCACCGGTCATGGGCGGGCCTCCCGTCTGGGGGATCCGGGGCGCTCCTCGAGCCAGGGGGGTGCCCTGCCAGTGCTCATCGCCGAAGAGCAGGTCGAACTTCGCCAGGTATTGGGAGAGGCTGGGGTCGCTCAGGCGGAGCTCGAAGACCCGGGCGATGATGTTGGCCAGCACAGCGCTAAAGGCTTGCTGCTCCTGGCTCATGCTGGGATAGGTCATGGCCAGCTGTTGGAAGGTCTGACCAGCCAGCTCGCGATTCTGCTCGATGAGCGCAATCAGGTCATCGATTCGCTCTTGCTCGATCAAGCCAACCATCTGGTTGATGAACTCCAGGGTCGGCGTGTCCTGAGCGCGAGCGTGGGGTGCCAGGGCGGCCAGGAAGATC
>QWHO01000482.1 GCA_021404945.1 bacterium CPR1
GCCTGTTCGAGCTCTACGCTGGCCTTCGGGCCAAAGAGCATGAGCGTCCCCGCTTCTCTCAGGCCACCCACGTGGACGAGCTGGCCCGGGTGGCACGCTCGTGTCTTGCCGGTGGACTTGGCTGGGACAGCCTGCAGCTTCGTCTGGAAGCCTTCACGACACTTTATCGGAGTTTCGCCAGCGATTTCGAGAGCCAGGAGCTGGGCGGCGGGCTCTGGGGTCTATCCCAAGACCAGCGTCAGGTCACTGCCGAGGCGCTCGGCCGCATTGGCACGGGCCTGGAGAGCCTGGAGACGTTCCTTCACGAAGGCGGAGAGGAGCGTATCCCCGCCGCACTGGAGGAGCTCCGGCTGGGTGCCGAGTCGCTTCTGGCCGTGCAGGCCAGGACGCAGCCCTCGCAATCGGAGTCCACTCCCACCGTGTGCTGCTTGCACTGTGGGGCGAGCAACTCCCCCCAAATGCGCCTGTGCCAGAAGTGTGGAGCCGTGATGCCGTTCGACCTCTCCACCCGCAACGAGCCTGGCCGGTCGCTCCACTCCGAGTCATCGGCAGACTTCGAGCCCTTCGCCGGGTTGAGCGAACTGGTCGAGGGGGTCGTGGCGGGATCGATCCAGCCGGAGACCCTGAGGGGCCAGCTCGAGGATTTGCGACGACGCTGCCAGGCGGTCCCACGCCTGCTCGAGGGCATGGGTCCGATTCCGAAGGGTCTCAGCCCGGAGATGGAAGCCTGCCTTTCCGAGGCTCGGACCACGGTCACTTTGACCCAGGCCCAAATGGTGGAGGTTCTCGAGGAAATGCTCGAGGGCATTGCCTGCCAGGACTATCCCGCGCTCGTGCCGCTGGTGGGGAAGCTGACGGAAGCTGTCCAGGGAACGCACCGCCTCCGGGACTTGACTCAGGAGGCTTGTCAGCACGTGGAAGCCGGGACTACGCCGTGATCGTCCCGCCCTGACCGCGGTACTGAGCGTAGTTCGCGCTTACGTTGCGGACATAGCCCTGCGTCTCCCGAAAGGGCGGTACCCCCCCGTACTTGTTGACGTTGCCCGGCCCTGCATTGTAAGCCGCGATGGCCTTGGTCACATCTCCGTTGTAGCGCCGCAGAAGGCCGGACAGGTAGCGGGTGCCACCCATGATGTTCTGGTGCGGATCATAGGCGTTGGTGACGCCCATTTCACGGGCCGTGCCCGGCATCAACTGCATCAATCCCTGGGCTCCGCAGTGGGAGGTGGCGTTGGGGTTGAAGCGCGACTCTTGCTGAATGACGGCCTTGATCAGGGCCGGGTCCACCCCGTATGTCTGGGAAGCCTGCATGATGGACGAGTCGAAGCGCGAGGGCGGCCCCGCACTGAAGTTCCCTCCATGCGGCACCGGGCCCGGAGGCTGGGAGTTCCAGGGGGACTGGCAACGGCAACCGCACTGGGGCTGGCCCACAAAGTTGCCCATGGTGTTGTTCATTGGGTAGTTGCCGTATTGACCGCCGCCCTGCTGTTGTTGCTGCTGCATCATCTGCATCATCATCATCATCTGCATCAGCATCATCATCATCATCATGGGGTTGCCCCCCATGTTCATCCCGGGCATACCCATGTTCATCCCGGGGATGCCCATGTTCATCCCGGGAACGCCCATGTTCATTCCGTTCCCCATCATCTGGGCGGTCTGGGGTACCATGAACGACAGCATATCCATGGTCTTCTCGGCTCCTCAAGTTTCTTTTTAACTTTATCCGCCCGGTCCTAGCCCCGGTCAAGACCTCGAGGGAATTTTCTTGACGCGCAGGGATCTGCCTGCCGGGTCTGGCGGCGGCTCCGGGCGGGAAACGAGCCGGCAAGAGCAGAATTCTGCTCGAGTGACCCCGGAGATCCGTTCCTTGAGCCCGTCCCTCCCTGCCGCGCGGCCCCAGGCGGCTGCCCGGCCGGAACTGGCATTCCAGGCCGATCCGCTGGACCAGTCCGAGCTGGGAGAGCCGCGGCCGGGGCCCGCCACACCCGCTCCTCTCCCCACTGCCGGGCCCCCAGCCTCGCAGGCTGAACAGCCTCTGCCCCCCGAGCAAGCCCCCGCCGACCTCTGGCCCCTCAAGCTGCGGCTGGCCGAGCGAGCCAGTGCGATGCCCGAGATCGTCAGCGGCACGGGGGCCGACAGATGGGCCGAAAGCTCCGATCCGGTCACCCGCTACTTGGCCCGACGGGCGCTGTCCGACGGCCACGCGGGCAACCGGTTGGAGGAGTTGTGCGTGCTCTACGGACCGGTGGAGGGGTCGCGCCAGCGGATCGACTGGGAAGCCCGCTTTTCGGGCTTTGACAGCGAGCGCATCCAGCTGGCCCTGGACCGGCTCGAGGGCGGCCTGCAGGAAGAGCCCGCCACGCCGGCAGCCCTGCGCAGCCTGATGTTGCTGGCCTGTAAGCACCTGCGACGCAGCCGCGAAGAGTTGACTCCCGAGCAGCGTGAGAAGGAGCCGGCCGAGCTGGATCGTTCCCTGGCTGCCCGCGCTTGCGACCTCCTGCGCCGCTACGGGCAGGTGGAGGGAGATCTGGAGGCAGCCCTGCTCGAAGGCCCCGTCCCGGTGCGCGGCCTCAAGCTCGAGCTCGACTCTGCGCCGCCCTCGACCTCGGCCGAAGCCAGCACCGCGGCCGGGCAGATCCTCAAGCAGATCCCCCTTCTCAACGAGCGCAAGGGAGTGAAGCGGCTGGAATTCCTGGCCGAAACGATGCCCGAGCAGGCCGCCGAGGTGGCCCTGGCGCTGGTCGAGAAGCTGACCGCCGGTCGCCCCTCCGACGAGGACCTGTCAGCCATGGCGCGGCTGCTCTCGGATTCGCGCAAGATCCCCGGGCTGGCCCGGCTGTTCGAGCCCCACCAGCACTCCCTCGAGCAGGTGCCCGGCCGGGCCGAGGCCCTGGGTCTTCAGGGCCGCGGCATCCTGGACTTTTGCGCGGCACTCTGGGAAATTCGCCCTCCCGACCAGGAGCAGGTGACTGCCCAGCTGAGCGCGATCCTCAACAACACCAGCCATGACGGCCTCAACTGGGGCGTGCGCGAGGTGCTGACCCTGATGGAGAGACAGCCCCAACTGGCCCCGGCGATCGCGGGCGAGACGCTGAGGCAGCGCCAGACAAGCTACCCCGACACAGCCCACTTTGCCATCTTCGGCTCGGCTCTGAAGGCCGGCTGGAAGCCTGACCCCTTGGAGAAAGACTGGCTGACCAGCTGGATGGTGCCGGCGGGGTCCCAACGGGGCGAGCTGAGCCTGATCCGCTACACTTTTACAGCTCCGGCTCTGAACCTGGCCCGCAGCCTGGACCTGGACTCGCTCGTGCTGGCCGACCCGAAGGGTGAGCTGGTTCCGTATCGCCAGGCCTTGCTGGCTCACCTGCTGGAGTCGGACAAGATGGAGCAGTCCTTCATCCCCGGCGCCAAGAACTGCTGGGAGGGGGCGGCTGACTGCTTCGCCCTGCTCGCTCCCGAGCCCGATCCGGCCCTGGAGAAGCGCCTGCTCGACCCCATCGCTCCCGCCCTTGCGACGGCGGGGCGCCTGCTCGACTGCGACGCCCAGACGCGCAACCACCTCGCCGTGCTGGCCTCAATCCCCCTTACCCCGGAGACAAAAGCCCGCCTGAACGAGCTTCTGAAAGGCAGCCTGCCCTATTCCCAGGCCTCGTTCGAGCCGCTGGTCGAAGGGGCTCGCAATCAGGTGCTCGAGCAGGCCATGGCTGGCCTGAAGTCGGGCGACCTGCAAGAGCGGCTGGCGGCCGCCTCCAGCTGCGTGCAGTACACGGTGCAACGGGGCGACACCCAGGAGCAGCGCGACCCGGGCGAGCTGCCCCCGCACAAGGCCGCCCTGGCGATGGTAAACGCCCTGCCCGAGGCCGACAGGGCCCAGGTTCGACTCTGGCTGGGCAGCCGGCTGGCGGGCCAGGAGTCGCTGGAGAAGCTCTCCAACGAGCAGCTGGCTGATTTCGTGCTGGCCGTGCAGCTGGCCCGGCAAGACCCCCAGCTGGAGGAGCGACTGCGCGCCATCGCCGCACCCGAGTCTCGCCAGTTGACCTGTTTCAACGTGAGGAGCTACGCTCACGACCACTTCGAGCAGCTCGACCGGGAGCGTTTGAGCCAGGGCGTCGAGCCCGAGCAGGCCTGCGCCCTGCTGGCACGCATCGAGCAGACCCAGGGCTTCGTGTCGGTGGAGGTCGAGGAGTGCTGGGCCCGGGGGGCCAGCGGTTGGGCCGGCGAGCTGGTGGAGCGCTTTGGCCCCCAGCACCGCTCCGAGGCACGGGCCGCTTTGACCGAGCTGGTCGGCGCCGGCCAGAGCGAGCAGCAGTGGCACACGCTGCAGGGCATTCTGACCCGGGTCGAGCTGGCCGGCCTCCTGCGCGAGAAGAGCGACGCCGAGCGCTTTCAGCGTGGCCTGGAGATCTGGCGCACAGCCCGGGAGAGCGGCGACGTGGAGCAGGCCCTGCGAGAGCACGGGGTGGTCAGCGAGCCAGCCGG
>QWHO01000483.1 GCA_021404945.1 bacterium CPR1
CACCCGGATCCTGATGTCCGGGAAGTGCCCTCGCAACAACTGGACGGCTGCCAGGGTCTCCAGGGTGGGGACGTCGCCGGCGCAGGCCATCACCACGTCGGGCTCAATCGGCCCGGCTCTGGAGGCCCCATCGGCCCCCACGTCTTTCGCCACACCACGGCAGTCCATCTTCTCGAAAGCGGGGTGGAGATTAACGTGATTCGCGGATGGCTGGGCCATTATGGTCACGCAGCGGCTAAAACGCTCCGGGATGCGCTGGGGCATCCGGGAGGCCAGGGAATCCTTACTTTAAGGGCACTCTTGCATAGCGAGCCTGGCAGGCTGGGTGGAACATACTTTCTGGGAGCTACAAGATTAAAGTTGGCTTGAGAACTGGATCCGCACACGACAAAATCCTAGAAGCTGCATGAAAAGAGAGAGTTACACCCTTCCGCGACGCCTCCCACACTCGCAATTTTATCTGGAATTCCGCTCGTTCACAATTTTCTCTGCTACCGGCGATAGCGTGACGCCATCTCTGCCAGTCTGAAGAAGCTCATCGTAGTGTTTCGCCGCCCGAGCCTGATTTCTGAACGGTCTGGTCAACCACGCCATGCAGCGCGGTTACAAACTGGTCCATCTCATACTGGACAACGGTTCCAGCCATCGCCCAAAATATCTTGAGACCTGGCTCAAGAATCAGGGCTTTGCCGTGGAGATCATAGTCCACTGGTTGCCGGTTCGTTCATCCTGGCTGAATCAAGTCGAGAACTTCTTCAGCCAACTCCAACGCCACGCTCTCATGCCAAATAACTTTGACGGGACGGCCATGCTGGCGGGCCACTTGCTCGACTACATCAACTGGCGCAACCACCTTCCGAGTCCGATCAAGTGGACCTACACTGCCAACGACCTCCGGAAAAAGTACGGACTACCTCCCGCGCAGCCTGACCGGACTCTCGCCGCAGTCGCCGCATGATTCACGAAATCAAGTCCGTCGAGGACCACTTAGAAGCCTCAAAAGAAATTGAAAGCCTGGTCGGGAACATTTTCCGAAAGCGGGCTGTCCTACCGGAGATCCAACAGGGAGGTGGGCTTGGCGATTCGAGTTTCAGGTCCGGACGAAGCCGCTTGGCTCGAGCTGGCCCGCGCGGGCGACCGCGCGGCCGTGGAGCGACTGGTGGAGTGTTACCAGGACAGCATTTACTCCATCGCCATGACCTTCACGCGCAACCATCACCAGGCTGAAGACCTGGCCCAGGAAGCGTGGATCCGCGCCCTCAAGGGTCTGAGCGGTTTTCGCGGCGAGTCGCGCTTCACCACCTGGCTCTACCGGGTGGTGATGAACACCTTCCTCAACGCCCCTCGGCCCCGCGAGACGGCTTACGAGGAGTCGGCGGTGGAGCGCGACGAGCTCGGCCGCCGAGAGACCGGACTGATGGTGCAACAGGCGGTGCGTGCCCTGCCCGACGAGTTCCGCTCGGTCATCGCCCTGCGCTTCATCGCTGACCTGTCCTATGCGGAGATCGCCGCCGCCCTCCAGATTCCCCTCGGCACCGTGCAGTCGCGCCTGAGCCGGGGCCTGGAGCGGCTGGCGGCGGAATTGAGGTGACGTCTCATGACCATCAAAGTGAACATCATGCCCCGGGAAAAGGCGAAATGGTGGCATTTCGATCCCCTGACGGTGGTGCTGGCCCTGACTCTGGTGCTGGGCAACCTGGGCATGGTGGGCTACGGCCGCCTGCTGACCCAGCGGGTCGTGGACTCGAAAGAGCGCCTGACCGGCCTGGAAGCCAAGATCCGTCAGCAGGAGGAGCAACTGCCGGTTCTCAACCAGCGCGAAGAGCGCATCAGTAAGCTCGAGAGACAGATTCAAGCCATCAAGAGTCTGAAGGACGACCCCCTGCGCTACGCCCACCTGCTCACCCAGGTGGCCCTGGTGCTGCCAGCCAGCGTGTGGCTCGAGCGGCTCTCCATCGAACCCGCCCGAGAGACGGTGGCCCTCAACGGCACGGTATCGGATCCCCTGCCCATGGGCACCCTGGCCACTCTGGTGGTGGCGCTGCGCCAGAGCGGCTACTTCGATCACACCGAGCTGAAGACGGCGGTACGCAAGGACCACGTCTTCACCTTCCAGCTCGAGGCTCACTACAAGCCCGAAGTGGCGGCCCGTCGCACGCCCGGAAAGGAGCTCTAGATGTCAGCACCCTTCAAGATCCTGGTGGCCGTCATTCTTCTCGGCCTTTGCCTGTCCGGCTACTGGCTGCTCGACTATCAGGCCAAGCTCAGTGAGCTCGACCAGCTGAAGCGCTCGATGCTGGCCGCCAACCAGCGCCTGGAGGAGAACCAGGCGCGCCTGCAACGCCTGCCCGATCTGACGGCCCGCATGCACGCTCTGGAGGCCGAGCTGAGCCAGCTGATCCACCGGCCCGGGGTGGACGACCCGGAGCAGTTCGTGACCGCCTACCTGGCCGACCTCGAGCGCCTCGTCCTGTCGCAGCAGGCCACCAGCGGGGACGAGTCATTCCGGCTTCAGTCGGTCACCCCGGGTCAGGGCCAGGAAGGGGAGGAAGCTCCCGACGAAGCCCTGCAGGGGGCCCCCCGACGGGTGTTCCAGATGAGCTTTCAGGGCCGCTACGCCACTCTGGCCGACTTCCTGGTCGAGTTGGGAGCGTTGCGCCTCGACCGGTTGGTGACCATCAACAAGATCGTTCTTGCACCCGTCTCCGGCCAGCGCTCCGGCGTGCTGGAGATCGAGATGCCCGTGACCGCTTATCTCAAGCAGGGAGGCTAGCCATGGATCACCCTCTGTCCACCTTGCTGGCCCGGCGCCGCAAGCGACACCCCGAATCGAGCCGCGCCTGGTGGCTGGCGCTGGGACTGGCCAGCCTGGCGCTGACCTCCCCCACCCTGCCCTCCGAGCTGGTGGCCCTGGCCTCGGTCATCCTGGTGGCCGCCTACCCCGTGGCTGTGGCCTGCCGCAACGCCGCCCTGCTGGGCTCCTTGCACCAGGGGGGCTGTCTGGATGAGCTGTTGGGCACCCCCACCCGACCCTCCGAATGGCTCGACGACCTGGCCTTCGGATCAGCCCGCGAGGTGCTCTCGAGCTGGCGCTGGCTGACCCCGCTCTGGTGGCTGTGGGGCCTGCTCGTCTGGCACCTGGGCCCGCTGGCCCTGGCGGTGCCCCCGCTGGGACTGGCCCTGCAGGCGAGCGCTGCCTGGCTGGCCAGCTACGCCGCCGCCGCCGGGCAGATCTGGTCGGCCGGCGAGGACGACCTGGCTCCCCGGGTCGTCTTGATGGCGCTGGGCCTCACTCCCGGCCTGACCAGCCTGGTCCTGCCGCTGGGCCTGGGGTTGGCTCCCGTCTGGCCGCTCAGCCTGAGCCTCATGCTGGCCCCCTGGCGAGCGGCGGGAGTCTGGGGTCTGTCGGCCGCACCCGCGCTCACCTCCCGAGCCCAGCAGCTGTGGCAGGGCCTGGTGGCCCGCGGCGGCAATCCCTGGACCATCCTCCCCTGGCAGCAAAACGCCATCGTCTACCGCGAGTCGCGCTCCGAGGCCCATCGCATCCCCGGCCGCCTGCCTGGCCTGTTGCTGTGGCGTCACGGGCCGGGTCTGGCCATCACCTTCGCCCTGGCGCTCTCGATCGCACACGCAAACCGACCCATGTTCTGGCTGGGGCTGGTGGTGCTCTTACTGGTGGAGACCCTTCAGGCCGCCTACCGCACCGTCTCCTCGCTGGTGGTAGAGCGCGAAGCCAACACCCTGGAGTCGCTGCTGGCCACCCCCCTGTCCACCCGTCACTGGGTGGACGGCTGGGCCGCGGTGGGATTCGTGCCGCGCCTGGTGGATATGGCCCTGGTCGGACCGGTGCTGGTGATGATGGGATGGACGGTGGATCTGGGCTGGCTGCGCGGGGCACTGGGCGCGACCGTGATCGCCGTGCTGGCCACGGCCGCATCCTACGCCGGAATCCTGGCCTCAGCCCGCTCGAGCTCGCGCGGCAAAGCTCACGACCTCGTAGGGCTGGAGCTGTGCGCCCGGCTGTGGGGGGTTGGCATCCTGGCCCTGCTACTCACCCTGGTGTTGCCGACCCCGCTGGCGGCGCTTCCCGTGCTGTTGACCGGGGCCCTGGTCTGGTGGCTGCGCCGGGCCTGCCTGAGCCAGCTCAGCCTGACTCCGGCGCTGTCCATCTCACTGCTCCGCCAGGCGTTGCGCTGGGCGGCCCCGCTGGGATTCGTGCGACGCCTGCTGGCAAGGCTCGAGCGCGATGGCCTGGTGGCTGGCCCCGAGCCAGGTCTGGGCCCCACGCTCAGCCTGGCCCTGGGCTGCAAGGCCCCGGATGGCTTCGCGGCGCGGCTGCTGACTCGTCTGGAGGATCAGACGACCTGAGCCAGAGTGCGTAGGATGTCGATCCGGGGGTCCCGAGGTTTGAGTTTGACTCGAGCGCGGGACTGTCCAGCTGAGATTCCGGGGAAGGTAGCGGTGGTTCGTGGGTCG
>QWHO01000484.1 GCA_021404945.1 bacterium CPR1
GGGCCAGCAACGGCGCTACCGGGCGGCGGAAGTAGAGCACCAGCAGGATCAGCACCGAGGCGAAGGTGTACCATCCCACCTTGTCATAGGTCCGGTGGATGACCCGGTTGAATCGCAGCACCAGCAGCGCATCCCCCGTGACCTCGGGGTCGACGGTGCGAAGCTCGGCCACGAAGCGCTCCAGGTTGCCCCGCTGCCAGGGGTCAAAGCGCGGGATGATGCGAAGCTGCAGCTTGCCACTCGTCCCGATGGCCCGCAGGCGCAAGGACGGCGGGATGGCGGCCAGGGTGGGGGGCTCGACGGACTGCTCGCGCAGGAGCTCGAACAGGCTGTTCAGGTCCTCCTGGCAGGCCTTCTGGAAGACCTCCAGGGCCCCCTCGATGGCGCCCGGGCCCATCTCCTCGGTCAGGCGGCCGAGCTCGACCCAGCTGGTCCAGAAGCGGTCCACGCCCTCCTCGCGCTTGAGGGCGGGCAAGAGGAAGCCGAGCTGCTGGTCGACGTCGCGGATGCCGCGTTGCAGCTCGATCAGGGCGTCAGATCCCTCCACGGCCTTGAAGCGCACCTCTCTCAGGCGGGCGATTTGCTCCACCAGGCGCTCGACGTGAGGGCGCCTGGAGGCAAGGTCGGGGGGCACCAGGGGGGCCAGCGAGTCCACCCGGGCCACGCTGGGCAGGGCGGCGAAGCGGGCGGCGCGCTCGCGCACCTGGTCGAGGTTGTCGGCCACCGAGACGGCGTTGACGATGACCGAGTTGCCGCCGCGGGCCAGCTCGAGCTCGCTCTGCACGGCCTGCATGGCAGGGTCTTGCAGGCGCAACAGGTTCTCGTCGAAGGCCACCCGCCCGCCGTAGAGGGCGGCCGCCACGGTGAGCAGGCCGAAGAGCGCCACCACGGGCAGGGGACGCTCGAGCACGCGGCGCTCGAGCTCGATCAGGGCGCTGGCTCCGGGGGGGCGGAACTGGTGGCCGTGGCAGCGTGATTCGAGCAGGGCCACGAACGACCAGAAGACGGTGCTCAGGGCCAGGCAGCACAGGAGGATCCCCCCACCCACGATGGTGCCCAGCTCGGCCACGGGCTGGAACTCGCTGCCGTGCAGGGTCCAGAAGCCGGCCGAGGTGACCAGGGCGCCCGCCCAGACCACCGAGCCGGTCTGGCGCACGGTCTTCTCCAGGGCCAGCAGCTGGCCGCAGCCGCACTGGCACTCCTCGGCGTAGCGGGCCAGCACGTGGATGCCCAGGTCGGCGCCGAGTCCGGTCAGCATGGAGAGGGCCATGATGGTCAGAAAGTTCAGGTGGCCCACGGTCAGGGTGGCGTAGCCGAGGGTCCAGGCCATGCCGGTGGCCAGGGCCAGCAGCACCAGGGTGGGACGGCCCAGCTCGCAAAAGCCGAAGGCCAGCAGCAGGATCACCAGCCCCAGCGACAGGACTGCTCCCCGCCAGGCGTCCTGTAAGCACTGGTGGCGCTCGTCGGTGGCCAGCAGGGGGGCGCCGGTCAAGGAGGCGAGCAGGTTGCGGTGCCCGGGGCGCAGCTCCTCGATCAGCTCGCGCAGGCGGTCGACGGTGGCGGGGGCGGGTCCGTAGCCGGTGCCGGGAGGGGGGAGCAGCACCAGGAAGTGGATCTGGCCGTTGTCCAGGGTGTTGTAGAGCAGGCGGGCGTCGCTCTTGAGCAGGATCTGGTAGCGAGGGTCGTCGGGCAGGGGGATGACCTCGCCGAAGGGGGAGTGGTAGCGGAAGATGTCCCGCTCGCGCAGGCACGTGAGCAGCTGCTCGAGGGTTCCGTTGATCAGCTTGAGCAGGATCTGCACTCGCTGGCGAGAGTCTTGCTGCAGCCCGGCGGGAATGGCCCGCAGCACGCCCCCCAGCCCCTCCTGACCCAGGCCGCTCAGGAGGGGCTGAAAGGCGAGCAGGGTCTGGAGCACAGTCTCGACCTGAGCGCTCTCGAGGTAGTAGAGGGCGTGCTTGCGATAGGGCGTGAGATCGAGGGCCGTGAAGACCTCGCGGAAGAGCTCGGGCTCGGCCTGGAGCTTGCTGGTCAGCTCCTGCAGATAGGCCTCGCGCTCGGCCGGAGTGCCTCCCCGCACCAGCACCATCAGGTCGTTGGAGTGGGGGAACTCGCGGTGCAGCGCCTCGATTTGCTTGCGGTAGGGGTCGGCGGGGGAGAAGAGCTGGATCCAGTCGGCCTGAAAGCCCAGCTCGAGCCAGGCCAATAGCAGGGACGCCAGGGCCAGCCCTGCTCCCAGCGTGAGGCCCTTGCGGGGGTGTCTCCAGAACCAGCTGGCCAGACGCACCAAGAGTTGCACCATGTTCTCGTGAAAGATATTCCGTCCGAGGGGGGGGAAGGCCTCCAGGTCGCCCCTGGCTTCGTGGGCTCGCGTGCGCGGGTGGTGCAGGGAAGACGGGCGCACATGTGCACCCCACTCGGGCGCACACCGGGGCTCGCGGGCGGGTGGGTGCGGGTGGTGCAGGGAAGACGGGTGCACATGTGCATCCCACTCGGGCGCACACCGGGCACGGGAGGCACCCAAAAGTGGTGGCGTTCGGGGCAGGGAACCCCTCGCAGGGTTGTGAAGACGGGGCCCATGTACAAGAAGATTTTGGTCCCCCTGGACGGTTCTCATCACGCCGAGGTGGCCATCCCCTATGCGGTGGAGATGGCCAGGAAGTTCGACGCGCGCATCGTGCTGTTGCGCTGCATGGTGCTGCCCGAGCCCATCCTGGTGGGGATGGACATGGCGCTGCCCGAGCACTACGCCGACCTGCAAAAGGCCGAGCGCGATCACGTCGAGAACTACCTCGCCCGGGTGCGCGACCGCCCCGAGCTCAAGGACCTGGTGGACGAGGTGAAGGTACCCTTTGGGGCGCCGGGCGAGGCCATTCTGGAGTTCTGTGACGTGGAGCAGTGCGACCTGATCGTCATGTCGAGCCACGGGCGCACGGGGTTTTCGAAGTTCGTCTACGGGAGCGTGGCCGAGAAGGTGCTCCACCACGCCAATTGCCCCATTCTGCTGGTTCGGGTGGCGGTCTAGGCTGAGTCCATCGACCTGACCTGACGGTGAGGGCTCCTGGCTTTGCGTGAGCCGAGATAGCCTGGGCCCCCCTGGTGATCGGGGCCGGAGACCAGACCAGCTGCGCCATCGCCTCGCTCGCGGTCGCCCACCTTTGTCACCGTGCGGGGGATGAGCAGCGCGTCCGACGCTATTCCTCCACGCCCAACTCACGCAGGCGAGCTGCCAGAATGGAGGGGGGACGATGCAGAAGAGAGCGAATTTATCGATCATCGGAGGAGTCGGGAATGGAAGACAAACTGGAAGCCCTGAAGCAGCAGGTGCAGGCAGACTTCGAGCTGACCTGGACCATGATGAACGATCAGGGACGTCGCCTCGATGCTAGGATCGATGAGGTCAAGGGTTCTCTTGAGGAGGTGAAGCTCGCTCTTGAGAGAGTCACGTTCTCCGTCGACAAGATGGGTGCCGAGATTCAGGAGGGCAACCGCCAGGTTGTGTGCAGGCGATTCTGCAGCCTGGCGAGATGCTCGTAGTCCTCCAGGATGGCTTCTTCTTCCCACGAGCGCAGGTGCGGGGCAAACTCCCGGCACAGCTGCTCGAGCTGGGCCAGGCTCTCGGCCTGGGAGGTGCGGCGCAGCAACTCGTTCTCGAGTCGCTCCATCTCCTCGTAGGTGCGTCGAAACTCACGCGCATCCATCGCTTTGCAATTTCGTTGAGAGAACGCGCGCTCTCTCCGCACCGCGCCTCTTAGCGAGTCGCTTTCTCTCGCAAGAGCTCCGGCACCAGCCGCAGGATATCCGAGGTGGTGACGATGCCGCTGACCTTCCCCTTGTCGGTCACGATGGCGCGGCGGATGCGGGCTCCGAGCATCAGCTCGACCAGCTCCAGCACGCTGGTCTGGGCTTTCACCTGATAGACGGTGGGGCTCATGATGTCGCGCACGGTCACGGTCGAGCCGATCTTGTCCAGCTTGAACTCGTCTCCCAGCTCGTCCATCCAGGGGGCGCTGAAGAAGGGAGGGCGCTGGTCGGCCTCCTCGCCATAGGCGTGGGCGGCCAGATCCTCCAGCGAGACGACTCCCACCAGGGAGCCGTCGTCCTCCACCACCGGGGCCCCCGAGATCTGGTGCTCGAGGAGCAGCGTGGCCAGCTCGCCCACCAGCATCATAGGATTGGCGGTGACCACCAGCTTCTTCATAATGTCGGCCACGGTCATGGGCTCAGGACCTCCTCGGGATCGCGGTTCTTGGTTTCGATGACCCAGGGCAGACAGCACGCGCCCAGGAGAGGGATGACGCACACCCACGTGAGCATCTCCATTGCGCCGGCGGGGCCGTACTTACGGGCCACGACTCCCACCAGAAACGGCCCCCCCGCCGTGATGATCCGACCTATATTGTAGCAAAAACCCGAGCCTGTTGCTCGCAGGCGAGTGGGGAAGAGCTCGGGCAGATAGTAGGTGAACATGCCAAAGACTCCAAACACGGTCAGACCCAGTAAAGAGAAGGTGTAGAGCCGGGTCTGCGGCTCCATGTCGAGGCCGAAGGCGGTGTAGATGGAGAGCGACGAGAGCACGAAATAGATGCCGAAGGTGAACCGCCGCCCCAGAAACTTGGCGAAGGGCACGGTGATGAGCGTGCCGAGCAGGCCCCCCAGGTTGAAGACTTTGGTGGCGGTCGATTTCCAGGTCTCCTTGACCTTCTCGGCGGCCTTCTTCTGCTCGGGAGTGGCGTTCTCGGCCACCAGGTGGGGTTGGGTCAGGGCCAGGTAGTCCTGGGCCAGGCCGGGGGCGATGATCGGGATGAAGGCATTGCAGCTCCACCAGCACAGCAGCGCGGTCAGGGCCATGGCCAGGCCGCTCAGGGTGAGGGGACGCATCTGGGGGCTGAAAATCTCTCGCAGAGCGGGCGGTTTGGCCCGGGTCTGGTTCTCGCGCACCCAGGCCTCGGGCTCCTTGACGAAGTGGCGCACGATGGCCGCCACCGCGGCTGGAACCAGCCCGAACAGGAAGATCCAGCGCCAGGAGGTGCTCGGCGAGCCGGCCATCAGGTTGCCGGCGATCTGGAAGTTGACGAAGTCGGCCAGGAAAAGGCCCATCGGGGCCGAGGTATAGAGCAGAGCGCCGGCTTCGACCCGGCGCTCTTTCGAGACCACCTCGTTGACCAGCGAGGCGCCCGCGGCCCACTCGCCTCCGATGCCCAGGCTTGCGATCAGGCGGAAGATGGCCAGCGCCCACAGGTTGGGAGCAAGGGCGCACAGGGCGGTGCCCAGCGAGTAGGTGAGCATGGTGAGGGCCAGGGTCCTGGTGCGACCGATGTGGTCGGCGACGCGGCCAAACAAGATGCCCCCGGCCGCCCAGCCCAGCAGGAGAAGTGAGGTGAACAGGCCGGTGTAGTAAAAGGTGCTCGCTCGCGCCTCGGGGCTGCCGATGGTCTGCCCGAGCAGGGTGGGGATACAGTTGGGGGCCACAAATGTGAACAGGAGGCCGTCGAAGATGTCGAAGCCCCATCCCAACCAGGCAGCGAACAGCACCGTCCACTGATACCGGTTCATTCCCAGCAACACAGCGCCGGCCCCTTCGTTCCCCTCTCCCGCAGGACCTACCAGATTTCCGTTCGCTTTGCCTCGTCGCGGTGCATCGGGCTGCCGGCCGGACACTGGAAGGCCTGGTAGAACTCGGGCATGTTGGAGAGCGGGCCGTTGACCCGGAAGCGGGGGTGGGGATGGGGATCGGTCTTGACCTGCAAGCGCACGTATTCGGGCCGCATGTTCATGGCCCAGATGCGAGCGTAGCCCAGGAAGAAGAGCTGCTCGGGAGTGAAGCCGTCGATCTTCGCAGGGGAAGGCTCTTGCATCTGGAGCGCCTTATAGGCCAGCTTCAGCCCGCCCATATCGGCGATGGCCTCGCCCACGACCAGCTCGCCGTTGATGAAGAGCTTGTCCTCCACCTCGTAGCCGGAATACTCCTGCACGACCGCCTTGGAGCGTTGCTGGAAGGCGGCGAGATCCTCCGAGGTCCACCAGTTCTTCAGGTTCCCCTGGCTGTCGAAGCGGGCCCCCTGGTCGTCGAAGCCGTGGGTGATCTCATGCCCGATGACGGCGCCGATTCCGCCGTAGTTGAGGGGGTCGGGAGCCTTCTCTGAGAAGAAGGGCGGCTGCAGGATGCCGGCCGGAAAGACGATCTCGTTGTTGGAGGGGTCGTAGTAGGCGTTCACGGTGGGCGGGCTCATGTACCAGAAGTCGGGGTCGACCGGCTTACCGATCTTGTCCAGGTCGAGCTTGACGGCGAAGGCGCGGCCGCGCAGCACGTTGCTGGCGAAGGGGCCCCGGTCGATCGTCAGGCTGCTGTAGTCGGTCCAGGTGTCCGGGTAGCCGATCTTGTAGCGGAACGAGTTGAGCTTGACCAGGGCGGCCTGGCGCGTGGCCGGGCTCATCCAGGGCAGGGTCTTGAGGTCGTCGCGCAGAGCTGCGAGCAGGTTCTCGACCAGCTTCTTGACTTTGGCCTTGGCGGTGGGGGAGAAGTTCTGCTCGACGTACTTCTGTCCCAGGGCCTCGCCCAGGTAGCGGTCGGTGAAGGCCACGATGCGCTTCCAGCGCGGCAGCTGGGCTTTGGTGCCCTGCAGGGTCTCGGAGCTGAAGCGGTAGTCTTCCAGCTCGATGTTCTGCGACAGGGTGCTGGCCAGATCGTGGATCAGCTGCCACTTGAGGTAGGCGCGCTGCTCTTCGAGCGGCGTCTGGCTGAGGATCTGGTCGACGCGCTGAAAGAACTCGGGGGTCTCCAGGTTGAGGCCGGTCAGGTCCTTGAGCCCGATGCGCTGGAAGTAGGCCGTCCAGTCGAAGTGCGGGGTGAGCTTCTGGAGGTCGGCCAGGCTGGTGGGATGGTAGGTGTTGTCCGGGTCGCGCATCTTGACCTTGTCGTAGGATGCCTCGGCCAGGCTCTTCTCGAGCTGGTAGATGGGACCGGCCAGCTTCTTGTCTTGTCCGGTCAGCTCGAGCATGCGCTCGATGTGCTTGAGGTACTCCTGGCGCAGCTTCTCATCGTCGGCGCGGAAGTAGTAGTCGCGGTCGGGCAGCCCCAGTCCGCCCTGGGTGGCCGCCCCCACGACCAGGCGGCTGTTCTTGTAGTCTTGCTGAGAGTAAAAGTTGAAGTAGGCATCTACGCCCACCATGTGAAGCTCGGCGATGACCGGCTGCAGCTCTGCGGTGGTCTTGACGGCGTCGATCTTGTCGAGCAGGGGCTTGAGGGGGGCCAGGCCGGCCCGGTCGATCTGCTCGACGTTCATCCCGGAGGCGTAGAAGTCGCCGATCTTCTGCTCGATGGAGCCGGGCGCATTCTTGGCCAGGGCGGCTTGCTCGAGGATCTTGTGCAAGATCTGCTGGTTGCGGTCGAGCAGGGCGTTGAACGTGCCCCAGCGAGCCCGGTCGGCCGGGATGGGGTTGCGCGCGAGCCAGCCGCCGTTGGCATACTGGTAGAAATCGTTGCAGGGGGTGACCTTGGGATCGAGGTCTTTGAGGTCCAGGCCTTCCTGGGCGGGGAGCGGGGCGAGCAGGCTGAGGAGCAGGACGGCGCCCGTAAGGGCGGTGCGGATTTTGAGCATGGATTGGGCTTTGCGCCCAGAGGATGGGTTCCTTCAGGCGGCGGGCTCGCGCAGGATCTGGCTCAGGGCTTCCCGATCGGCATGATTGAGCAGAGCGGTGAACAGTCGCTTGAGCACGTCATCGCTTTGAACGGCTTCGACGGCTGTCAGCAAGTCGGTCGACTTGCCAAATCGGTGTTCCAGCATTTCAATGATAGACTCTTTGCGCCCCTCTTTGCGCCCCTCTTCTCGCCCTTTCAACTCCCAACTCGTCGTTAATTCCATCACGGTCTCGCGCTCCTC
>QWHO01000485.1 GCA_021404945.1 bacterium CPR1
CGGCCGAAGAGTCGGTGGCCGCGGGCGAGGGCTCGGTCGCCGAGGCGTTCGGGTTCGAGCCGGTCGGCGCGGCCGAAGCCTTCGGATTCGAGCCCGGCCCGACGGAAGAGGGCCTGGGGCCTCAGTCGACAACGCGGGCCGGCTTTGACCCGGCTCAGGAGGCCCCGGCCGAGCTGGAGGCATTCGGGTTTGAGCCGGGGCCCGCTCGACCAGGCCCCTCGGTGACTGATCCGCAAGACTTCGAACCGATTGCGCTGGCACTCGAAGGACCTGAGAAGCCCGAGTCGGAGGCACAGCGGCTGACAGCCACTTTCGAACTTGCCGACTCCGATGCGGTTGTTGACAGGCCTGCTCCTGAGGTGGCCTCAGAAGCTGAGGGTGGAGCCTTTGAACTGGCCGAGGGAGTTTCCGAGTTGGACTCCGCAGAGCTGACCAACGAGACAGTCGGTGCTGAGGCCCTGGACGCGACCGAGCCCTTCGAACTGGACGAGGTGGAGGTTCCCGCACCGGCGACCGAGGCCGAAGTCGAGTTCGCGGAGGGGGAAGCGCACGAGCCTGAGGAGGCTGTCCGGGTCGAGTTCCCCGTCAGCGAATCGGAGCCTGAGCCGGAATTCGAGCCCGCCCAGGAATCTGCGTCCCCGGGGGACGCGCTTGAGGATGAAGAAGGAGACGCCATGATCGCATCGGAGCCGAGAATCGACGATCGTTGGGGCCCGCTGGTGGGGGCCGTGCTTAAGGCTGGAACGGCTCAGGAGTTGCTTTTGAGTCTCCCACGCCCACAAGACACGAGAGAGTCTCTGGAGAAGATGAGCCAGTTGGCTCGCCGCCTTGAGCTGGCCGGCCGTCCCCAGGAGGCAGCCCTGGTGGCGCTGCGTCGTATTGAGATCGAGGACGGTCCTCAGGCACGCCACGAGCTGATGCGCATTCTGCAACTTTGGAGTCAGAGTCTGGCCGAAGTCGACCTGATCGAGTTGGTCGCGCGGCAGTCCGGCCAGCACAAGCCGGCCCGGACGGACATCGAGCCCGAGAAGGCGCCCCGATCGGGTCCACCGGTTTCCCCCATGCCACGGGGCCCGATCAAGCCGCCCGTCAAGCCACCCTCCGGTCGAACGGAGGTGCAGCCTGAGCTGAAGGCGCCGGTTGCGGACGAGAAAGCCCCTCTGGAGGGAGAGAAAGCGCCCGTCGAGGAACGGAAGGCTCCGCTCGAGGAAGAGAAGCCTCCGGTCGAGGAGCAGAAACTTCCCGTTGAGGAAGCGAAGGCCGCGGTCAGGGAGGTGAAGCCATCTGTCGTGGGGACCAGGCCCGCTCCCTCCCCGCCGGCCCTTGCGGAGGATAGCCAGAAGGCGGACAGCAGCGATCTCGACGATTTGCGCGAGCAACTCTTCGAGCACCCGACCGATGCCGCGCTGCGAGCCCGGGCCCTGGAGCTACTGGGCCAGGACCCATCGGGATTGGTCCGTTTTTACCGCGAGCTCTCGGCCCGTCTGCCCGAAAGCGCCCCTCACCTGCTCAACGTGGCCAGGGCTTACGTGCACAGCCAGCAAGATCAGCTGGCCGTGCTCAACTTCCAGAAGGCCCTCAAGCTGGAGGGCACCGCCGAAGGCTACCACGAGTTGTCTCAAGTCTACGTTCGCCTGGGCAAGAACGAGCTGGCCAGCAAGACGGCCGAGAAAGCCCGCGAGCTGGAAGCTGGCGGGTAGCTTTCAAGAACTTTTCAGTCCGCTCGAATAGGCTCCTCGGGAAAACCAAGACAGAGATTTCCGAGGGGAGACATCCGCCATGATCAACACCCAGTCAGCCATTTCCGGGAACTACCCAGTCAGCTCCGCCGGCTCGCAGGCCAGGCCCGAGCAACAAGCCGAGGTTCCCCGTGAGTCCTTCGAGGGGCCCCGCCTGGGGTTCGAGCCCTGGATCGGCCCGGGCAAGCCCGGTCATCCCGAGCCGGCCATTTGCCCGAAGCCCGTGATGACCCCTGGTCCGGTCCCCGGGCCCACCATCGGCATTGAGCCCTGGCTCAGCGGCGAGCCCACCACTGACCCCCAGGTCGGCTCCAAGTTTGCCGACAAGCTGGTGCGCACGTTCGGCGAGCAGGCGCTGCTCTCCATCGACGATTCCCGCATCCACGGCTGCGAAGGTTACTACTTCAAAGGCTGGGAGAGCGTGGGTGGAGACGACTTCATCAAGGGCGTCACCCTTAGCCGCCTGGGCGAGGGCTGGGAGATGGTCGATTTTGGCAGCTACGAGCTGAAATCGGGCAGCGTCGGCCAGCGCCTCACCTTCGACATGGCCAACCGCCAGACCGTGCTCGAGAGCTACTACGAGGAGAACCGCTACGACACCACTCGCTTCAGCGAGATTCTCCGCCGCGACGAGGACGGCAGCATGCGCCGCGAGCTTCCCCCCGCCGGACTCTAGTCACATTACCCTTGCCGACCATCTGACCCCGACCCGGTCGAGCCGGGCCGGGGTCAGATCGCGCTCTGACGACCGTTCACCGTTCCCACCGGGCGGTATACCGCCTGCTCAAACCGGTAACGCTCCCAGCCCGGTAAGCAAGACGGATTTACCGCCCTCCCGGCGTTACCGTTCCCACCGGGCGCGCCGGTCAAGCCGCCAGACGACGCTCGAGGAGATTGGCAAACAAGCGTTCTTGGTTCGCGCGTCGCGAGATTTTCATAACCCAGCAACCCGCCTGACCCCTCCCAAGAGTATGCTGTGCCCACGATGGTCCGGCTTTCCTCGCTGCTGATCACTCTGGCCTGGTGGGGCTACCGACGTAGCCGCCTGAGCCTGCTGGCGACAACCGTGATCCTGGCATCGATCCTGGCCCTGCTGCCGACCCACCGGTGGGGCGCGCCCCTGAGCGACCTGCTTCCTCCCAGCGACCCCGACCGCATCCGCCTGGAAGAGCTCAGCCGCCAGGTTGGCAACTCGCAAGATCTGGTGGTGCTGGTGCGGGGGCTGGAAGCGGCCCAGCGCAAAGCTTATATCGACCGGCTGGCGCGCCAGCTACGCCAAGACTCGGAGCGCTACGACCTGGTGCTGGCCCGGCTCGATCTGGCCTTCTTGCGCCCCACGCTGCTTTACTATCTGGGCCTGACCGAGCTGATCGCCCTGGAGCAGGCCACCCGCAACCTGCGCCCCCTGGTGACCCGCCCCGAGCAGGCCCTCAGCTCCGACGCACCACCCAATCCCAATCTGCTCAAGCTGGCCGGCCACTACCTGGGCCAGCTCGAGACCAGCCTCAAGACCCGCGGACGCTTTCAGTTCCAGTCGCCGATGTGGAGCTTCGCCGATCCGGGCCAGCTCGACCCCCGCGCCCTGCGCCTGTTCCAGGGCCAGCCGGTGCTGCACTACTCCACCCTCGAGGAGGGCGAGGTGCACGTGCTCCTGGTCCGTCCCGGCCGGTTGGGCCAGGATACGGCCCTGCTCGGGCTGCGCTACGAGGCCAGCCGGATCGCCCGCCAGATCCCGGGCATCCGGGCCGACGTGACCGGCGTTGCGGCCCTGCTGCGCGAGCAGAGCCGGGGAATGCTGAGCGACCTGTCCCGGGCCGGAATGCTGGCGCTGGGTGCTCTGCTGGTGCTGTTCGGGCTGGTCTACCGCGATCTCTATCGCCCCCTCGCGGGCGGCCTGGCCAGCTTGCTGGGAGCGGTTTTCCTCTTCATGCTGCTGGCTCCCAACGCGATGCCGGCGGCCGTGGGCGGCCTGGTGGGCTGGCTGGCGGGCCTCTGTTTTGCGCTGCGCCTGGCCTGCAGTTATTCCGAGCAGCGCCGCAAGGGGAGCTTTCCCCTCAACGCCTGGCGCACCGCCATGCTGGGCCCCGGAAAAGGCTACGTGGGCGCCGTGGTGACGCTGGGGACGGCCTTCCTGGCCCTGCTCATGACCGGTTTCCCGGGCGCCATGGAGATCGGCCTGGGGGGCGCCATCTCCTTGCTCGGCTCGCTGCTGGGCACGCTGGTGCTGCTGCCGGGCTTCATGGGCCTGTACGACCCCAATCCCACCAACCTTCCCGCCCTTACCGACGAGCGACTGCGCCGGGTCGTGCAACGGGTGCGCCGCCAGCGCCACGGGGCCACCCTGGCTGCCGGACTGCTCCTGAGTCTGGGAGCCCTGACCGCCCTGACCCACGGCTCGACCTACCTCAACGACGACCCGGTGCTGGTGATCGATTCCAGTCTGCCGGCGGCAGACTCGGTGTTGAAGCTCGAGCGCAATGGCCACAGTTGCTTGCACGCCACGGTGCTGGCCCGCGATGCCGAGCACGCCCGCCAGATCGCCCGGTCCTTCAAGTCGCAGCCGCTGGTGGGCCGGGTGGACTCGTTGGCCAGCCTGCTGCCCCCCGAGGCCGAGGCCAAGGCCCCGCTGGTGGGCGCCATTGGCCAGAACGTGGACGGCCTGAAGCTGCCCGCCCCGCGCTCGGAGTGGCCGGCCGAGCAGATGCTCGACCTGGCGGCGCTGGCAGCCAG
>QWHO01000486.1 GCA_021404945.1 bacterium CPR1
GAGCCCGCGAGGGCATGCTGGTACTGGCCGGTCGTTTCCACCGCGAGGGGAATGCCACCAGCGCGGCCGACATCTACACCCGCATCCTCGATCTCGACCCGCGCAACCTCAACGCCCGCTACAAGCTGGGCTCGCTCTGGGCCCAGCAGGGTCAGACCGCTCAGGCACTGGAGCAGTTCTCCACCCTGGCCAGGGTTTACCTCGAGCAGAACCTGCATGAGGTGGCCCAGCGGGTGCTCTATCGCATCCTCAAGCTCGACCCCAAGGACATTCCTCACCGGCGCCAGATGATCGGCCTTCTGATCCGCAATCTACGCTTTGACGATGCAACCAAGCATTACCGCCAGCTCATGACCATCTACCTGGAGCGAGGCGAGGTGGACGAGGCCCTCAGCTGCGTGCGCGAGATCATCAACCTGCAGCCGCTCAACCTCGAGCTTCGTCAATCGCTGGGCGTCATGTTTCTCAAGGCTGGCTTCCTGGAGCAGGGCCAGAACCTGCTCGAGGAGCTGTTCCAGAGCTATCGCGAGAAGAACGACGTGGAGCGGCAGCTCAAGACCCTGGGCACCCTGGTGGAGTCGTTTGAGGAGAACGAGCAGTGGGAGAGTGCTCTTGAGTATCGCGAGCGGGTGGCCGATTTGCTGCGGGACGCCGAGCTGTGGCCGCGGGCCCAGGCCGAGTATCTCCACATCCTGCAGGGGTATCTCCATCGGGGCCACAAAGAGCAGGCCGATCCCATCTTCGTCAAGATCATCGACGGCGCGTTCCGCGACCGTTCGGTCAACGACCTGATCCACGTGCTTTCGTCGCTCGAAGAGCAGCTGCGCGAGTCCGAGCGTCCGGCCGTGGCCCTGGTGGTTCGCGAGCGCCTGGCCACGGTGATGGAGCGCATGGATGATTGGGATCGGGCCCTGGCGCTGCTGGATTCGGTATCCAATCTCTATCTGGATATGGGCGACGTCGAGCAGGCCCTCACCTTCCGGCGTCGGGCGGCCGATCTGGCCCTGAGCCACGAGCGCACCGACCAGGGCATCGAGCACCTCTTTCTGCTGGCCCAGTCGCTCATCGAGCAGCGGGGCCTGGAAGCAGCCCGTCCCGTGTTGGACGAGCTGCGCCGCACCGCCGCCGGGGACGTGCGCTTCCTGGAGCGGGTTGCCGACGTGGTCTTCAGCCAGGGTCTGTTCGAGGAGGCCCGTCCCATTTACCACGAGGTGCTCGAGATGGAGCCGGGGCGTCCCGAGGCCCTTTCCCGCATCGCCATCATCTATGCCCGCGAGGGTCGCCTGGAAGAAGCCGCTGGTGTGGCCAAGCAGATTTTTGCCAAGGGCCTGGTGCCCATGATCATCGAGGAGTACAAGCACGTCACCAGCTACAAACCGCACGACGCCGGCTCGCACATCCGCCTGGGCCAGTTCTACCAGCAGCTCGGCTTCCTGGAGGAGGCCATCTCCGAATTCCTGGCCGCCTCTCAAGACCCGGCCAAGTTACTCTTGTCCTACAACCACCTGGCTCTCTGCTTCAGCCAGCAGGGCTACCGCAAGCTGGCCATCCGCCAACTGCAGAAGGCGCTTGACCTGCCCGGTTTCGAGGAGGAGGACCTGCTCGAGACCCGCTTTAACATGGCCAACGCGCTGGAGGAGGAGGGCCTCCACAAGGAGGCCCTGGGTGCCTTCCAGGAGTGCTATGCGGTGGATATTCGTTACCGCGACGTGGCCCAGCGCATCGAGCGAATCCTGGAAGTCATGCAAGCGAACGGGGGAGGGAGCGGGGAAATGCAAGCTGACGGTCCTTCGGAGGAGGACCTGGAAGGCTTGATGGGGTAACATCACTTCCAATGTTTCCGTCCCGAACCCTGGAAATGGCTGGCCGACTGCGCTCTTGCTTGGCGCTATCCCTGGTCGTCTGGCTGAGCCAGCGTCCCACCCTGGCCGAACAAGGCGCCACCAACAGCCTGACGCCGCACCTGGGCACGCTCTGGCTGGCCCTCTACGTCCTGCTGGGGGTGCTGGTGGCGCTGATCGCCTGGGAGGCGATCGATCGGATGCCCCGCCGGGTGAAGATCGACGCAGCGGCGGCCCTGCCGGAGCCTGAGAACGACTACATCGACCCCACCAAAATGAAGTTTGCCGAGCCTGTTGCCAGGCCCGCTGCCCCCCCGCCCACGAGTTTTGCACCACCGTCGCCGGCGGCTGAACCGATGGCTCGGCCCCCGGCCGCTCCAACGCCGGCGGCGACAGACGATGACAACCCTTTCCGCAAGCTCTCCAAGCTCGGTGGTGAAAACGATTCGCCTCTGGCTCCAGCCCGGCCGCCGATTCCCCGCAGCGAGCCGGCTGGCATCCCGGTGCCTCCGGCCGCTGCGATGCCGTCCCCCCCCTCTTCCCCGCTGGGCGACTCCGGGGGGAGCTCGGGGGGATGGGCGGACCTGCTTCAGCGCGTGCGTGCTGGCGAGCCCGGCAGCGCCGCCGGTGAGGACTCCGCTAGCATGCAAAGTCGAAGCTCCATGCCTCCCATGACCGAGGAGGAGGTGGCGCCCTCCTCCAGCACGGCCGCCTGGGAGTCCCTGTTGAAGAAGTCGGCCAGCGATGTTGGGCCGGCTCCCGACACCTCGACCGTGGGTGGGGGTGATTTCCTGCCCCGGTCCATCAAGCTCGGTGGGGGGGGCGGTGGCGATGAGGCTCCCGTGGTGGATCCCCTGCGGATGGCCCTGGACAACCCCTCCACTGATCCGGACGAGAACCTTCCCGATTTCGTCAAGAAAGCGACCCGCACGATCGCGCTCGATTTGAAGAAGGGTGGCGAGCAGACGCCTCCGCCGCCGATGCCCAAGACGGAGGGCTAGGTATCGATGGCGGTTACCACGGAGGCAGGCTTGGAGTTACCCAAAGGAAATCCTCTCATCGAGGACATCGCGCTGCAGCATCACGACGTGAGCGAGATGCTCAACAACCTGGAGCAAGACGAGTTTACCGGCTACGTCAAGTTCGAGGCTGCCGGCAGCCTGCGCGGCTATTTTTTCTTCAATCACGGCACCATCTTTCGGGCCGTAGAGATGGAGCGCTCTGACGCCACCCCCGTCGTGCGCATGGTTCCTCGCTTGATGAACCGCACCAAGTCCTACCACGAGGTCTCCACCTCGAGCTACGTCATGTCCCCGAGGCTGGTCAATGTGCTGGGCTCCATGTTCGCGTTCAAGCCCCTCTTCATCGACTATGAGGTCAAGCGCAAGGAGCTCAAGAAGGTGCTCGGCAAGATCGAGCAAGACGAGTACTCCGGCATCATGCGCGCGCAGCTTCCTGACGAGGCGGTCTACCTGTTGATGGAGCGGGGCACCCCCGTGATCGATCAGTTCGCCAAGCGCTATGGAGACGTGCTGTGCGGAACCGAGGCGGTTTCCAACCTGCTCGACTACATCCACAAGAACGGCTCCATCATTCAGGTGCACGTCGAGAAGGCGGGCGAGATCGAGTATCGCATCAAGCGCATCGAAGAGGATCTGGACAAGATCAAGCAGCTGATCGTCAAGAATGATGCCGGCTTTTTGCGTGCCCAGGACATCGTCAAGGTGGCCGAGGAGATCGTGCGCGACTGGGGCTACGACCTCAAGTCCACCTTCACGGTCGAGCTGGAGACCTCCACGGGTCAGATTTTCGAGTACAAGTGCCAGTCCGGTAAGAAGCTGGCCGGCTATGTCGGCCTGCACACCAACATGATGAAGTCCATGGGGTTGAACGAGGGCGACGTGGTCAACATTCGTCCCCTCAGCGTCTCCTGAGCCGCTCTGGGCGCAGCCTGCTGCTGCTCGTCCTGGTGCTGGGAGGCCTGCTCCGGATCAGCCTGTTTGAACTGGTTCCTCGCGCCCCCCTGGGCGACATCTACCATCACGTCCTGCTGGCCGGCAATCTGCTGCAGGGACACGGCTATTCCCACAGTCCCGGCCCGCCCTATTACCCCGATCTCCAGCGCCCTCCCGTCCTGCCCCTGGTACTGGCCGGCGTCCTCGCCCTCAGCCAGTTCAGCGGCATTTCAGCTCCTGTCTTGATGCTGGTGCTGCAGACCGCACTCGACCTGGGTACCGGCCTGATCCTCTACCGGCGTCTGCGCCACCTGGCCCCTCAACTGGCCCTGCCGGCCCTGGCCCTGTACCTCTTGAGCCCCTACCCGGCCTTCTTTCCCAGTCTGGCCCTGACCGAGTGCCTGGCTGGGTTTCTGCTCCTGGCCACCCTGGATCGGGCCCTGACTCTCTACCAGGTCCCCACCGCCGGCGGAGCGGCCCTGCTCGGAGCCCTGGCCGCCCTGCTGATCCTGACCCGCCCGGCTTTGTTGCCGCTGGCCCTGCTGGCCCTGCTCGCTTCGCGCAGCCAGCTCCCCCTGGCCCTCTTGCTCTGCGCTCTGCTCTTGCTGCCCTGGACCGTGCGCAATGCCACCGTGCTGTTGAGCGGTCTGGGCATCACCCTCTGGTTCGGGGTGACCTTTGACGGTGGGGCTCACCTGACCGGTCTTCCCCCTGCCGGCGAGGCCGAGTTCCAGCGCTACCTTCTGCAGTGGCGCCGCGGCCAGGACCTGCCTCCCGAGGAGGTCATGGCCATTGATCGGCAGCTCTCGGCCCTGGCCGTGCAGGCTATCTGGAACAATCCGGTCGCCTACCTGGCCCACGTGGGGGCCCAGGCGGGCCGAATCTGGTGGGCGGCCGACGACGGCCTGGTCAACTACGATGCCGCCCGGGTGCCCCCGGCACGCCTGCAGATCCTTTTCGTGGTCTCTCAGACCTGCCAGCGCATCCTGGTGGTCCTGGCGGCCGGTGGGCTGCTGGTGGGGGGGCGAAGGCTGTGGCCTCTCTGGCTGCTGCTGGCCGTCGTCAGCCTGCCCTACTGCCTCATCCACGTCGAGGCCCGCTACTTGCTGGCGCTCGAGCCCGTGCTGGCGGGTCTGGCGGCAGCCTTTCTCTGGTGGCTGAAGGAAACCCTCACTCGAGCGAGAACCGGGACTCAATCCGCGCGCTGAATGCGACCCGCGGCTTTATTTGTGAGGGGAAGTCTTTGTCCGAACTGGCCAGAGTGCTGGAAAACTTTTGCCGCCTGGATGGGGTGCAGGGTGCCCTCATTCTGAGCGCCGATGGGGCGTTGGTGGATAACCATGCCCCCTCCCTGGGCGAGTTGGATCCGCTGGTCCGGCTCGTTTCCCAGAGCCTTTCTCTGGGAAGGCAGGCGGCCGACTCGCTGGGGAAGTCGCCCGTGAATCACCTCTATCTCGAGTTCGCGCATATGCAGATCACGTCAGAGATTTTGAAAAACCAGAACGTCCTGGTGGTTTGCGCCAAGACCGGTGCCAATCTTGGCCGAATCCGTTTGGAGATCAAGAAGACCAAGCCCGACGTTGAAAAACTGCTCGGGTAAACGAGAGGGACGCCAGCTTGCCGAAGAAAGTCTTGATAGTCGACGATGAGCCTCACATTGTCGAAGTCGTCCGGGTGTGCCTGGAGGACTCGGGCCTTGAGCTCATGGAGGCCGCAGATGGAGAGCACGCGCTGGATTTGACCCGGCAGGCCCATCCCGACCTGGTGATTCTGGACGTAATGATCCCCAAGATGGATGGTTACGCCGTCTGCCGAGAGATCAAGGCCGACCCCGGGACCCGCTCCATCCCCGTCATCTTGCTGACCGCCAAGGGTCAGGCAGCCGACATCGAGGAAGGCCAGCAGGCCGGTGCCGATTCCTACCTGACCAAGCCCTTCAGTCCGCTGAAGCTGCTGGCCGAGGTGTATCGCCACCTCAGCCTGGGGATTCCGTAACCCGCCCAGCGGTGGCCATCCGCGAAGGTGAGCGCCGTTCCCGCGACCAGCTCGTAGCCCTTTACGAGATCGGTCGGGCTCTCAACTCGACCCTCGAGCTGGGTGAGGTTCTCACCCGCATTCTCGACATGCTCTTGCCTCTCTTCGAGGCCGAGGCCGGCTCCATCATGCTGGCCGACGAGGACGTTCTCACGATCGGGGCGGCCATCGGGCTCTCCTCTGAGATCATCTCTCGCACCCGGGTCAAGCGGGGCGAGGGGATCGCCGGCTGGGTAGCCCAGACCGGCGAGCTGTTGCTGCTCAACGGCAAAGTGACCGACCCGCGTTTTACTCACCTGGTGGAGCGGCCCGACGAGATCACTTCCTCGCTGTGCGCTCCCTTGCGCCATCGTGAGCAGATCACCGGGGTGCTCATGCTGCGCCGCAGCGAGCCGTCCAGCTTTACCGTCGACCAGCTGGACTTTTTCCAGTCAGTGGCCGACCAGGCCGCCCTGGCCATCGAGAACGCCCGCCGGGTCGAGCAGGTCGAGCGCGAGCGTCAGAAGTCGGAGGCGATTTTGCGCTCCATGGCCGACGGCGTGCTGGTGACCGACGCTAACGGCCTGATCGTGCACGCCAACCCCGCTGCCCTCAGCCTGTTCGGTCCCGATTTGCCCGACCGACAGCTCCCTGGCTTGATTCCCAACCTTGCTTATCAGCACATCCTCGGTCAGGTGGCCCGGGGCCGGCCCTACGAGAGCGAGGTGCGGGTGGGTCCCGAGCAGCTCTTGCGCGTCAGCGCCACCGCCCTGGGTCTTGCCGGCGGCTCGCCGGAGGGCCTGGTGCTCTTGTTTCACGACGAGACCGAGCGAGCTCGTATCGAGCGCATGAAGTCTGAATTCCTGTCCATGGTCAGCCACGAGCTCAAGACCCCCATCACCACCATCCAGGCCTTTCTCGAGCTGTTGATCTTCCGCGAGTTTGCCCCTGAGCGCCGGCGTCACTTCCTTGAGATCAGCCTGCAAGAGGGTCGTCGCCTGCAGAAGCTGATCGAGGACATCCTCGAGCTCGCGCGCATGGAGTCAGGTCGATTCCGTCTCCACAAGACGCGCTGCAAGTTCACCGACCTGGTGCGCTCGGTCTTGCCTGGCTTTGTGGAGCGTTTCCCGCTGCACAGCTTCGTCCTCGAGGCGGGGGCCGGTCTGCCGACCCTGGAGGCCGATCCCATGCTCTTGACCCAGGTGCTGACCAACCTGCTCTCCAACGCGGTCAAGTATTCGCCCGACGGGGGCGACGTGCGTGTCAAGGTCGAGTCCAGCGGTGATCGGCTCATCTGCTCGGTATCCGACCAGGGAATCGGCATCGAGAAGGATAAGATTCCCTATATCTTCGAGAAGTTCTACCGTGTGGACAACTCGCTCACCCGCGAGACGGGCGGCACCGGGCTCGGCCTGGCCAACGCTCGCTACATCGTAGAAAGTCACGGCGGCTCGATCTGGGCCGAGAGTGAGCCGGGCCGGGGCACCACCTTCACGGTGACGCTTCCGCTCCAGACCAGTGAGGTGTAGCCATGCTGACGATGGATGAGTCCAACCAGACCGCGCTCGAGTCCATGATCGAGCGCTTTCGCGCCGTTCTGGCTCAGTCTCCTCAAAATCCCACTGTTTTGCTGGGATTTGCCGAGGCCAACCTGCGCCGGGGCCGACGGCTGGAGGCGCTGCAGGCCTACCAGAAGGTCCTGGGACTCACTCCTGACGTCAGCGATGCCCACCTGGCGGTGGCTGAGATCTATCTGCTCCATGGACTGCCCCTGGAGGCCTATGAAGAGCTGCGCAAGGTCTTCGAGATCGAGCCCGGCCGCCCAGAGGCTCACCTGCTGCTGCACGAAATCGAGCCCCTGGCACCCGTTCCCCACGCCCTGGAGTACCTGCGGGCCCGTTTCCCGACCGAGTTGCAGGTTGCCGAGACCCGCTCGCGACTGACCCTGGAGGTCGAGCACCTGGTGCGCGAGGTGGAGCAGTTGCGAGAAACCGGCGAGGGCCCCACTTCCGAGCCCGTGGCAGCCTACCACCTCGAGCAGGCCCGCAAGCGCCTCAGCCGCACCCAGCATTTGCTGGGCTTGCTGGAGACTTTACCCCTGTACACCGGTGAGCCCGAGATGCCCCGTCCGGGTGCGTTGTATCCTGCCGAGACCGAGGCCTTTGAGACCCTGCCCGAGGTTTCCGAGGACTTCGCCCCCATCCCGG
>QWHO01000487.1 GCA_021404945.1 bacterium CPR1
AAACCGTCACGACCGTCGGCGGCGACCTCTTCCGGTCCGTGGGGGACACGTGCCCGCATTGGTGTGGGAGCTCCCCGGCGAAACAGCGGAGTCACTGCGGGAGTCGAGCCTGGTGACTCCCCGTCAGCAAAGCTGATGAGACCGTCCACGAGAAGCAGATGCAGCGTCTGCTGGAAGGTCTGGCTTTGCCACGGCTTTAAGCCCTGTTTCAGCCCTCAAAAGGACAATGGAGCCATGCAGGTCCGTCCGGCCCAGTTCTCCCGAGCGGGATTCCCCAGCCGAGCCTCGGCGGCTCAAGGTGTCGCGGAGCTCGAGGCTCTGGTCGTCCAGGATCAGGCCCTGGTGCAGACCGCCGACTCCGAAGGGATGAAGTTGCAGCCAGGCTATGAGAGCCTGTTTCTGTCCCAGCCCGGAAAAGCCAGAGGCACCGTGCTGATGCTCCACGGCTACAGCGCTGGCCCGTGGCAGTTCCGCGAGCTGGCTGGCCGGTTCCACGACGCCGGCTACAACGTGTTCGCTCCCCGCATGCTCGGTCACGGCTTCATGGGATCGGACGGCATCCCAACCGGGGCAAGGATCCCCCGCATGGGCCAGCCGGGCGCCTGGGACCGGTTCATCGACGAAACCTACGCTCAGGCCGCCAGCCTGGGAGCCCCGGTGCACGCCATCGGACTCTCCGGCGGAGGCAACCTCGCCTTACGGATGGCCGAACGCCACCCGCTGGCCGGAGTCGCTGCAATGGCGCCCTATCTGGGTGGGGATTTGCCCCACGGAATCCTCTTCGCCATCTCGGACGTGCTCGACCGCTGCACGTTCGGGCTCTTCGGGCGGCTGGTGCTGGATCAAATCCCCCACAACAAGAACGAGTTCGAGCCCAACGACACCACCCCGCACACTCAGGGCTCGCTGGGCCAGGCGAGGGCAATGCGCCTGGTCGGTCACGCCGTCAAGAAGGTGCAGTGCCCGGTTCAGATGATCACCACGGACGGCGACAAGCTGAGCGGTCAGCATCGCGTCCATGCCTGGCTCGAGCGTTGCTCGACCAACAATGGCTGGTACCGGTTCGCGCGCTCGGAAGAGGTGCCCCACGCCATGCTCAGCCCCCAGCAGAACCCGAAGGCAGCCATTGTTCACGATATCCTGTTCGACTTCGTGGACAAAGCCCAACTGTCCCAACGCCGAACGACTTGAAGGAGCCGAGGAGCGGCCCTGCGAGGTGACTCTGGGAGTGCGCTCAGTGCCCCTCGGACGGAGGAGAGCTGAGCATGAACTCGTTCCACTGGGCCTCGCTCATAGCCGGCAAAGGGGCCACGGCAGGCACTTCGTCCTGCCCGAGCAGCTCGCGCACGAGGCGATAGCCCTCGCCGTCCACGCGCTCGAGCCGACCGCGACAGAAGTTCTGGTGCATTTGCCAGTATTGACGCTCGTCCAGCCCACCCAGACCTCGTTCCTCGGCCAGGCCGCGTTCGATCAGGGGCACCAGGGCCTGGTCCGGAATCAGGTAAGCGGCCACGCTCTCGGCCAGGTATTCCGAAGGGTCTTGCTTGGCGTAGTCACGCACGGCCTGGTTGGTGTTGGCAGCCAGGGCGTGGGCACCGCGCCACTCGGGAGTGCGACTCGGCTCGCCCATGGACATGTCCAGAGCGTGGGCGAACTCGTGCAGCACTGCAAACGGAGTCAAGTTGGAACGGTCGAATCCGAGCACGTTGGCTTTCGTATTATAGGCTCCCAACGTATCCGGATTGGACAGAGTGGGCAGGTAGCTCGGAACCGCATCCCCGCCCGCGAGATCGTAGACCTCGATGCGCGTGCCGTAGGCCTGCACCCTCACGAGGGCCTCGAGCGGGTAGGCCGCGAGGGCCTCAACCACGCGCTCGCGAGAGAACTCGTCGGGGGCGCGACGAATCATCGAGCGGATGGCCTCCTCCTTCTCGGGAGTAAGGCGGGCAAGCTCCACCGTGTCGCCGGAGGGCACGATTGCAGCTGAACGCGGGGTTACGTGGCGTTGGACGAGAGAGGCAAACGTGTCCTGGATACGCATGCCCGCAGAGTAGCCTCACAGCGGGCCCCAAGTCGTGGACAGGCTGTTACCATCTGCTCGGGCTGCCGGCAATTTTTCTGTCAGTTTAGCCCGGGCGAGCCAACGACCTGATGCTGGAAACGCACAACCAGGCCACCCCCTCGCACGGATAGCCTGACGTCACTTTGATCTGCGGGCCCCGGAGACGTTGGAGGACAAACGCCCGGCCGCGGCCCGACTCCCTCCAAGCGACGGGTAGACCGGGGAGGTCCTCCCCGGTCCCCCACAAAACCGGACGTTCCTCTGAAAATCTCTCCACCTGACGAGCCATCCGCCCATGCCCTGGGAGATCGAGCTACGCGCGGCGTCGCGTGCGAAGCAGCGTACCGCCGACGGCCAGGCCCGAATCGAGCTGGGCGATCCCGCCCGCAGCCGTCGGAAGAACGCCCGAGGCCTGGCCGAAGAGGCTGTGCAGCACCGCCTCGCGCGCCTCGCCCGCGGCCACGCGCTCTTCGACCCGGGCGAAATCCACGCCAGCCCTGGAGCTGTCCCCTTCGTGCAGGCTCAGCAGCTTGACGAAGGTCTCCCCCTGAGCCGCTTCGGGCAGCCCCTCGGGCACTCGCTCGAGCATTCTCCAGAGAGCCTGCGCCACACCGGCCTCGCCCGTGCGCTCTGCGATCGCGCCCACCCAGGGGGCGTTCGAGCCCTGCACCGCCTGCACGCGCATCCTCATCCCGTCGGCGCTGACCCCCAGCAGCTCGTTCAGTTCCTCGGCGGGAAGCTTCTCGACCCCGCTCAGGGCCAGCCGCCCCAACCGGTCGTAGTCGATCCCCTCGCTGTCCAGGGGCAAAATCTGGTCGAACCTGAGCCGCGAATTCTGCGCCTGAGCGCAATCCTCGGGGGAGAGGGGCAGGGGACGGCCGTTGAGACGCGCCCAGGCCAGGGCCGAGGTCGCCCTCACGCCCAGCTCGCGCGCGTCGTTGATTGGCCCAAACCCCAGTCCGGTGGCGGCCGGGACGGGGCTCGAGAGGAAGTCCTTGCCAAGCGGGTCCTGCTCCCAGCGGTGCGAGTAGCGACCGGCTTCGGCCAGCGCAACCAGTGCCAGCGCCTCTGCCTGCAGCTCCCTGACCCGATCCTTTTGGCCCATGACCTGGGCCACCATGAGGTCTTGCAGAATCAGGTCATTGGCGATGGGCAGGCTCGTTTGTTGCTCACTCAGGGGGCCAGCGTGAAACTGAGCATCCTGGCTGATGCCCAACAACCTGCGCACCGATTCGGCATCGCGCGTCATCGCCACCCAGTAGGGATTGTCGGCCAGCGGCTTGCCGCCTCCGCCCATCGAGCTCGAGGTGCGACCCACCCTTGTCGTGGGCTCCACCTTTCCGTCCAGCTCCGCCCGTCCCAGGTGGCCGGAGGTACCCAGCCGCAAGAGTGTGCGCACGGCCGCCTCGCGGGTGGTGGCGTCATCGAGCACCGTGGCCTTGAGGTAGTCGCGCACCGGACCCGCGACCTCCGGCGAGAGGTCGGGGAGGGGGAGGTGCTCGGCCACCTTGCCGGGCTCGGGAACGCTCGCCAGTCGCTCGAGGATCTTGTGGGGAAGGCGGTACTCGGACTGCAGGTAGCTGGCCCAGCTCTCCGGGCTAGAGAGCTCGGCTTCGCGGGTGGCCCGCTCGGCCGCGATCCGTTCGGCGGTCGGGATGCGGGGGTCGTGGAGCTCGCTGGCCTGGCGGTATTCCTTCTCGACCGCCTCTTTCAGGGGCTCGAGCAGGTCGCCTGGCTCGGACGGCGTGCTGAGGGCATCGCGCAGGGCGTCTTGCAGCTTGGAGGTATCCAAGCTGAACAGGTCGGCAAGTTGCAGCCCGGCCAGACCACCGAACTCCTGGTGCAGGCGCCGCCCGAAAAGCTCCACCGAGTCTTTGGGAAAGGCCAGGTCGCTGTTCAGGAGACGGGAGGTCATCTGCTCATACCCCTGGATGGGATGGAGCGCGCTGACCACCTTCCCGGCCTGCTCGACCGGGTCTGCCGATGGGTTCTCGCGTGCCTCCTGGAGGGCCGCGCAGGCCTTCTCGAGGTGCCCGGCAAGCTCGGTCAGAGCTTCCTGGCGGCGAGTGCGCTGCTCCTCGGGGCTCGAGAGGCGGTAACTGCCGTCTTTGCCCTGATGCAGCACCGCCGAATGACTTGTCCGGAGCGTGGCGGCCTGGCAGTCCGCCGCACCTTTCATGATCGTGTTGGGCACCTCCACGAACACTTCCAGCAGCTCCTCGGGCAACCCGGTGAGGCGCACCAGCTCGCGCTTGTCGAGCGGCCCGAGCCGGGCCAGCTGCTCGAGAATCATCCCCTGACAACGATTCACCGCCTCGGGGTCTTTGAGCAGGACGGCCTCGGGGGTCCTCTCCCCAGACCGCGCCTCATCAGCTCGTCCAGCGAGTAGACGGGCAGCGGCCTGGCCGGGGGAGGGATGGGCGGCATCAAAGAGAGCAGGTCGGGCGCGAAGGGGCGCACCGTTGGCGGGGTCAGCCCGAGAGCCTGCTCTCCCGCGACGATCAGTTTGTGGTGGAGACGGCTGCGCTGCTGGATGGCCATCATCTCGTTGAGGAGGTCGAGGTTGGAGGGCGCCAGGTTCTCCCCGCCGGATAGCAG
>QWHO01000488.1 GCA_021404945.1 bacterium CPR1
GATCATCTCGGCCGGCGGCCCCCCCTGAGGGAGAATCCCCAACGGCAATATCTGGCGACGAGGCGCAAAAAGGGCCTCCAGGGTGGGGTTGTTGAGCAACACCCGGTTCAGGCGAACGGGAACCGGACAGAAGGCCGTGCGGCCGGCCACCTCGTCCAGGTCCGAGCGGGCTGCGCGGCGCAAGTAGTGGGGCACCTGAGAGATCGGCACCCGCAGGGCGTCCCCGAGTCGCTCCCAACGCGCCTCCTGGCGCTCTCCGCGCATCAATGTCAGCTCCAGCCGGGGAAGATGATCGGCGGTCCTGCTCCACTCTTGCTCGGGCGTCCAGAGCCACGACCCGTAACGCAGCTCGAGCCTGCGGGGCTTCTCTGCCACCAGGGCATTCAGGCCCACGGCCAGGTGGTGCAGGCCGCGCGGACCATGCACGTGGGCGTGCAGCAAATACGTGTCGAGCTTCTGAAGCTCGTCTTCCGGCAGGCGGGCATCCGCCCTGAGGGCGAGCCGAGCCCCCCGGTTGACCAGGTCCACCGCGCTGGCCGCCGAGGCCACGCAGGCCTGGATGACCTTCAACAGCCCTTCCCCCGGACGAGAGAGCTGATAGTGACCGAGCTTGCGCTGGGCCTGCAGGAAGTCGACCGAGAACGAGCCGGATGAGTCGACCTCGCCTTCCGATCGCAGTCCCTTCAGCAACTCTCCGAGCTCAGGGTCATGCTCCACCTGTTGAGGAAGTTGGCCTCTCAGCGACAGGTCCCCTGCCGGGCGGGGGCGAAGCAAATATCCTCAATTCCAAGCGCTTGAAGGTGAACCAGCATGAACACAGGTCGCATCTGGCCCAGCAGCATCCTGATCCTCGGACTGGGAGCGATGAGCGCGCTCAGCGCCCTCCCTCCCACGGGGGGCTCTTGCCCCTTGAAAGCCCGCCCGCACCTGGCAAGTACCGTTTCGACCGCGCAGCAGGTCTACCAGGAGACCTTGAGCTTGCTTGAAGATCGCGGCCAGCTAGACCATCGAAAGGTCAGCCAGAGCCTGGCCCGGGCCGTCAGCACCGAGCTGGCCCGAAGCGGACAGAGCACCGCGATGGTCGGCTTCATGCAGATGCTCTATCTGCCTGGCCAGCCAGAACGCTTCGTGAGCTCATTCTCAGCCCAGGTTCCGGCTGACCGGCTCTGGCAGGCCGCCACGGAGGGCCTGGCTCAGGCGGTGAGCGGGCCGGCCCGGCTGATGGGCCTGGAAGAGATGCGGGCTTACCAGTCGCTCTACTCGTTGCCTATGAACGGCATCGGGGCCGTGCTGTCCTCGACCATCGATGGTCAGGGCCTGATCATCCAGCGTCCCCTGCCCGGTCACCCGGCCGAGCGCGCTGGCCTGCAGCCCGGCGACCGCATCATCGAGGTCAATGGCGAGTCCACCCTGGAAATGGGCTTGTACACCGGCATGACCCGGCTGCGAGGCGAAGCGGGAACCAGCGTGGAGATCGCCGTAGAGCGCCAGGGAGAGGTGAGCCGGATGAGCATCACCCGCGAGCGCATCGACCCCGGGCCCTCGGTAAGCTCCTCCTGGTCCGACTCAGAGACCGGTCACATCCAGCTGTGCTGGATCGACTCCACCACCGCCGATCAGGTCAGCGTGGCCTTGAGCGAGATGGAGGGTGCCCGCCAGATCGTGCTCGACCTGCGCAACCTGGGGGGCCACGACGTAACCGCTGTTCAGCGAATTGCCAGCAGCTTCGTGCCGGCCGACACTCTGGTGGCCCGCATGGAGTCTCGCGAGGGCGCCCGCCACGAGCTGCGCACAATGACCCCGCGCCAATACTTGGGCCAGCTGATCGTGCTGGTCAATGAGCAGACCAGCGGCTCGGCCGAGTTACTGGCCTCCTGCTTGCAGGAAAACGGGGCCCAGCTGGTCGGGACGAACACAGCGGGCCAGCCGGCCAGCCTGACCGTGGTGCCGCTGGCCAACGGGACCGCCCTGCAGATTCCGGCCGAGAGTTGGTACAACTCCGCTGGCGACAAACTGGACGGAGCAGGGGTTCGACCCTGACCTGGAGGCGCGGCCGAAAAGGCCGTGCCGAGCCCACCGGAGTGGCCCGCCCGCAGGCGGGCCACTTTTCATTTCTCCCAGTTCAGAATCGCGATCGTCCAGTTCAAGATGGTGGCGAAGGCAACCCAGGCGAAATAGGGCGCCAGCAGCCAGGTCGCTACCGGGCTGAGGCTGGAGCAGCGCCAGCCAAGGTGGGCGATAGACCCCAACAACAGCAGGATCTCGACCCCACCTCCCAGCGGCGACTGAGCGCGAAAAAAGAGCGCGCTCCAGGCCAGGTTGAGCATCAAATTGACGGCAAAGAGCAACATCAGCTCGCGGCGTGTTTCTCCCCCGGTCGAATGCCAGACGATGACCGCACTGGTGGCGATGAGGGCATAGAGCAGGGTCCAGACCGGACCGAAGAGCCACCCGGGCGGTTGCCAGGAAGGCTTAACCAGCTCGAGATACCAGGCACTTTGCGGGTTGGTGGCCAGGGCTCCGAGGGCGGCCGTCAAACCGACCGCGGCGACGATGACCAGGGTGGGGAGAATCTCGAGATGCAAAGGACCTCCTCGCCTTTCAATTGGTCGGCCCGAGACCCCGGCCTGCCTCCTCCATTCGTGAGCCGCCGTCAGCCTTTGCCGTTGTGCAGGAGGCTGTCAGGAGGATTGTGGCCGGCCTCCAGAAAGGCGTCGGCCACTTCCAGCCAGGCCCGGGTATCGGCGTCGAGCTCGTTGCAACAGAGCGAATCGACGGCATGCAAGGCCGCCTCATCCTTCTCGCCCGAAGCCGTGAGGAGACGCACGCGCTCGCGATGTGCCGCGCCGTAGGAGGGGTCAGCAGCGATAGCGCTGTTGATCGCCTCCAGCGCCATCCGGATCTTGTTCATTCGCCCGTACGTGCGAGCCAGCTCGGCAAATGCCTTGGGATTGGCCTCCTTCTTCAAGATCTTCTGCAGCTGAAGGACGGCCAATGAATCCTTGTTGCCCTGAGCGTAAGCCCGCGACAGACGGATGGTCAACTCGGTATCTTCCACGTGAACCTTGAGAAGATCGCGATAGAACTCAATGAGCTCCAGATTCTGACTCGGCTCGGAAAGCGTCTCGAAGACCAGGTCGTGGGCCGGCTCGCAGGCCACGTCTTCACGAAGCACGTCGGACAGAAGACCCAGGGCGTCCTTGGCTCGACCCTCGGCGAGAGCGCCGCGAGCTTCAGCGATTGTTGCTGCGATGTCCATGAGAAGAATGGAGGCGATATTCCGCCCCCTTCTCCAGGAACCCTTTTCAACCGTTGACGCTACTTGCTCAGGCGAGCGATCGCATCGAGCAGTTTGTTTCGGCCCGCCTCTTGCGTACAATCGAGATTGACGAAGGTTTCGGCTGCCTTTCGCTTGCGGTAGAGAATGATGGTGTTCTTTACCCTGGGGTCGATGCTGATTTTGTATAGCTTGAGCGCCTCAGTGGCCTCACCTTGCAAGCTGGCCACCCCCACGCCGGGGACGTTCAGCTTGACCAGAGCGGCCTCGGCTGGATCGCCCGGCTTGAAGAGGACAAAGGCCTTGAATTCGACTTTCTGGTGCTGTTTGACGGCCTCGTCGAGCAGCTTGGCGATGGCCACGGTGTTGGCCGGGCTCTCCTGTTGAAGATAGACCTGCACCGCAGGTCTGGGGCCGTACTTTCAAACCGGGCAAATGGTTGTCCCCTTGTCGGGCCCCGTCAAGTGGGTGGGGTTGTAGGCGGGGGCGAAGTCTCCCGGTGCAAGGCCCGAGGTTTGCGCCAGGGCGCCCAGCACGCAAATAGCGGCGCAGAGTAGGAAGCAGATGGTCTTTCTCATCCCTCAGCCTTCTCCGCTGGCCGGCTCTGGACCTACGTAGCGGGCAACCGGGCGCAGCAGGCGACCTCCGTGCCTCTGCTCGTAGAAGTGGGCCGACCAGCCGGCCACTCGTCCGGTCGCGAAGACGCCCGTGAACGCCTCTCGCGGCAACCCGACGGCCTCGAGCAGAACGGCGGTATAGAACTCGACGTTGGTCTCCAGGCGCCGATCGGGCTTGTGCCGGGCAAGCTCTTCCAGAGCCACCCGCTCGACCGTCTCGGCCTGAGCCAGACGCGGGCTCTGCTCCAGCGTCAGCACTGCCCGCTTCAGCACCTCGACGCGCGGATCGCGCACCCGGTAGACTCGATGCCCGAAGCCCATCAGGCGCCGGCCGAGGGCCAGTTGCTCGCGTATCCAGCCTCGCGGATCGGCCTGACAGGCATCCAGCATATCCAGCACCGGACCGGGAGCTCCACCGTGAAGGGGGCCTTCCAGAGCCGAGAGCGCTCCCACCAGGGTGGGAAAAAGCTCGGCCCCCGTGGAGGCGATCACTCGCGCGGTAAAAGTGGAC
>QWHO01000489.1 GCA_021404945.1 bacterium CPR1
AGGTCTCCTCTTCCAGAAGCCCCTGGGCCAGGGCGGGGTGGCGGTCGCCTACCAGGTGCAGCGGGGCAACGAGACCCTGGTTCTCAAGGTGGCCCTGAAGGCCGAGAGCAACCAGCTGCTGGAGGACGAGGCGGAGGTGCTGGCCCGGCTCAACGACCGCCAAGTGGTGCAGCTTCGCCAGACCCTCAAGGTCTCCGACCGCCGCGCCCTGCTCTTGAGCTTCGCGGGTCCCGAGACCCTGGCCGAGCGTCTGCGCCGGGAGGGCCCGCTGCAGCTCGAGCTGTTGAGCCGTTTCGGAGACGACCTGCTGCGCCTGGTCGAGGTGCTCGAGAAAGCGGGAGTCCATCACCGCGACCTCAAGCCGGCCAACCTCGGCGTTCTTCCGATGGGGGAGAACAACGAGCTGCGGCTGGTGCTCTTCGATTTCTCGCTCTCCCGGGTTCCCGTGGACCGGCTGGAGGTGGGCACGCGTGATTACCTGGACCCGTTCCTCAGCCTGCGCCGACCCCCTCGCTGGGATCTCTCCGCCGAGCGTTATGCCGCCGCACTGACCCTTTACGAGATGGCGACCGGCGTGCTGCCCCGCTGGGGTGACGGACAGACCAACCCGGCCGTGGTGGCCTGCAAGCTGGTCCTGGAGGAGGAGCGCTTCCCCCCGGAGCTGCGGGCCAGCCTGGGTGGGTTCTTCCGGCGCGCCCTGGCTCGCGACGCCAGCCAGCGTTTCGACAATGCCGAGGAGCTGCGCACGGCCTTCCGCCAGGCGCTGGAGAGCCGCCAGGCGGAGGACCAGATCGGGGCCGAGCGTACGGACTGGAGCCAGGTCGCCGCCGCCACGCCGGTCACCGAGCTGGGCCTCAGCCCTGCGGGGGTTCAGGCTCTGGACCGGATGGGCATCCTGCGGGCCGGCGACCTCGTGGCCCTGACCCGGGCACGGCTCACGCGCGAGCGAGGGTTGGGCAGCCGGACCCGCCGCGAGCTTCTGGCCGTTCGGGATCGGCTGCTCGAGCTGCTCGGTCAGCCCGAGCCGGAGGTGGCTCCGGGGCAAGGGCTGGAAGGCCTGCTGGCGTTTCTCGAGCGCGCTGCCGACCCCGGCGAGCAGGCGCTGGCCCGCGTGTTTCTCCAGCCCGACCTCCACTGGCCTACGCTGCAGGAGCTGGCCCAGGCTCTGCGCGCCGGCCCCAACGAGCTGCGCCGGCAGATGCCCCGGTTGCGGCGGACCTGGCAGGAGGTCGAGGAGCTGTCTCCGGTCCTCGATCAGGTGGCCGAGCTGCTGGCGGGGCTCGGTGGCGTGGCTGTGGCCGAGGACGTGGTGCGGGCCCTTCTCATCGCGCGCGGCTCGACCTCCAACCAGCCGTCGGAGCGCCAGGGACGCGCCCGCGCCCTGCTGCGCGCCGCGCTCGAGCTCGAGGGCCTGAGCGAGACACCCCGGTTCTTCCATCAGCGGATGGAGGGCGACCGTCACCTGGTGGCCGCCCAGAACGCGCTGGTGCCCTATGCCCTGCGCCTGGGAGAGGTGGCCGATCAGCTCTCGAGCGAGGAGCCACTGCCTTCCCGCGCTCGGGTGCTCGAGCGCCTCCAGGAGCTTGCGCCCCCGGAGAGAGCCAGCCCGTTGACGGAGGCCTCGCTGCTGCGCCTGGCCGCGGGGATGGCCAGGCAGGCGGCCCTCTCGTCCCGAGGCGAGTTCTACCCGGTCGGAATGGAGGCGCGGCGGGCCCTGCTGCTGTCGCACGGGGCGCTTCTGGGAACCTGGTCGCTCACCCCGGCCCAGCTGGCCGAGCGCGTCAAGAGCCGCTATCCCGAGGCCCGGGACCTGCCTCTGCGGCCGGAGCTGGACCGGCTGCTGGCCGACCTGGAGCTGGACTTCGTGTGGAACGAGGAGAGCGGTGGCTACCATCGTCGCTTCGGGGGCCTGAACCTCTCCACCACCACTCCCAGCGGCTCGCGCGGGCTCCTCAAGCCGACCCAGGAGCCGATCCCGCAGGCCCAGCTTCACCAGCGTCTGGCGCGGCTGGTCCGCGAGCGCTCGCCCCTGGTGGTGACCTCCCGCTCGCGGGACCTGGAGAGCGCGCAGGCTGCCCTGGTGGAGCGCTGGGCCTTTCAGCCCGTGTCCGTGGAGGCGGCCCTGCTGGCCGCCCTGGAAGAGGTCGGCCGCGAGCGCAGGATTCCCTGGGAGACCCTGCTGCGCACCGATCGGGCCGGGCCCGACCACCCGGACTGGGGCCGCCTCCTGCAGGTGGTGCGACTGGCTCTGGCCCGGGTGGAAACCGAGCTCAAGCTCCGCTCGGGGCCCGTCTTGCTCGAGCGCCTGAGCCTGCTGGCCCGCTACCAGCCGGACCTCAAACTGGTCGAGGAGCTGCTGGCGTGCAGCGGCCAGCCGGGCTGCCCCGGGCCGGTCTGGGTCCTGACGGCTGTCCGCTCGGAGGGCGAGTTGCCCAGGGTGGACGGCCGGCCGGTGCCGCTGCCGGTGGCCACGCACCCGGTTTTCTTGCCGGCCAGCTGGCTGTATGAGAAGGCCGAGGCCGCGCCGGCCTGACGTCCAACGTTGAAGGGTACGGCCACCAGTGGGGCGCATTGCGTCCACGGTATAAACTGGATTGGGAAGGTTTGTTTGGCAGGATACCTGTCGAATGCCGGCCCACGAGCTTTGGATCGAACACGAAGGATCGAGGTGCTCAGGTGGCGCGAGCGGATCTGTTACTGGACCTGGTCAGGGCCGGGACGCAAGGGGATCAGGCGCGCTTTCGCAAGGTCGTCGAGGCCTTGATTGCGGAGGAGCGCTCGAAGCAACACCACATTCTAGCTGACCACCTGAGTGCTCAGCTTCGCGTCAACGGGAACGGGAGCAAGACCAGCGTCGCTTTTCAGCGAGCCAGCGACTATTTCACCTCATCGATACCGCAAAGGACCTTCACCGATCTGGTCCTACCCGAGCCGGTTCTGGAAGCTTGCCGCGAGATCGTCGAGGAGCACCATCGACGCGAGGTCCTTTTCTCCCACAGCCTGGAGCCGCGACATCGCATCCTGCTGACCGGCCCCCCCGGGAATGGAAAGACAAGCCTGGCGGAAGCTCTGGCCACGGAGCTCATGGTACCGTTCTATCGCCTCCGCTACGAGAAGGTGATCGGCAGCTACCTGGGGGAAACCGCGCAGCGGCTGGCCAACCTCTTCGCCGAAGCGAGGGCTCAACATTGCGTGCTGTTTCTCGACGAGTTTGAAACCCAGAGGATTCTTTGCGGAGTGCCGACGCAGAGCCACTCTGGGGCGTCAGGTATGGCGCACTTCGTAAAGAATCTGTTTGGACTTGACCGCTCTCGAGGCTATGGGGATTGAATGCTGGCCTGGTGGTACCGGCTCGTCGAGTGGTGGGCCAGCGAGAGAGTTTGAGAGGCTGAGCTGCGGGAACAGGCCAGTGCTCTGAGCCATGAAGGAGGCTTGCTCGGCGTGCTGGGGCTTGGGAATGTTCGGCAAACGGTTCTTCTGGCAGAGGTCGGCAATTGCGTCGCTGGGCGGGCCGTCTTGCACCGCGTCGTGGCCGAATATTCAGGTTGTCGCTCGAGCCCGTCGTGGGTCATGAAGAGTCCAGTCTGTTGGGCCCAGGCCAGCCCAGTGGGAGTGGATGGCTCGGCACCAAGTCCACGCAGATCATCTGGCCGTGCTCGCAGTTGGGGCAGAGATCGATCGGCCGCCCTGTGAGTTGCTCGAGGAGCGTCTTCCAGTCAACGCCGGCTGAGCCCGCAGTTTCGGGCGCCTGAAGCAATTCTCGACACCTGGCCAGCTTGGCCCGGCGATGGCGATTGCCCAGGAAGCCGCCGTGGCGAAGACGGACAAAGCCCGTGCTGGAGGAAGCGCCGCATGAATTCGTGCGGGTGCAGGCGCATCGTGCGCTGCTTGTCGTGGTGACGGTAGTCCTTCCAACGAAAGGCGACTTCGGTGTCGCTGACGTTCACCAGTCGATGGTTGGAGATGGCGACTCGGTGGGTGTACCTGCCCAGATACTCGAGCACCTGAGCCGGGCCGGCAAAGGGTCGCTTGCAGTAGACCACCCAGTCGGCTCGCCAGTGGCTTTCGAGCCAGACAGAGAAAGCTTGAGGGTCGCTCAGGTGCGCCAGACTCCCGGAGAAGGACATTCTCCCGGCCTCGAATGCTTTGCGCACAGCGTCCAGGAAAAGGCCTCGGAAGAGTCGTGACAGCACCCGAACGGGCAAGAAGAATCCCTTCCGCGCCGAGACCCAGCGCTCACCATTCGGAGACAGCCCGCCCCCGGGCACCACGCAGTGAACATGAGGGTGGTGGGAGAGGTTCTGGCCCCAGGTGTGGAGCACGGCCAGGTAGCCGATCTCGGCTCCGAGGTGGCGCGGGTCTGCGGCAATCCGGCGCAGGGAC
>QWHO01000490.1 GCA_021404945.1 bacterium CPR1
GGGCTCGTGTGCCACTTCCTCAGTGAGCCGGGCGAGCCTCACATGCGGTTGGAGTGCCCGGTGTTCGACTCGGCTCACGAGACCGAGATCCGCGAGCTGATGTCGATGGCGCGCCTGCGCACCATCCTGGCGCTCAAGGGCTACCGACTCACCACGGCTCAGCTCGATCGCATCCTGAGCGAGACGCCGCTGGTTGACCGCCTGCGCGACTTCCTCAATGGTCTGGCCAGCGACTACGTGGTGATCACCACCGGGGAGACCCAGGCGCTGATCGACGACGGCTCTCGCGACAGCCTGGCCAAACGAGTCAAGACCTTCGCCGCCGGCGCGGTGCCCAACGCCAAGCTGGACCCCGCCGAGTTGGAGAAGGTGCTCAAGGATACCACCATGGCCGACCGTCTGCGCGAGATTCTCAGGCTACGCCGCGTGCCGCGGACCGATGAGGAGATCGAGCACTTGGCCGGGTTTATCAAGGAGTACCTGACCATCCCCGAGGATGGCAAAACGGTGCTCTTCGACGGACGCAGTGGTGACCCTTACGATCGACCGGTCACCGTGGGCCAGATTTACATGCTGAAGCTGGCCCATCTGGTGGACGACAAGATTCACGCCCGCTCGACCGGCCCCTACTCCCTCATCACCCAGCAGCCGCTGGGCGGTAAGGCTCAGTTCGGGGGCCAGCGTTTTGGCGAGATGGAGGTCTGGGCCCTGGAGGCCTATGGCGCTGCCTACACGCTGCAGGAGCTGCTGACCGTGAAGTCGGACGACGTGATCGGCCGCGTCAAGACCTACGAAGCCATCGTGAAGGGTGAGAATGTGCTCGAGCCCGGTGTGCCCGAGTCGTTCAAAGTCTTGATCAAGGAGCTGCAGTCGCTCTGCCTGGACGTCACCATCAAGTCGATGGATGCGGGCGGAACGCTGCGTGACGTGGAGATCAAGTCGGTGGAGGATCAGGAGATCAAGACCACCGCGCGTGAGCTCGGTCTCGACCTGGGGCAGGAAGCCCTCTCCAGCCTGTAGCCCCTGGCAGCGCGCCGGGCGGCGCGCTGCCCGCTCAGGCCATAGCTGCTAGATGATTTAGAAGGAGCCCATCGGAACATGGATGTCAATAACTTCGATGCCCTGGAGATCCGGCTGGCCTCGCCGCGGCAGATCCGCGAGTGGAGCTACGGAGAGGTCAAGAAGCCCGAGACCATCAATTACCGCACCCTCAAACCCGAGCGTGATGGCCTGTTCTGCGAGCGCATCTTCGGTCCCATCAAGGACTGGGAGTGCCACTGCGGCAAGTATAAGCGCATCCGATTCAAGGGCGTCATCTGCGACAAGTGCGGCGTCGAGGTCACCCGCTCCAAAGTGCGGCGCGAGCGCATGGGCCATATCGAGCTGGCCTCGCCGGTCACCCATATCTGGTATTTCAAGGGCGTGCCCAGTCGCATCGGGCTGTTGCTCGACATGTCCCCGCGCACGCTGGAGAAGGTGATCTACTTCGCCAGCTACGTGGTGATCGACCCCGGCGATACCCCTCTGCAGAAACACTCGCTGCTCTCGGAGATGGAGTACCGCGAGGCCAAGGAGAAGTACGGCCCCGGTTTCCGCGCCGGCATGGGGGCCGAGGCAGTCAAAGAAATGCTCGAGGAGATCCAGGTCGGACCGCTGCACGATCAACTGCGCGAGGACATCCGCACTCTGTCGGGCCAGAAGCGCGCCAAGGCCATCAAGCGCCTGGAAGTGGTGGAAGCGTTCCGCAAGTCCTCCAACAAGCCCGAGTGGATGATCCTGGAGGTCATTCCGGTCATTCCCCCCGAGTTGCGCCCGATGGTACAGCTCGACGGCGGCCGCTTTGCCACCTCCGACCTCAACGACCTCTATCGCCGCGTCATCAACCGCAACAACCGCCTCAAGCGATTGCTCGACCTGGGTGCGCCCGAGATCATCGTCAAGAACGAGAAGCGCATGCTGCAAGAGGCGGTGGACGCCCTCATCGACAACGGCCGCCGCGGCCGCCCGGTGACCGGCCCCAACAACCGCCCGCTCAAGTCCCTGTCCGACATGCTCAAGGGCAAGCAGGGTCGCTTCCGCCAGAACCTTCTCGGCAAGCGCGTGGACTACTCAGGCCGCTCCGTGATCGTGGTGGGCCCTCACCTGAAGCTGCACCAGTGCGGTTTGCCCAAGGAGATGGCTCTAGAGCTCTTCAAGCCCTTCGTGATGAAGAAGCTGGTCGACCGCGGCCTGGTGCACAACATCAAGAGCGCCAAGCGCATGGTCGAGCGTGTGCTGCCCGAGGTTTGGGACGTGCTGGAAGAGGTGATCGAGGACCACCCGGTGCTGCTCAACCGCGCGCCCACGCTGCACCGCCTGGGCATCCAGGCTTTCGAGCCGGTGCTGGTGGACGGGAAGGCGATCCAGCTCCACCCGCTGGTCTGCACCCCCTACAACGCCGACTTCGACGGCGACCAGATGGCCGTGCACCTGCCGCTGTCGGCCGGAGCCCAGGCCGAAGCTCGCATCCTGATGCTGTCGGCCAACAACATTCTGCTGCCGGCTTACGGCACGCCGGCCACCACTCCCAACCAGGACGTGGTGCTGGGGATGTACTACCTGACCATCGAGAAGCACGACTCCAAGGGCGAGGGCCGCTACTTCAGCTCCATCGAGGAAGCGGTGATGGCTTTCAACGCCGGCGTCATCGAGCTGCAAGCTCCCATTCGCGTCAAGATGCCCCGCGAGGAGGGCATGGTGGCCACCACCGTGGGCCGGTTGCTCCTCTGGCGGGCCGTCCCTGACGAGGTCAAGGACGACGAGAACCCCTTCAAGCACGAGACCTACGACACGCAGCTCACGGAGGAGCAGCTGGTTACCGCCGACAGCCGCGTGCGCGGACAGCTCCTGCGCTTCAGCAAGGATATCAACAAGACGTTCGGCAAGAAGGATCTGGTGCGCCTCATCAAGCGGGTGCACGACCGCCATGGCAACAGCCGCACGGCGCGTCTGTTGGATAGCTTGAAGGACCTCGGTTTCCGCTATGCCACCAGCTCGGGCACCACGGTGGGCGTGGAAGACATCAAGATCCCGCCCGAGAAGCCAGCTATCCTGCAGCGCTCGGACGACAAGGTGAAGCAGGCCGACGAGTATTTCTTGCGCGGCTTCTTGACCGAGAACGAGCACTACATCCAGCTGAAGAATATCTGGTCGGCTGCCACCAACGAGGTGGAGCAAGCGATGATGCGGCATCTGGATCGTCTCAACCCGGTCTTCATGATGGCCACCTCGGGCGCGCGTGGTAACCCGGCCCAGGTAAAGCAGCTGGCGGGAATGCGCGGCCTGATGGCCGACCCCACCGGCCGCATCATTCCGGTGCCGATTCGCGCCAACCTGCGCGAGGGCCTGACAGTGCTCGAATACTTCATCAGCACTCACGGCGCCCGGAAGGGTCTGGCCGACACGGCGCTGCGAACGGCCGACTCGGGCTACCTGACCCGGCGTCTGATCGATGTCTCCCAGGACATCATCGTGCGTATGGTCGACTGCGAGTCCACCGATTACATCGAAGTCTGGGCTTGCGCCGATGGCACCGAGGTCAAGGTTCCCCTGTGGGAGCGCATCTCGGGCCGGGTGGCCGCCGAGGATCTCGAGTACGTGGACGCCGAGGGCGAGACTCAGATCAAGAAGACCGGCGAGATGATCGAGGACGACGAGGCCCAGGCCATCGAGAAGTTCCTCATGAAGAACGTCGATCTGAGCCGCGGTCAGCGCAAGATCAAGTGGCCCAAGGTCAAGATTCGCTCGATCATGACATGCGTCTCGCCCCACGGCGTGTGCGCGATGTGTTATGGCAAGAACCTGGCCACCGGCCAGATCGTCGACATCGGTGAGACGGTCGGCATCATTGCCGCCCAGTCGATCGGTGAGCCGGGCACGCAGCTCACGCTGCGAACCTTCCACACGGGCGGCGTGGCCCAGGAAGACATCATTCAGGGTCTGCCCCGCGTGGAAGAGCTGTTTGAGGCCCGCAAGCCGAAGGGCTACGCCTGTATGGCCGAGACCGACGGCATCGTCACGCTGGGCCAGGAGAAGGGTCTTCGCAAGATCACCATCACCAACCCGAATGGCGAGGTCAAGGATGTGCTGGTACCGTTCTCGGCCCGCCTGTTGGTGCGACAGGGCGACTCGGTGGAGCTGGGCGAGCAGATCGTGGGCGGATTCTTGAACCCGCACGACATCCTGCGCACCCGCGGCACTGAGGAGACCCAGCGCTACATCGTGGACGAGGTTCAGACCGTCTACCGCGACCAGGGCGTGGACATCAACGACAAGCACGTCGAGGTGATCGTGCGCCAGATGCTGCGTAAGGTGAAGGTCAACAAGCCGGGTGACACCGA
>QWHO01000491.1 GCA_021404945.1 bacterium CPR1
GTCGTCGAGCACGGCACGCAGTGACCGGGTGTTCTTCAGCTTGGCCCGCAGGTAGGGACCCTCGCCCAGCCAGTGCAGCACCGAGAAGTCGACCCGGCGGGCGGTGCGAGCGAGTCGGTCGCAGTGATGGCCCAGGAAGCGCCAGCCGTACGGGTCGGTCATCTCCTCCCAGGAAGGAAAGGCCTCCCGGAAGTAGGCCACCACGCCCCGGTGGATGCTCACCAGATCGCGCTGGAAAAGACGCGCCAGCAGGTGGCTCATGGCCGGGTGGAACAGCCGGATGCGACCATCCTCCTCGCACAGCAAAGGATGGAGAGCCTTGAGCAGCATGTTCACCCGCGAAGCAGAGAGGGCCAGAAAATCGGCCAGACTGAAGGCCGGCAGCGGCTCGCCCGCCTCGCACAGACAGCAGGCGACCCGGGCCATCTCCTCCTGGGTCACCCCGTCGGGTGCCAGCGTGACGATCTCGTCCCACAGACCGGCCATGGCGCGGTCGAGAGCGGGCAAATCAAAAGACTTGCTGTGCAGGTCTTGATGGTCGAGCAGCCGCTCGGAGAAGGCGTCGGCCACCAGTCGGGCCACCAGGAAATTCCCCCCGGACAGCCGGCAGAGACGGGGCAGCGCGGTCTGGCTGCGGCCCATGGCGCGCAGGCGCTCCGAGAGATAGGTCTCGACGTCTCGCAGGTTCTCAGGATCTTCTTGCTTGAGCCGAAAAAAGCGTGTCCCCGAGCGCTCCAGCCCGGTCATCTCGTGAGTGGGTCGGGTGGCGATGAGCAGGCGCACCCCGGCGATGGGACGATCAAGCCCCGCCAGCCCGGCGCCATCCATCAGGTCGTGGGCCCGATCCAGCGAGTCCACCACCACCAGGCGCATGGCTCGCCCCTCCAGGGGCAAGTGCTCGTGAGCCCAGCGAGCGGCCTCAAAGGCCGGCACGGGCAACTTCTTGCCCTCCAGGTCGGTCTGGCCCAGCAGAGCCGACCAGAACCCCTCCTGGTGGTGCGTGCCCAGCGGGCGGCGCACGTCCACCAGGATGCTCTGGGCGTGACGCCGGGTCAGCTCGCGCAGAAACTCGCTCTTGCCCACCCCGGGCGGGCCCACCAGCACCGCCGCCCAACTGCCGTCCTCGGCCATCCAGCGCTCCAGGCGCTCGAAGAGCCAGTTGCGGGCCACCTCAGAGCCGGAGAGATTTTTGCTGCGAGCGGTCTTTTTGGCCATGGGAGGCGGCTTTCGGGGAGGGCGCGAGGGGTTCCTTTTGGCTTTATGACAGCAATGGCGCCAGATCGGAAGGGTCCGACCTGCTGGCTTTGCTTTGAGAAGGATTTTTCGTCTTAAGCAAAAAGAAATTATCCCTTAGTCGATCTTGACTTAATTTATTAAGCAAGAAATCGGTCCAGAGCTACCTGACGGAGGATCTCGACCTTGCTCTCACTCTGGCTTGCCCAGGAGACCCCGGCCATGCAGCCCGGGGATGTCGCCTGGATGCTGATAGCCACCGGTCTGGTGGTGCTGATGACGCCCGCGCTGGGATTCTTTTACGGCGGACTGGTCCGCTCCAAGAACTCGCTCAACACCATGATGATGAGCTACGTTTCCTTCGGAGCCGTCGGCGTGCTCTGGTTCTTGCTGGGCTACAGCCTGGCATTCGGAACGGGCAACAGCTGGTTGGGAGGGCTGGAGCTGAGCCTGCTCCAGAAGGTCGGCCTGGGGGCGAAAGGAGCCATCCCCCATCTGCTTTTCGCCGCTTACCAGGCCACCTTCGTGATCATCACCGCCGCCCTGATCTCGGGAGCCGTGGTCGAGCGGATGCGCTTCGGCCCTTACCTTGCCTTCATCGCCCTCTGGAGCCTGGTGGTCTACGGCCCCCTGGCCCACTGGGTCTGGGGCGGGGGCTGGCTGGGCAGCATGGGAGCTCTGGATTTCGCCGGTGGCACGGTTGTGCACATCAACGCCGGGCTGGCCGCGGTGGTGGCCGCCCTGACCCTGGGCCCGCGCAAGGAGTACGGACGCCAGGCCCTGCTGCCCCACAACGTGCCCATGGTCTTGCTGGGCGCGGCCCTGCTCTGGTTCGGCTGGTTCGGCTTCAACGGCGGGAGCGCCCTGGCGGCCAACTCCACCGCCGTGCTGGCCTTCGTCAACACGCTGCTGGCCCCGTGCGCGGCCATGCTGGTCTGGGTGCTGCTCGACCTGTTCCGCACCAAACGCGCCACCGCGGTGGGAGCGGCCACGGCCATCGTGGTGGGCCTGGTGGGCATCACCCCGGCGGCCGGATTCATCAGCCCGCTGAACGCCCTTTTGCTGGGAGCCCTGGTGGTCTTCCCCAGCTATTACGGCATCCTCTGGCGCAGCCGCACCCGCCTGGACGACTCGCTGGACGTCTTTGCCGGCCACGGGCTCGGAGGCGTCACCGGCGCCCTGCTGACCGGCATCTTCTGCCAGAAGGCCTGGGGCTCGCCGGCCGACGGCCTGCTTTTTGGCAACCCGGGCCAGTTGGGCATCCAGTTGCTGGCGGTGGTGGCCGCCCTGGTCTGGAGCGCGGTGGGCACCTTTGCCCTGCTCAAGCTGATCGCTCTGTTCACCCCGCTGCGGGCCGACCAGCGCATGGAAGGCCACGGCCTGGACGTCACCCAGCATGGCGAGGAAGCCTACAGCTCGGGTGAGGGCGCCATCCTGGTGCTGACGCGCGGGAGCGCGGCATGAAGTTGATCGTGGCCGTCATCCGTCCCGAAAAGCTCAACGACGTTCTGGAAGCTCTCTTCAAAGCCGACGTGTGCGGGCTGACCGTCTCGCGCGTGCACGGTCACGGGGGTGAGACCGAGAGGGTGGAGACCTACCGCGGCACCACCGTCAAGATGGAGCTGACCGAGAAGATCCGCCTGGAGATCGGGGTCAGCGAATCCTACGTCGAGCCCACCGTGCAGGCCATCCTGGAGTCGGCCCGCACCGGCGAGGTGGGTGACGGCAAGGTCTTCGTCATGCCCATCGAGCGGGTTTACCGCATCCGCACCGGCGAGCGCAACGAAGCGGCGGTCACGCCCGAAGGGGTGCCCAACACGGCCACCTCGGAGGCGGTGATGATGGTCAGCACGAACGATCCCTGAGGTTGTTCTTCAAGCGGCGCCAGCCTCCGGTCGACGGTCGAGACTCCTTCCCCGCAAGGCAGCGGCGAGCCCAATCGCCACGGACTGCCCCGCCTTCCCGTCGGCCAGACGGCCACCACGAAGTGGCCCGTGCTGCACTACGGAATAGTGCCCACCATCGAGCGCTGGGAGCTGGTGGTGGACGGGCTGGTGCAACGACCTCTGAGGCTGAGCTGGAAAGACTTCCTCGCTCTCGAGCAGGTGGAGGACCGCTCCGACTTTCACTGCGTCACCGGCTGGTCGGGCTTTGACCTGAGCTGGCGAGGGGTCCGTCTTGCCCACCTGACCGAGCGAGCCGGGCTCTTGCCCGAGGCGGTCGCCGTCATGTGCCACGGTCAGGATGGCTATGAGACCAACCTGCCCCTCTCCATGGCTTTGCAGAGCGACGTGCTGCTCGTGCACACGGCCGAAGGGCAGCCGCTGACCGACGAGCACGGGGGTCCGGTGCGGGTCATCACCCCCCGCCTCTATGCCTGGAAGGGGGCCAAATGGTTGTGCAGATTGGAGCTCCTGGCCCGTGATCGACCCGGCTTCTGGGAGCGTAACGGTTACTCCAACACCGCCGACCCGTGGCGCGACGACCGCTACTCGTCGTGAGCCGTCGCTCGGAGTCCGGCGGGAACGCCTGATGTTTGCCAGCGACGACATGAGCGGTCCATAGACTTCCGCGCAGGACTCCACCCGGGCGAGACTAACCCGCTGGCATGAGAATGCTCCTGGTGAGCCTCTGGCTGGCCCTGACGGCCGCCTGCCTGGCCCAATCGCCCTGGATTCACTATCACAATACGCGCTACGGCTTCGAGTTGGACGTACCGGGCGGCCTGCAGGCGCGCGAGGCACCCGCCAATGAGGACGGTCGCACCTTCACCGATGGACGCTCTGAGCTGCTGGCCTGGGGCAGCAACAACCTGGCCTCTCAAAGCCTGGACCAGGCATACCGGGAAGCCCTTGACGCCGCCAGGCAGGAAGGGCCCATCGGCTACCAGGCCAGCGGCAAGAATTGGTTCGTGGTGAGCTGGGTGAACGGCAAGAGCATCATCTACCAGAAGACCTTTCATGGCCCGGGCTGCAGCCAGAGCTTTCGGCTGACCTATTCGCTGAGCCGCAAGTCGAAATTCGACCCCATCGTCAAGCGGGTAGAAGCCAGCTTCAAGCCGGGAGACCTGAGTCGCGCCCATTGATGGAGCGGGTCTCGAAAGCTCGCCGTGC
>QWHO01000030.1 GCA_021404945.1 bacterium CPR1
ATCAACGCGCTGGCGCCTAAACGATTGGCGCCGTGATCAGAGAAGTTCGCCTCTCCCAGCACGAACAGCCCGGGAATGGTGCTCATCAGGTGGTAATCCACCCACAGCCCCCCCATCGTATAGTGGGGAGCGGGGTAGATGCGCATCGGCAGCTCGTACGGATCTTCCCCGGTAATCTCCTCGTACATCGCGAACAGGTTCCCGTAGCGTTCCTTGACCACCGGCTTTCCCAGCTTCTCGATGGCCTGAGCGAAGTCGAGGTACACGGCCCGCTTGCTCGAGCCCACGCCGCGTCCCTCGTCACAGACCGCTTTAGCGGCCCGCGAGGCGATATCACGCGGCACCAGGTTGCCGAAAGCCGGATAGCGGCGCTCGAGGAAATAATCGCGCTCTGGCTCTGGAATCTGGTTGGCGGGACGGCTGTCGCCAGCCGCCAGGGGTACCCAGACTCGCCCGTCGTTGCGCAAGGACTCGCTCATCAAGGTGAGCTTGGACTGTGAATCGCCCACCTGAGGGATACAGGTCGGATGGATCTGGGTGAAGCAGGGGTTGGCAAAAAGCGCCCCCCGCTTGTGACAGCGCCAGATTGCGGTGGCATTGCAGTTGACCGCATTGGTGGAAAGGTAAAAAACGGTCGAATAGCCACCCGTGCAGAGCAGCACGGCGTCGGCCACGTGACGCTCGATCTGGCCGCTGACCAGATTGCGGCAGATGATGCCCCGGGCCCGCCCATCCACGATCACGAGATCGAGGAACTCATGCCGGGTGAACATCTCGACCCCACCGGCGTGAACCTGGCGCATCAAGGCGCCGTAGGCCCCGAGGAGCAACTGCTGGCCGGTCTGACCGCGAGCGTAGAAAGTGCGGGAAACCTGGGCCCCACCGAAGGAACGATTGGCCAGCAGGCCCCCGTACTCGCGTGCGAAAGGAACGCCCTGGGCCACGCACTGATCGATGATGTTCACCGACAGCTCGGCCAGGCGGTGCACATTGGACTCACGGGACCGGAAGTCTCCGCCTTTGACGGTATCGTAGAAAAGTCGGAAAACGCTATCGCCGTCGTTCTGGTAGTTCTTGGCAGCATTAATGCCGCCTTGAGCAGCTACGCTGTGGGCCCGCCGGGCCGAGTCTTGAATGCAGAACGACTTGACATTGTAGCCAAGCTCGGCCAGCGAGGCAGCGGCAGCGCCACCGGCCAGGCCGGTGCCCACGACAATGATGTGATACTTGCGCTTGTTGGCTGGCGAGACCAGACGGGCGTGGGACTTGAAATGGGTCCACTTCTCAGCCACAGGCCCTGGAGGCGTGCGGGCATCAAGACGGACGGTTGGTTCAGCGACGAGGCTCACTCTTATCCTCCAGTCAGGGGCACGAAGTTGAGATACATGGCCACGGGCAGGTAGATGAACCCCACCGCTAGCAAGAACGCGAACCCCCACCCGACCAGATTCAGGAAGGGCAGCCAGCGAGGGTGGGTAAGACCCAGCGACTGGAAGGCGCTCCACACTCCGTGCCAGAGATGGAACCCCAGGGCGACCATCACGACCACGTAGAAGACCACCCAGCCCGGCTGGGAGAACAGGGTTTCCACCACGAGATAAAGATCTCGCATCTGGTGCTCGGGGGGGCCGTAGCCAGTGGTGGTGGCGTACTTAAAATTCCAGAGATGAATGGGGAGAAAAACCGCCAGGAGAATTCCGGTCACGATCATGCTCATCGAGGAGAGCGACTTGCGGCTCTTGCCGCCGGCGTTCCCGTCGACCTGATACCCGTGGGGGCGAGCCTTGCCCTTATCGAGCAGCGCCACCCGAATGCCCGTCACGATGTGCACTCCAAAGAAAAGGAGCAAGCCGCAATCGGCCAGGGGAACCACCATGCCGTGCCCGAGCTCTTCCAGAAAGTAGGCGTAGCCGTTGAAGGCACTGGGACCGAGCAACAGCGTGAGATTTCCGATCAGATGCACGATCACGAAGGCAAACAGTCCCAGCCCCGTGAGTGCCTGAAGAAACTTCTTCCCCACCGAGGAATTGATCATCGCGACCAGATGCGGCATAACCGAAACTCCTGTTCACTCCACAGGCGAGGCCCGGGTCGAGTTAGAAAATCCTTCCTCGGCAGGGGGGCCGGGCCCTTCTGTCCGGGCAATCCTCTTCTCAAACACTCAACCTAAAGGTCATAGATAGACTGACTCCCGACATCGAGCAAAATGTTGATCACCTGCTTCTGGTAAGGTTTGGGCAAATCAAAGTGTTGGGCCAAAGACGCAGCCAGCTCCTTGAAGCTGGGAACCGGTGGAGACTCGTTGGCCGGGGCCGATTGGGAAGATGCCTGGGCCGGGTGGGCCGAGGCTGAAGGGCTACCAGGGTTGCGGCCCTGCAAGAGATGCAGCAGAGCCTCGAAGTCCTCCAGGTCCTCCTCGTCGGTGAGCTTATCCTTCCGCAGGCTGGTGCGATGCAGAAAGGGGGCGAAGCGAAAGCGGCCAGGCTGCAGAATCCGGGCTTCCCAGGGCTCGATGATCCGCTCGGTGGGAAAGGAGGCGAGATGACTCTCGAGCTCGCTCAGGGGCACCCCGCCCGCGCGCTCCACCTGCAAAATCCTGGGCATCTCCTCCAGGCGCTCGAGCAGGCTGAGAAAGAACGGTGACTCCTCCCGGCGCTCCTCCAGGAAGGAGGACTCTCGACGGCGCCAGGTGCCAAAACGCTCGCCCGGGTTGAGATGGTAGACCGTGATGGGTTCCCCAGGCCCCCCCAGAAAGGGCGCTTCGCCGCCAAACTTCTCGGACAACTCGGCCCCGTGAACCTCCAAAAAGTCCTGAAACTCCAGGCGCAGCTCCAGGGCCGGGGTGCTGACGACCAGCTCATTGAGGCGACTGCCTTTGGAGAGCGCGAACACCCGCCAGCTATCGAAGACCGCAGCCCGAATCGGACCCACCCGGCTGGCCCTGAGCATGCAGAAGTAGCAGTGGCCCTCGGTGCCGACCGCCCGATTGAGGGCCACCAGGAACTGAGCCAGGCGCTCCACCACTTCCTCTTCCGGCTGCCCATCCGGGCCCAGGGCCTGGCGGGCAAGCTCGCGCTGGGAGCGGCGCTTATCCAGGTCAGAGAGGCCAGCGCGCGCCACGAGCCAGGCCCGGATCTCCGACTTCATCTCGTGCAACTCCCGGTCGGAGATTGGCTCCAAGGTCTCCACCGGCTCAGCGGGCGCCTTGCTCAGGGCCACGCTGGTCATCTCGGGCAGGGGCATGACTTGCTCCAGGGCCAGCCGACCCAGAGCCTCGGAGGCGCCCAGCACCACGGCGGGATCGCTGTCCTGACGAGCGCGACTGAGCTCGTACTGCGCAATGAGCCGATCATTTCGATCACGAATCTCCTCAGTGGTCGCCATCAAGCGAACCGCCAGCGCTCGGGTATGGGACCGGGGCGAATCAAGCAGACCGTGCAGCCGCGTGCGCAGCAACTGCCGAAAGCGCGCCTCGTCATACTGCTTGAAGCGCCGCTCGAATTGCACGTCTTCGGAGATTGCCAGGGCAAAGAGAACGTGCAGCGCCAGAAACTCCAGCTCCTCGGGAGTATCCACGGCTCGCGCCAGCGGCTCATAGACTTCCAGCTTGAGTCCCTGAGGACGGCTCAGAAGGTCCACCAGACTCTCGCGGGTAGGTCCATCGAGCACCACCGAGGTGGCGCTGGCCAGGGCCGGCGAACGGGCCAGTTGCTGCAGACTGGCGAGCAGCTCAGGCTGCTCGAGCAGCGACAAGTAAGTGGGCCGAGCCGACAGAATCCGACCCACGGAAGAATGGACCTGCTCCAGTGTGCGGGCCTCCTCGAGCAGAGCCTCGCTGCGACCCAGCAAGGGATCCTGGCCCAGCTCGTACATCAACTCGGGCAGTCGATCCACCTCGGGAAAGGCGACCAGCTTCCCAGACCAACCCTCAGGCAGCTCGGCTGGATCCTCGAGAAACCTGTAACTGTAGTTTCCCCGGGCATCCAACTCACCGATCACGGCTGAACAGCGGGGGCGGCCGCTCTCCAGTCCGGCCATCACCATTCGGTTGAAGCTAAAGGCAGTGAAACCTTTGATGAAGGTGAACTTCCCCTGCTCGGCCGGCTCTTCGTCCCCCAGCTTCTTCCACAAGATCGTGCGATCATAATCAGCTGAAAAGCAAGCCATCATCGGGCGGCCAGCCCGGTTGAAAACCTCGAGATCGCGCTCATTGAGCTGATCGATGGCTGCAAAGCGTCCCAACACGTGACCGGTAAAGGTCAGCCCCTCGCGAGCCGGTCGAGTCACCTCGGCGGCAGAGCCGAGATACTCCCACCAGAACCCTTCCTGACCAGGTTTCACAAAACGGGCCATCAAGCGTCCCCCGGCCAGCTGCAAGAGACTCTTGAGACCGTCCTCGCTGGCCTGCTCGAGGGAGAAGCCGCGTAAGCCCAGATCAAAGGCACCAGCCACGGCCACCATGGCATACATCGACGTATCCACCCGATCGCCGCTTTCGATCACTCGGTCGAAGGCCAGCTGGCTCAGCACTCCCACTTCGATGTCCACGAACAAGCACAGAGCCGTCAGAGTGTTGCCATGCACGGGGATACCGCTGGCCGCCAGCAGGGCGCCCAGGGCCACCTGCTCGTCATTGACCCGAAACTGGCCTTGCGGCAAACGGGGGCGCACAGCATCGACGAAGGCTGCCACCCTCTGCGACTTACTCTCGCGGGCCAGGTCGCTGAGAATGTCCAGATGGGTGCGCGAGGTCGAGCTCCTCCGGAGCGCTTCGCGCAGGCCCTCATCAAGAATGCCCTCGGGAGGCTGACCGAAAAGCTCCTCCCAGAGCGTCGAGCTCGGCTCCACATTGAAGTGACGAGCCACCAGGTAGCAAGATCGGGCCGATACCTCCAACGGCCCTCCTGGTTCGAGGCTTTCGGGGCTGAGGCGCTCTTGCTCGAGCTCGACGAAAATGGCCAGAGCGGCCAGCACGGCCGGATGGACGATCCGTCCGCAACGGCGAAGCAGTGTCTCGAGAGCCCGAAGACGCTCGGAGCTAAATTCGTGGCTGCGCGGATAGAGCCCGGCCAGCACGACAACCTGCTCGCGGGTCCGAGGAGAGCCCGAGGTGCGGGCCACGTCCTCCAGGCAGGCCAGGGCACTGCGGCGATGCTGGGTCATTGCCCTGAGAAATGCAGCCATCTGGGCCACGGGGGGCACGCTACGGAAAACCGGACGACGGTCGGGGACCGGCTCGAAGTCCTGGACCGGGAGCCCTTCAGGGAATTCGAAAACATACCGGAACTCATGCTCTTCACGAGTGAGCAGGAACTCCACCATGCTCGAATCGGGGGGAACGCGCGTCTGGCTGGCCCGAGCCGTCTCCACCTCTTCCGGCTCGACCTCGGGCGGGCTCTGGAAGGTCACCCGAACCGACCGATTGTCGGGCAGGGGCACGCTCAAGATCACCTGTTTCTGGCCCCGATCGGCGGACTCGGTGGATTTCACCGGCGGTCCGGTCAGGCGAGCTGGAAGCCCAAAAAGGCGCTCGCCCGTGATCAGACTGAAGAACTCCACCCGCTCCGTGCCGGGCACCACCCGCAGTCGCGCCTCCTTGGAGACCGACTCGCGAGTCCAGACCGACTCGGGCCGCTCGGCGTGTGCTTCGGACGCGCTCTTCCCGCGCAGCTTGCGCACCAGGCTCCCGAGAAAATCAGTCACTCGGAGGTCAGCTCGACATCGGGAAAGTTATCCATCAGACGCAGACTGCGCATGCGCTCGAGGGTAGCCAGCAGCTCTCTGAGCGGAACAGTCCTTTGCTCCTTGACCGCGTAGCGGCGCCAGGTCACTTCAGTGGACTCCTGCTCGCGCTCGCCCACGACCAGCACATTCGGGATCTTCTCGGTGGCGGCAGTGCGGATCTTCTTGTTGAAGCTGTCCGAGCCCTCATCGAGCTCGACCCGGAATCGCCGTTTTTTGAGCTCGGCCACAACTCGAGCAGCGTACTCCCCGAATTTCTCCATCTGCACGGGGATCACGCGCACCTGAAGGGGAGCCATCCAGGTGGGGAAGGCGCCTTTGAAGTGCTCCATCAAGAAGGCCAGGAAGCGCTCGTGGGTGCCGAGCGGGGCCCGATGGATGCAGTAGGGGGTATGCTGGGCCCCGTCGGGACCGATGTAGGTCAGCTTGAACCGCTCGGGCACGGCAAAGTCGAGCTGGTTGGTAGAGGCAGTCTCCTCGCGACCGACCACGTTGCGGATCTGAAAATCAACCTTAGGTCCGTAAAAGGCGGCCTCGCCGAAGCCCACCTGATACTCGATGCCCAGATTGTCAAGAATGTGCTGGATGATTTGCTCGGAGCTCTTCCAGGCCTCGGGGTTATCAACGTATTTCTCCGTGTTGGCCGGGTCGTGCACGGACAGGCGCATCCAGTATTTCGTGATGCGAAACATCTCGTAGTAGTCACGATGTAGCTCGAGCACGGCCCGAAACTCATCTTCGAGCTGCTCGGGGGTGCAATAGATGTGGGCGTCGTTCATGCACATGCCGCGCACCCGCAAGAGCCCGGCCAGGGCCCCCGAGGGCTCAAAGCGATAGACCTGGCCATACTCGGCCAATCGCAAAGGCAACTCGCGATACGAGCGCGGCCTCACACCGAAGATCAAATGGTGAAAGGGGCAGTTCATGGGCTTGAGATAGAAATCACGCTCCTCCACCGGCATGGCCGGAAACATGGCTTCCTTGTAGTGCTCGAGGTGGCCCGAAGTCTCAAAAAGTTTTCCATCGGTGACATGAGGGGTAGCGACCCGCACGTAGCCCCCGTCGTGCTCCTTCTCGCGCGCCAGGGCTTCTAACTCGTCGCGCAGCACCGTGCCGTTCGGCAGCCACAGAGGCAAACCGGCGCCCACCTCGTCGGCGATCATAAACAGCTCGAGCTCCTTGCCCAGCTTGCGGTGATCGAATTTCTTGGCTTCCTCGCGCTCTCTCTTAAACTCCTCGAGATCTTTCTTGGTAGGAAAGCAGAGCCCGTAGATGCGGGTCAGCATCTCGCGCTTCTCGTCTCCTCGCCAGTAGGCCCCGGCCACCGAGTCCAGGCAGAAACAGTCGGAGGGAATGAACCGGGTCGAATCGACGTGCGGGCCTGCGCACATGTCCTCGAAGGGGCCGTTGCGATAGAAAGTCAGCGTTTCACCCCCTGAGACCAGCTCGCGGGCATACTCGGCTTTGAGGTGCTCGCCCTGCCGCTGGAAATCAGCCAGAGCGGTCTCCAGATCCTTTTCCAAGAGCTCGAACTCTTGGTCTTGAGCCAGAATGCGGCGCATTTCCTTCTCGATCGCCGGCAGCTCCTCAACCGTGACAGGGCGCGGCAATTGAAAGTCATAGTAAAAACCATTCTCCACGGGTGGACCAAAGCCGAGATGAGCACCCTCGACCAGATTTTGAATGGCCTGAGCCAGCACGTGTGCCAGCGAATGGCGACGCTTGTAAAGTGGATCGGCCTGCTTGTCGGACAGATCCATTCCGGCGTAAGACTTTCTCATGCGAACCTCGAGCGCGTTTTTTTCCCGCGTTCGCGCCATTTGCGCCGATCCCTCTGGAAGAGCTTGAAGGGGGGAGGCCACGGCTGGTAAAGTGAGACCGGACCGATATGTCAAGCAAAGGAGTGTGCTTCCTGTGCAAGAGACACCTGAAACCCACGAACCTCAATCCGAAGAGCAACCGCAGGGTCATGCCCTGGGCGCTTTTACCTTTGGCCTTCTGGTGGGAACACTGGTCGGGGCCGCCACCGCCATCTTGCTGACCCCCCAGGCCGGCAGCGAAACCCGCGAGCAGCTCGGCGACCAGGCCCGCCGCCTCCACGACCGGGCCTCTGGCCTGGCCCATGAGGTCAAAGGCGGGCTCGAGCGACTGGGCCATCGGATGAAACCAACCGAGAAGACTGAGGGCCAGATTCAAGACCAGTTACCCTCGGATGGAATTCGCATCCTCTAAGTGCGAGTTCTCGTAACAGGGGGAACCGGGTACGTCGGTGAGCCGGTTCTCAAAACCCTGCTCGAGCAGGGCCATGAGGTTCGCGCTCTGGTGCGCGACCCCAGCCGATTGCGGGTGGCCGGAGCTGAGCCGTTCCAGGGGGACGTCCTCGACCCGGCCACCTTGCTTCCTGCCAGCCAGGGCTGTCAGGCCTGCGTCAACCTGGTGGGAGTCCTGCGCGAAGAGCCTGAGCGAGGCGTCACCTTCGACAAGCTCCATTACCAGGCCACCCGCAACCTGCTGACGGCGTGCCAGCAAGCCGAAGTGCGCCGCTTTGTGCAGATGAGTGCCAACGGAGCCGAGCGGGGACTGCCCTACGCCTATTTTGTCTCCAAAGCAAAAGCCGAAGTTGCAGTGCGGGCCAGCGAGCTTGAAACGGTGATCCTGAGGCCCTCGGTCATCTACGGGGGCCCCGGCGACCGTCCAAGTTTCATGGGAACGCTTGAGAGCCTCTTCAGCTGGGCCCCGGCCGTGCCTTACTTTTCCGGCCCGGGTTTTGAGCTGGCTCCGGTTTCGAGTCGTGAGGTGGCCCTGGCCATCGGAGCCTGCCTGGTTCGCCCCGATGTGACAGGAAAGATTTTCCACCTGTGCGGAGCCGAAGTTTACAGCTACAAAGATTTGCTGCGACTGGTGCGCGATCTCGGAGGACATAAATCCGTCCTCTTCCCTCTGCCTTACGCCCTGGTCCGGCTTCCCGCCGTCTGGTTGGGTAAGCAGCGCTGGTTTCCAGCCACGGCAGATATGCTGGGAATGCTCAAGGCCGGCAACATCCGCCCGGCCGGGGCTCCAGACTTCCACGGTCTGCTCGACGTTCCTGAGGATAGCTTCAAGGAGTGGCTGCTCCAGGGCCGAGACAGACAATCACGTCCCGAGGACGAGCCGGCCGAGCCCCTGCCCCGAGCTGCTCCCACCCGCGAGCTCTACATCCCCAGAATTGAAGATTTTCCTCCAGGGGAGCTTCCCGGCGCGGGCGAAAAGATTCCTTGAGACCCACAACTACTTACAAACAGCTTCCGAGTAGGTATAATGAGGAGTGGAGGTGAATCGAGTCTGGTGAAATCGCGGGCGCTCTGGTCCGACCCCCTGTTTTTGAAAGAAATGGCCGCCCAGGCCCGTCGTCGCGTCAAGCGGGGTTTGACCTATCCCGGACTCATGTGGTTCTTCCTCTTCACTCACCTGCCGCCAATCATTTTCTGGAGGGCAGGTGGCCAGGAAAGTGAGCTGGACGTTCGCGTCTTTTTCTCTTTCTCGGTTCTCCTGCAGACCTGGCTGGTGGCCCTGCGTTCCTCCCTTTACCCGGCCGTTTCCATGGCCTGCGAAATGCGGGAAGGCACGGTTCCCGTGCTTTTGTCCACCCCTTTGTCCCTGACCCGAGCCCTGAGCGCCAAGCTGCTGGCCTGCTTACTCCCCCTGTGGGTGGAGATTCTGGCGGTACAACCTCTCTTTTTCGGATTCTACGTCTGGGCCGAGGACCTCTCGATCTGGACGGTGTTGGCCGTGGACGGCTTCCTGGTGGCTGTTTCGCTCCTCTTCGGTTGCCTGGGCTTGTGGCTGGGCAGCCAGCTGCCCGAGCCCGAGCGAGCAGCTCATAACGCCAAACTGGTCGTCATCATGCTGCTGGTGGGCACCCTTTTGCTCGAAAGCCTGCTCACCTGGCCCTTCCTGCTTGTGGGGTCGGTGGTGTGGATGTTCCTGATGTCTCCCTCGCGTCCCGGCCAGCAGTCCTATCGAGGACTGATCTATGCCCTGGTGGTCGTAGTCTCGCTACCCTTGCTGTTGAGTCTCTCTCAGGGCGCCCTCTACAACTTCGAGTTGGTGGCTTTTAACCCGCTACGCTGCGTTTACAGCCTGGGGGAGGAGGTGCCAGCCAACCATCTCGTGCCCGACCTGGTGGATGAGGCGCGCGTGCGGGAAGGCGGTCTGGATACCAACTTGCAACAGCTCAAAGCCAACTTCGACGATGAGGAAGCCCATCGACGGGCCCGCCATCACCTGCTGCCGGCCAGCCTGATCTACCTGGGCCTGGCCCTTGTTTTGTTCCGGCTGACGCTGGGGAGACTGCGCCAGCTCCACGGATGAACGAACCGCAGGCCGGGAATCCGCCGCCTTCCCACCAGCTGCGCGCCCTGGTCGACCGTTCCCAATTCATCGGAGATGCCGGCCGCACGGGCAGCAAAGCCTCTCGTGAGACCGACCCGGAAGGCTTTCGCAACTTGTTGGCACGGCATGTGGATAAGGACGATGAGCATCAGTGCTACGACGAGCTGCTGGAGCAAGAGCAGGCTCAGAGCTTCGAACGCGCCGCCGGGGAGGCTTTGGCGGCCTCGCTAGCCCAGACGAGCGAGGCTGAGAAGCGCGACGTTCAATCCCAAATCAAGGATAAGGAGAAGGACGAAGCCGAAAAGTCAGGCGCAGGATGGCGAGGCCCTCAGCCCATCCTCGGCCTGTCGGTGCTGAGCACACCCGCGCTCTTCCAAGCCAGCTCCCTGGGCAAGCCGGACAAGTCCCGCTCGGACCGCAAGGCCGAGCAAGTGTCCCAGGAGATCCTGGCTGCCGAAGCCCGGGTCCAGCCCGAGTTAATCGAAGGTTTACGCGAGATCGGCCTGACCGCCCCGCTCACCGGGCTGAGCGACCCGCGGCTGGCTGGTGCCGTCCCCGCCTTGCCAGCCGGGGAGGGCTGGGTGGAGTCTCCCACCCGGACAGGGCTGAGCTTCGTCTGGCAGCAAGGCCGCACTGGCTACCAACGGCTGGAGTGGGCCGAGCAGCACACCGTGATCGAGACGGCGGTTGGCGAGCGGGTGCAATGGCTGGAGCGACGCGGCAACAAGATCACCGTCAAGGAGTCAGGACGCGAGAACCCGCGCCGTTTCCCGGGCACTTAGCACAGGGTGATGAAAAGGCCTGATTTGATTGGCGTTTGCTTCACTCTGCTAACACCTGGGCGCAACAATAGTTCTGGGTATCCAGGTAACGTTGAGCCACGAGCATCACCCGCTCGGCAGTCACCGAGCGAATGCGGCGCGGATAGTCCTCCACGGCCGCGAAACCCGCTCCCAAGAGCTCGCACATGGCCAACCTGAAGGCCCGGGTCGATTTCCTCTGCTGGGAGATCTCAAACAGGCCCAGCATATACTTCTTGGCACGCTGCAACTCTACCGAGGAGACCGGCTCGTGGCGCAACCGCTGGAGTTGCTCGAGCAGCGCCTGGCGTGCTCGCGAGGCCTGCGCCGATGGCACCAAAGCGTAGACCTTAAAGCAACCCGAGTCAAAGCGAGCATCCAGGTTGCAGTTGACTACATAGCCCAGGCCCTGGCGGTCGCGCAGCTCAACGAAGAGGCGCGAACCCATCCCGGCCAGGATGTGATGCAAAACCTCGAAGGCATCGGCCTCCTCGGTTCCAAAGCGAGGAGCCAGGAAAGCCAGCACGACCGCCGCTTGCCTTTTCTCGCGTCGCTCGGTGCGCACGCGACGAGTCAATGGGGGAGCTTCCAGCACGCCACTCGAGGGGGACCAGCCCGAAGGCTCGCAGCCCGCGAACACCTCGTCCACCAGCTCACACACGCGCTCGGGGCACTGATCGCCCACAACCGAGAGGACAAGCCGGTCAGGAGTGAAGGTCCGCCGATGCCAGGCAACCAGATCAGCCCGAGTCCAACGCTCCACGCTAGAGCGGACGCCCCGAATCGGGAAACGATAGGGATGACGACGATAGAGTACTGCCTCGGCCAGCTCCATCGACCAGGCCAGCGTGTCCTCAGGACGCCGACTCAACTCGAGCATCAGGTTGCGTCGCTCGCGCTCGAGCTCGTCCTGCTCGAACGCTGGCCAGCGGAGGCACTCGACCAGAAGCCGCAAGCCCGTCTCGAAATGGCGCGATAGAAGGGTCAGACTGGCCCCGAACAGATCCTTGGCGGCGAACGGCGAGAATGCCGCCCCCACAAACTCGAAGGCCTCGGCCACCTCTTCCGAGCTGCGCGAGCGGGTGCCGCGGGCCGACAAACGCTGAGTAAAGTAGGAAAGGCCCTGGCGGGATGTCGTCTCAAACCGGGTTCCTCCCAAGAAGCTGGCCGTGACGGCCGTGACGGGAGAGGCATGGTCCTCACGCAGGATCAGCCTCAGGCCTCCAGGCCCGACCCAACAGAGCGGAGGAGGTGCGGCCCGCTGGCGCGGGCGGCGCTCGCTGCTCACGATCCAACCGGCCGGTAGCGCACCAGACAGACGTTCTCTCGAGTCAAATAGCGACGGGAAGCCGTCAGCAAAGCCTCCTGATCAACCTGAGTCAGGTGGGCCACGTACTGGTCGGCCAGGCTGAAGTCTCCCATCATTTCGTAGTATCCCAGCTTGCGACCCTGACCTTCGACCGTTTCCTGCGCCATCACGAAGCTGGCCTCGGCTTGATTCTTGGCCCGCACCAGCTCGCGTTCGCTCACTCCGTCTTGGGCCAGCAGCGCCAGCTCAACCCAAAGGGCCTCCTCCACTTCCTCAAATCGTTCTGCTGCCAGGACCGCCTCGACAACCAACAGACCCGGGTCCCGCTCAATCATGGTGCCGGCCTTGATCTGGCTGACCAGGCCACCCCGTTCGCGCAACGAGCGTCCCAACCTGGAAGAGCGCCCGCGTCCAAGCACCGAAGACAGCAGGTCGCAGGCATAGGCGGCCGGGTCGGCCAACCCGGGTATCGAAAAACCCAGTTGGAGATGTCCGGTATTGATCGGACCCTCCAGATCAACAGCACGAAAGCCTGTCCCGCCGCGAAAGGGGCGAGCGAACCTGGGGGTAGCCGGGCCGAGCGCCCAGTTGCCCATGACACGACTGACCGACTCCAGCACCAGCTCGGATTCGACTTCACCGACAACCACCACAGCCAGGTTGGAGGCTCCATAATACCGCTCATAGTGGCCTCGAAGCAGCTCGGGACTGAGCCCCTGCAGAGTATTCTCACGCCCCAACACGGGACGACCGTACGGATGGTCAGGAAAGGCCAGTGCCAGCAGGTGCTCGAAACAAAAAGCATCGGGGCGGTCTTGATACATCCGCAGCTCCTGGCGAATGACCTGCTCCTCCCGCCGGCACTCCGCCTCCAAAAAGCCGGGCGAACCGATGGCCCGAGCCAGCAGGGTGAGTCCGGCCTGGAAGTGCCGACTGGGCAAGACGACCCAGTAACAGGTGCACTCATGGGTCGTGAAGCCGTTGAGGTGCCCCCCGAGCTCGTGCAAAGAACGGGCCAGGGCGCCCTCGCCCTGATCACCGGAGGACTTGAAGAGCAGGTGCTCTACGAAGTGCGAGATACCGAGCTGGTCGGCGGGGTCGTCGACAGAGCCGACTCCGACCCAGAGACCGACGCTCACCACCCGGGTTGGATAGACCTCTTTGACCAGCAACCGGACTCCGTTGGGCAACTCGGCTCGAACGACATCCGAAGCCAGGGTGGCAAAAGGAACCTGCGACTCGTTGCTGCTCATGCCTGATTGTCTGAAGGTTTTGAGCCGTGCGGCAACGCTCCTGCAGCTCGATTGACGTACCTCAGGGGGTACGCTATACTTTGGACGAATTTTGCAGGCAGGATGCTGCTAAAAGGCTTCAGAACGGGGCCGCATCCACAGCCAGCCGACTTCGAAAACAGAATCATTGGCCAGCCAAGCAGGAGACACCGCTCTTCTCACCCTGAAGCGACCGAGCGACAGAGGTTCAAGGCCCTGACCCGACGACGGCCCGGCCGACCGTCGGTGATTTGGCGCGAGCGGATCTGTTGCAGCCGCTCGCTTTTCATTTTGGAAAGGGCTGAGGTGATCGTATTACCAAAGAACTGAGGGTCAACGAACAGATCCGCGCCCGAGAGGTCCGACTCATTGACGAGGCGGGCAACCAGCTCGGCATCATGTCTCCCCGTGAGGCGATGCGGATAGCCAAGGAAAAGGAACTTGACCTGGTAGAGGTTTCTCCTCACTCGAACCCACCGGTATGCCGCTTTCTCGACTATGGTCGTTGGAAGTATGAAAATGCCAAGAAGGGTCGAGAGTCCAGGGCCAAGCGCAAAGGCGCCGAGCTGCGCGAGGTCAAGCTGCGCCCCAAGATCGATGAGCATGATTACATGGTCAAGAGCAGAATGGTGCAGCGCCTCCTGGAAGAAGGCGACAAGGTCAAGGTCACAATGATGTTCCGCGGTCGCGAGGTGGTTCACGCCCACATCGCGCTCAAGCTTCTGGAAAAGGTCTTCAACGACGCGATCGAACTGGCCGTGATCGAGAAGAAGCCGACTCTGGAAGGCCGCAACATGACAATGATCCTGGCTCCCAAGACGGACAACTGACGGACACCCTCCCCCCTCCCTGAACAGTCTAAGGTCCCGATTGAGGAAAGGAGTCGCTATGCCCAAAATCCGTACCCGCAAGTCGGTCGCCAAGCGCATCCGCGTGACCGGAAGCGGAAAAATCAAGCGTATGCGCGAGTTCTCCGGGTGTCATCACATCCGTGAGAAGAAGTCGCCCAAGCGGACCCGCAAGTTCCGCAAAACCACCCTGGCCAGCCCTTCGGACGTCAAGCGTCTGATGGTCCAGGTCCCTTACGCCTTCTAGCTCGAGAACAGGAGAGTCACCATGCCCAGAGTCAAGCGAGGGGTCAACTCCCTCAAAAAGCGTCGCACCCTGATGAAGGCTGTCAAAGGGATGCGGGGAGCCCGCAGCCGCCGCATCAGTTGCGCTCAGGAAGCCATCCTGCACGCCATGTCCTATGCCTATCGGGACCGTCGGACCAAAAAGCGCGACTTCCGTAAGCTTTGGATCGCGCGCATCAACGCGGCCGCGCGCTCCAATGGCCTGTCCTATAGCCGAATGATGAACGGTTTGAAGCAAGCCGGCGTGGCCGTCAACCGCAAGATCCTTGCTGAGCTGGCGGTGCAGGATCAGCAGGCCTTTGCCCGCTTCGCCGAGGTGGCGCGTAAGGGCCTGGAGAGCGCGGTCAAAGCCTGACCCGTCACCCTTTCCGGCACATCATTCCGCTTAGCGGTGAGCGGATTCTCTGGACTGACGGCCTGGGCTTCGAGGCCGTCAGCCACGCACCGAGCATCCACAAGGTGCTCGGTTCTCTTTTGGAGCTGAAATCAGGCCATCCGCTGGTGGAGGTGTTGCTCGAGCAGGGCTACCTTCTGGCCCGGCCGGTCCCCGGCCCTCGCAACGAGGAGCGGTCAGGAGGATGGCTGGCGGCTCCTGACCGTCTGCCCTGGTTGCAAGCCCTGGCCGAGCAGGGCACGCTGTGCGAGCGCTTGGATCTGGAGACGCTGTCCCGAGGCCAGGGGTTGATCGGCTGGGTGGGGGATTCTCGCCAGGCCTGGTTCTATCAGCCTCGCGCGCACGACCCCTGCCTGGAATGTTTGTTGGGGCGTTGGCGACAGGGCCTGGGGCCTCTCAAGGTCTGGTCCCACCTGCCTCTTGCCTTTGAGCCGCTGGCCGAGCACCGCCTCAAGCAACTGGCGATGGCGGCTGTGAGCCGTCCCGGAGAGATCCAGCTTCAGGAGGGTGAGCGCCACCACAGCCTGGCCTTTCTCCCGCTGCCCGGTTGCCAACGTTGCCAACCGGTCCAGTCGCCTCCCCGGCGTAGCTGGCTGGGCCATCGCCTGGCCATCGTCAAATCGGTCCATCGCTGGGCAGGCAGCCAGCCCCCCGTCTATGAGGCTCGTCTCCACCAGGGAGCCGTCACCGGTCTTCTGCCTTTTCCGGCCGGGGCCGGATGCGCAGGCGATCTCCGCCAGGCACGCCGCTCCGCCCTGGCGGAGGCCCTGGAGCGCTACTCGGCCGCTTGCCTGCCTCCTGACGTCGAGCTGGCTCTGGCCCAGGATCACGAGCTTTGGAGATCTCCCTTCACGAGCGAGCAATTGGACCGACCCGGGTTCGGATACTCCCGGCCCGCTTTCGAGCCCCAGCTGGCGCTGGCGGTCCGGGAAATGGGAACCCGCCGGCTTGTCCTGGCTCCTCTTTCCCGGGTGCTGCTCACTCCTCGGCCCCCTGAGCCCCGATTCTACCCCTGCCTCTCGCACGGCCTGGCAGCCGGTACCAGCCTCAAGCGAGCCCTGCGTCACGCCATTTTGGAGCTGCGCGAGCGCCATGCCGTGGCTCGATTCTGGCTCCACGGCGAAGCCCAGGAGCTTGGGCCCGAGTTGTGGGCCATCCACGAGACGGTGGTGGCCCTGGTGCGCGACCAACAGGGACGGCCGGCCTTCGGCTCGGCCGCCGGCCCTGGCTCACTTGAGAGGGCGCGCTGCGAGGCTCTGCACAACCTGGCCTGGCTGCAGCGCGTCGGCCCCCCCACCACCACCGAGATGCCCCGGAGCTACCGCGAGCACCTGGCCTACTACTGGCACAACCCCGAACGATTGCGCCTGCCCAACCTTAGAGCCCCCGCCCCTCGGCCGGGCGGCTCGCTCTATTGGCGCGAGCTCACCCCTCCCGACGTGGCCGCCATCGGGCTTCGAGTGGTGCGAGTCATCGCTCCCAACCTGCTCTATCCCCCGCCATGCCACGACGAGTGGCCCCAAGGGCAAAGCCCGGTGCAGCCCCATCCTTTCGGCTAATGTAGAAGTCCGGCCGCAAACCCCCATGTGGTGTCGGAGGAGAGCCACGCTCTCGGGGGCCTCCGCCACCACAAGATATTGTGGGCGGCTGGACTTCTAGCACAATATGTCGGCGTCGCGCAGCCGGAAAACTTTGTCAGGGGGTTCAGACTGCGCTAGATCCCCTGGAGCTTGCGCCAGAGCAAAGCTTAACAGTCGTTCATCAGCCGTTCATCAGGGACACAAAATCTTAACAATCCCGAACGGTCATACCCCCCAACCTGGTGCTAAAGTCATGCACAAGACAACTATCATCGGAGGCTCCAGTCATGAGTTCCAACACCGTCAAGCCAAAGACCACCACCAGTGCCCCTTCCAAATCCAAGTCCACCACCCCGGCCCCCAAGAAGCCGGAAGCGCCCAAGTCCACTGAGGCCAACAAAAGCAAAGGCATCAATGAGACCGACAAGGTGGATGTCTCCAGGCCCGGCGAAGGCAACAAGACCGAGCCCGGCGACAAGGCAGACAAGGGCAAGAAGCCTGGGGAAGAGAAGCCGGGTGAAGGCGACAAGGGCAGCGAGATCGACAAGATGCGCGGCGAGGTGGAAGACCTCAAGAAGTTGCTCGAAGAGATGGGCAAGAAGAAGCCGGGCGAAGAGGAGAAGCCCAAGGAGGGCGAGCAGCCTTCCGGCGGCTGCTGCGGCGGCGGCAAGGAAGCGGGCGGCCCCCAGGACGGCCAGAAGGGCCAGGGCGACTGGAACGACATCCTGACTCAGGACCTGATGCAGGTAAAGGCCGAGAAACTGGGCGGAATGGCCCAAAATCTGGGCAATCCCCAGCAGGGGCAGGGCCAGAAACCCGGAGGTGGGCAGCCCAAGGGCGGCGCCCAGCAGATTCCCGGACTGGGGGGCAAGGGCGCTCCTAATCCGCTGGCAGGCGGAAAGCCAGGCCAGGGCGTCCCGGGTGGAGCCAAGGCCAAGCTGATGCAAGATTACACGCAGGCCAAGCAGAGTCAGGCCCAGCTCCGCCCGGAGGTCGAGCAGATGGTGCTGCAAGAGCTTGGCATTCAGCAGGCGGGTGGCGCTCAGCAGCAGCAGCCCTTCGGGGCCCAGCCTTTCGGGGGAGCCCAGCCCCCTCAGCAGTTTGGTGGCCTGGGCGTCTGAGCTCTGCTGCCCGTCACACCAGAAAGGGTCCGCCTGATGGCGGGCCCTTTTGGCATGGGGAGGAGGTTGGCCGGGGGACGTGAAGCGCCCTGAGTATGCTCGAGCCCCGACTCTGGGTTTCCAGTCTTTGCCAACTCGACTTCGAAGCGCTGGCCGCGCGCGGCATCGCTTACTACTGCCTGGACGTGGACAACACCCTGGCCCGACAAGATGACTGGAAACCCTATCCGGGCGTCGTGGAGCACCTCGGGCAAGCCCGCCGCAAGGGCCACCTGCGGGATGCCTGCCTGATCTCCAATGTGATCTTCGGTCCGCGACGATTGGCGCGACTGCGCCATCTGGGCCGCCTCTTGGGCATCGAGCATGTTTACGGAGCTCTCTTCTGGGACCGAAAGCCCGGTCCGCGTGCCTTTCGCTGGGCCCTGGCGCGCATGGGATCGGAGCCGGGCTCCACGGCCATGGTGGGTGATCAACTCTACACCGACATTTTGGGGGGAAACCGCCTGGGTCTTTTCACGGTGCTGGTCGACCCGCTGGGGGAAGACCACTGGACAACACGCCTTTTGGGTCGGAGACGGCGTCAGAATCGACTTCTGAGTCAGATGGGCATCACACGAGTAACGGGAGGATAAGCCGCCAATGCGGATGGTACAGTGCGTCAAGCTGAAAGAAGAGCTACCGGGGTTACCCTCCCCGCCCATCCCCGGCCCCCTGGGAGAGAAGGTCTATGAGAACGTCTCGGCCCAGGCCTGGAAGATGTTCGAGGAATACTTCTTGATGGTGATCAACGAAAACCGGCTGGACATGATCGACGAGAATACCGACGACATCTTCTTCCAGCAGGTGGAGGCCTTCCTGTTCACCGATACCGCCAGGCCGCCCGAGGGCTACGTTCCCAGAGCTTGAGCCGACCCGAGCCGCTGACCCCGGAGGACGAAGAGGAGCTTTACGAGCTTCGCTCGAGGGTGGTGCGCTTCATGCGCGAGGAGGACGTTCTGCGCTACGGCCAGATCGGCTACAAGCTGACCCTGCTCAAGACGCTGCTCGAGAACGGGGTGCACGATCCGGAGACTCTGCGCGGCATGGGTGCCGTCTTTGGAGACGCGTTCATCACCACCTTCGATCTCGAGTGGGTCAAGATGCACGGAGAGTTTGCGCTGCACAAGCGAGGAACAGGCTTCACCATGTATCCGCTGGCCCTCATCGGGCCGGGCGTAGATGTCTACGAGCTCTTCGGCCTGCTCGCGGGAGGACTCGAGGAGCTAGAGTCCTAGATACATCTGCCCGCTCTGCAGGGCGGGCAGGTGGTTGGCCTGCTGAAAGTGCTCCTCGCAGGCAGCCGCAACGCGACTGGCCCGGTCCTTCTTATCAGGAGCCAGGAATACATAGAACTTCCAGAGGTCCGGATGCTTCTCGCGCAGCACCTCGATGTCGGAGAGCTTGAGATCGCTCAGCGGTCGAGGGTTGCCCTCGCCCACCTGGACCCGTAGCTCGGCCTCCTTGAGCTGCATCTTCAGAGCCGGGCAGTAGACGATCAGCTCGCCGGGAGATAGCCGCAGTTTTCGCGACAGATGCTCCTCGGCGGCGCGTCGGGCAGAGGCCAGGAAGTGATACTGATCCACAAACCATTGAACCCGCTCTTCTCCGATACGCCGGGTCAGGACGTAGACCCGCTTGTAGAGACGGCGCGAAGCCAGGTGGGCCAGCAATCGAGCCACCTCGGGCAGAGAGGCGTAGCGCGTCTCGAGCAGAGCCAGCAAGCGCTCGTCGGTCAGCCGCGATAGCTCCTCCAGAGTCAGGCCTTCCCCCACGGCAGCCTCGACCGCCCGGCAGATCATCGCTCCTGAGGCCACCTTGGTATGATGAAAATAGACTCGCTCGGAGAGAAAGTAGCGCAAGCGCAAGAGATGGACGACTTCGCTGAGCACGTCCTGGCGAATCAGCCCGCTCTTTTGAGCATCCAGGTAGAGGCCACGCTCATCCAGACGAAAGCTGCGAAAGATCCGTTCGTCGTAACGCTGGGTCAGTCCGCAAAAGTAGGCGTCCCGGGCCAGGTAGTCGAGCAGATCGGCCCCCACCGTGCCGCTCACCAGCTCGCAGAGGAAAGGCTCGGCCTGCCCCACCAGAATGTCTCGCACCGGCTCGAGCAGGTCCAGCTTCTTCAGGGCTTTGCCCAGCTCTCCTCGAGGCAGCTGGGCGCGAATGCGCTCCGGGGTATCGTGACGGGGAAAGATGCGACGCTCATCTTCCAGGGTATGGCCGAAAGGGATGTGGGTAAAATCGTGCAACAGAGCGGCTGCCTCGACCGCCAAACGCTGATGGGGGGCCAGGACCGGGCCCTGAAACTCCTCCACAGCGGCCAGCAGACGCCGACACAACCAGGCCGTGCCCAGGCTGTGCTCAAATCGGGTGTGAACGGCCCCGGGGTAGACCAGGTAAGCCGTCCCTAGCTGGCGCACGCCGCGCAGGCGCTGCACCTCGCGCGTGTCCAGCAGCTCCACCAGTGGCTGCGACAGGCGCACGTCGCCGTGGACCGGGTCGCGAAAGACTTTCTCAGCTCGATCTGAGGTCAGTCTTCCTCGTCCTCGTCGTCATCCGAAGGCGTCCAGACGAATTTGTGGGTATCGGTGACGTGGATGGCCTCGAGCTCGGCCGAGACATCCTCGACCTCGGTCTCGTCCAGGATCGCTTCGGCGCCAGCCGCCTCGAGCTGCTGCAGTACCTTCTTACTGAGCTTGAAGGTGGGCTTCTCGCCAAAAGCTTCGTCCCACTGGCTGCGATCGAGCTTCAAGACCAGAACCCCGCCACACTCCATGCAATGGTAGCGCAAACCCTTGGGACCGAAACCTGAGAGTTTCATGTCCTTGAGCTGGCAGCGGTGGTCGAACAGCTGGCCCTGAGTTTTGACTTTCATAGCCGGCCCTTTTGCTCAGTAGCGAGCGAGGTCCTTCATGGCCTGCTGCAGCCCCTCCACCTGGGGAAGGATCACGTCTTCCAGGCTGGGGGCATAGGACACGAAACTGTCGAAGGCGCCCACCCGACGAACAGGGCCGTCCAGGTATTCAAACAGCTCATCGCTGATTCGAGCCGCAATTTCCGAGCCAAAGCCGAAACTGAGGCAATCCTCATGAGCTACCAGTGCCTTGCTGGTCTTCTGGACCGAGCGCTTGATGGCTTCCCAGTCATAAGGGGCCAGCGTGCGCAGATCCAGGATCTCCACCTCGATCCCTTCCTGGGCCAACTCCCTGGCTGCCACCAGGCTCTTCTGCACCAGGGCACCGTAGGTGACCACTGTCAGATCGCGGCCCTCCCGCACGCGGTTGGCCTGCCCGAAGGGAATCATGTAATCGGGGCCGGGATAGCGACCCTTGTTGTAGGTCTGTCGGTAGAGGTGCTTGTGCTCCAGAAACATCACCGGGTCGTCGCAGCGTATGGCGGTGCGCAGCAGACCGTTGGCGTCTTCGGCGGTGGAAGGGAAGACCACCCGCACTCCCGGCGTATGGGTGAACAACACCTCACCGCACTGCGAGTGATAGGGAGCGCCACCCTTGAGGTAGCCCCCGATAGGCACACGCAGCACCAGAGGACACTTGAAGGCCCCGTTGGAGCGCCAGCGAACCGTGGCCAGCTCATTTCTCAGCTGCTGCATGGCCGGCCAGATGTAGTCGAAGAACTGGATCTCTGGAACTGGCTTGAGCCCGCGTTGAGCCATCCCGATAGCTCGGCCCACGATGTTGGCCTCGGCCAACGGCGAGTTGAACACCCGATCAGTCCCAAACCGAGCCTGCAGGCCGTAGGTTACCTTGAACACGCCCCCCTTGCCCTTGCACTCGGACAACACCTCGGAGCGGCTGGCGTCGGCGACGTCCTCTCCGAAAACGACGATCCGTGCATCCCGCTCCATCTCATCGCGCAGGCAGGCATTGATCAGGTCCACCATGGTGGTGGGCTCACCCTCGAAGGTCGGAGAGTGGGAGAAGGCCCCGGCAGTGGGATCCACCTCCATCGAGTAGATATGGTGAGAGATGGTCTCAGGACCGGCGGCGGGATGGCGCTCCGCCTCTTCCGCCGCGCTGGTGACCGCCTGCTCGCATTCAGACTCGAGGCGAGCGAGATCCTCCTCGCTGGCCAGCCCTTCCGTCAAGAGATAGGCACGCATGCAGGCGAGTGGATCGCGGCTGGCCTCTTGCTCGCGCTCAGCGGCGGTCTTATAGAAACTCTCATCGTCCGAAAGGGAATGGGAGTAGGGGCGGGTCACCTTGACGTGAACCAGGGCAGGGCCCCGGCGCTGGCGGCAGTAACTGACTCCCTCGAGCAGGGCTTCGTAGCAGTCCAGGAAGTTGCTGCCGTCAGCCTGGCGATGGAACAGGTCAGGCCAGTCCCCAACCAGTCGTGAGATACTGCCCCCGGCTGTCTGCACTTCGACCGGCACGGAGATGGCGTAGCCATTGTCCTCTACCAGGTAAAGCACTGGTAGCTTCAGATTACAGGCCGTGTTGAGCGATTCAAAGAATTCGCCCTCGGAGGTCGTACCATCTCCGGTGGAGACGTAGATAACCTCATCGGACTTGAACGACAGCGCCAGCTCATGAGCTTGAGCGTAACGTCCCGCTTCGGCCGCCCCGACGGCCTGAAGAAACTGCGTTCCGGTGGGACTCGAGGAAGTCACGATGTTGAGAGCTGCGTGGCCCCAGTGGGAGGGCATCTGGCGGCCCCCCGAATTGGGGTCGTCTCCTGCCCCTACGGCGGAGAGCAACATCTCCAGCGGGGTCATTCCCAGCGCCAGGCAGAGAGCCCGATCGCGATAATACGGGTAGAACCAATCATAACCGGCCTTGAGCACCATCCCAGCCGCCACCAGCGGCGCCTCATGGCCCGCCCCGCTGATCTGAAAGAAGATCTTGTTCTGTCGTTTCATCTGGATCTCGCGGTCATCGAGTCGGCGAGAAGTCACCATCCAGCGGTAGGCTTCCAGAAGCTGCTGGGGAGAAAGGCCGGCCCTTAGAGGCCTGGTTTGGGTCGACATAGCGGCACGTCCGTTAAATCATAAGGAATCTTGCCCGGCGGGCGGCTGGGAACTTCTTCCCCCGCGCTGGGGAACCTTCCTGTGCAGGAGACAGGCCAGGAGGGCACTAACCATGGGGCTTCACTTCTCCAAGGAGCCATTCATGTCGACGACCACGCAACCCTTGCCGGAAACCCTCAATCAAGCCCAGCGCCTGATGGACGAATCGCGCCATCGCGAGGCACTCGAGCTCTTGAGCCAGGCCCGTCGCGAGCAGGGCGACCAGGCCCCTCTGAGCGAGCGTGGCCGGCTCCACCTTTTGACCGGGAACTGCCTGGTGGCCAGCGATCGGGGCGCTGAGGCGCTGGCTCACTTCAAGCGCAGCTCCGAGTTGTACGAGGAAGCCAGGGATCCGCTCGGGCAAGCCAACGCCCTCGAGCAACTGGGCACCGCTTACCACCAGCGTCACGAGCTCACCCAGGCCGGTCAGAGCTTTCAGCGGGCCATCCGACTGTTCGAGAAGGCTGTCGATGGACCCGGTCAGGCCCGCAACCTGCGCAACCTGGGCGGAGTGCAGATCGATCTGAACAATCATCAGGCCGCCCAGGCAGCCTACCAACAAGCCCGGGTCCTGTTCAAGGAAGCTGGAGATCAGGAAGGCATGGCCAGTTGCGTTACCAATTCGGCACTGCTGCTCTACCGCAATCCTGGCCGTCCAGCCGCCATAGCCGAGTACCGACGAGCCATCGAGGAAGACGGCGTCGATCACTACCTGATCTACAACAATCTTGGCTTCTTGCTCACGACGACAATCTAGCTCTCACGGTGCTCAACCTGGGCAATCTCGAGGCCCTGACCGACAACCTCGACAAGGCCGATAGTCTGCTGCGCGATGCCGCCAGGCGCTTCGAGAGCATTACTCCGGGCCGAGCTGTAGAGGTACTGCTGATCCCCTGTCACGGCTACGAAGATCAAGGCTTTGAGCGCTTTCTGGTGGCTGAGGATGGTCACAAGCGGGCCGTAACCCACCTCAACCTGGCAACCCTGCTTTTTCAACGAGGACAGCTCTCCGAGGCCCTGGCCGAAGGCCAGAAAGCCCTGGAGATGGACCGAGAGCAGCCCTATCCACTCCTGGTGATGGGCTGGTTGCACCTGCAGGGCAAGGACAACGCTGAAGCCACCCGCTGCTTGCGCAAGGCTGTGGGCATGGAGCCCAACAACGAGCATTACCGCAGGGTGCTCGAAATGGTGAACCCCTACCTGTCAGCCAGGGCTGGTCGCAATGATCCGTGCCCCTGTGGAAGCGGCAAGAAGTTCAAAAAATGTCACGGCTCGGAGGTTTGAGCCCGGCCGAGCGAGTCGAGCTGGCCCTGGCCTGCCAGCCGCTCGACCGCCCTCCCTGGACCTGCTACTACCCCTTTGGGCTTCAGCACATGTCGGGCGAGGCGCAGGCGTCCGTCCACCTTGCTTTTGCCGAGCGCTACGGAGTGGATCTGGTGCGCATCTCCTGCGATTACCCCTACCCCCTGGCCAAGGGGCAACGCCTCGAGCGCAGTAAGGACTTTGCCGCGCTAGAGCCCCTGGAAGGTAAGCAGGCCAGCTTCGACCACTCGCTCTCATGCATCAAAAAGGTCCATGCTGGACTGAAAGGGACGCGCTATCTGCTGGACACGGTCGCCAGCCCTTTTACCACGCTGGCCCGACTGGCCGGGCATGAGCTCTGCCTGCAGGCCATGCGTGAGCATCCTGGCTTTTTCAAGAGCGCGCTCGAGGCTGTCACCGGAACCCTGGAGCGCTATGCCGGTCGCGCCCTGGAGGCCGGGGCTCAGGGCTTGTTTCTCCTGATATCGGCCGCTTCCCACCAGCACATGAGCCCCGAGGAATATTCAGAGCACATCGCTCCCTATGACGAGCGTGTTCTGCAGGCTGCCTCCGAGGCTCCCTGCAACGCGATCTACGCGGTGGGGAGCCGGCTCTTCCTTGAGCCCCTCAAAGCCCTTCCCTGCCGCCTGCTAGGCTGGTCTCAGGTTCACGCCGGCCCGGGGCTTGTGCGAGGACGAGCCAACTTCTCGGGCGCCATCCTGGGTGGTCTGGACGAGCTGCACCCCGAGCATTATCCGGACATTCTGGCCCGCTCGGCCGAGGAATGGACAGCCCCGGGCCTGATCCTGGCCCCGGGGGGGCCGCTACCGGCCGAGACCGACCCCCGCCGCCTTGACGATCTGCGTCAGGCGGTGCTGGCCCTGACTCAGGAAAAGCGCGACAAACCCGCCCCTAAACCGCGCAGAGCTCGCGAGCCGCGTCCTGAGCCAACCTCTTATCCAACTCCCCGCACGACGGGGAGATCCCGCCTCACGGCCAGCCCACCCCTGGGCGCAGGCGACGCAAGCTCCGCATTAACGGAAGACTGAGCCAGGCGTAGAGAGGGCAATGCACCAGGGCCACCAGAAGGGCCGGCCCGGCGTGCAACAGGGGATCGATCCCGTAGAGCTTGGACAAAAAGAAACTCACCAGCACGACCGAGCACAGCAGCTTGGTGATCAGGATGGCCAGAGTTAACTGCAGCAGGGTGGTCCACCGGGACTCTTCATTGGCCCGACCGCGGCTCATCCAGGAGAAAAGGAAGGCGGGCAGCGCCCCCGTGGTGGCTTGCGTGAGCGTAAATCCAGGGAAGTAAGGCCCCGGTGGGGGCCCGATCAGGTAACCGAGCACGTCCGAAACCGCTCCCACCAGAAATCCGACGGTCGGTCCAAGCACAAGTCCTGACAAAATCACCGGAAAGCCAATGAAACGAAAGAGATTTCCAAACTTCCCGGGGGGAGCGGGCAGTTGATCGAACACCAGGGTCAAGGCTACGAACATCGCGGCCCAGGTCAGGTTGCGTACCGACACCCGGGCAGCTTCCGCGGTCGCAGTAGGGTTCCTCTGCGCGCTTAGCCAACAGCCTCTTATGAGACAAGAGGAACGATTGCTGCACCTCGGCTCGCTCCTGGTCTTGCTGGGACTACCGCTGGCCTGCTCCACCCGATTGGCGGACGCGGTCGAGGTTCCCAAGTCCGCAGTTTACCTGGCCGGCGGGCTCACTCTGGCCTTCGCCTGGGTGTGGGGGGCAGCCCGAGGCAGTTGGCCCTGGTTCCGGCCCAATCCCCTGACAGCCTGGTGGGTCGCCCTGTATGGGTGGTGGGCAAGCAGCAGCCTGTGGGGCCAGGGTGGCCTGGCCGGTCACGTGCCCACGACGGAGCATCTGGTCAGCCTGCTGGTTTTGCTCGCCTGGACCGCCACCGGAACCCCTGATCGTTGGCGCCTCTGGTGGGGGATGATCCTGGCCGCCGGACTGGTAGTGACGATCTACGCCTGGATGCAGCGCCTTGGGCTTGACCCGATGCTCTGGTCGCACCCGGAGATCTCGCGCATCCGCACCATCTCCACCATGGGCAACTCCAACTACCTGGCCCTCTACATGGTCGCCTGGCTGGCCCTCTCGCTCCCCTCCATCTTTGCCTCGGGCCGAAGCTGGCTCTGGATTCCCTGGTTGATGACCTGGATGGCTCTGGTTCAAACTGGCACGCGCGGGGCCTGGATAGGCTGCCTGGTCAGCCTGATCGCCGCAGTCGTAATCTTGCGCAATCGGGAGGTTCTGGGGGTGGCCCTGGCGATGGCCCTGGGTTTCTTGCTGGTGGTTTCCAGCGGGGCCGATCTGTTGCGCGAGCGAGCTCAGGTAGAGAGCCTGGCAAACAAGGACGTCACCGCTCGGGTTTACCTCTGGAAAGCTGCCTTTGCCATTCTGCTGGCCCATCCCCTGGGTGCCGGTCCGGGCGCCTTCACTCCGCTGGCCCTGGAATACCGGATGTGGGAGCCCGTGGAGTTGCGACCTCTCCAGCGTCTGCCCGAGAACCCCCACAGCCAGTTGCTCAGCGTGGGAGCTGACTGCGGCTGGCCAGGGATCATCCTGCTGTTGGGCGGTCTGGTGACCTTCCTGAGGGGCCGGTTGGCGGGTTGCCGCCAGAGCTCGACCGAACTGGCTCTGCTCCTGGCTGGCCTGGGCCTTTCAGCTCATCTGCTAACCCTGAATCTGGCCTTACCCACCGAGGCCATGTGGCTGGCCGCCCTGAGCTGGCCGGGCCAATTCTGCCCTGCCGCCAGGATGCGCCCTGCTCGAGTGGTGGTCTGGCTAACCGGATTGGTATGGCTCGGCGGCTGCTGGCTGGCTGGTGGCTGGATCGTTGGCGAATCGCGCGTCTGGTGGGCTGATGAGGCGCGCCTTCAAGGGTTTGCCGCTCTCCAACAGAATCAGGATGCACGTCTGCTGCTGACGACCGCGGTGAGACGCTATCGCGAGGCGCTGCCCCTGGTTCAAGCTCAACGCCGACCGGAAATCGAGGCCCTGCAGGGCTTATTGTACCTGGAACTGTCCCAGCGAGTGGGTGGAAATCGCGAGCTCGACCAGGAGGCGATGCATGCTCTCCAAAGAGCGGAAGCCCTCGATCCGGGCAACCCTTACTACCCTGACAATCAGGGGCTCGTTGCCCGCCGCCTGAATGGCTCCGGAGAGGCGCAGCATCGTCGGGCAATCCGCCTCGATCCTTACAATCCCGCCTTCTGGGCTCATCTAGGTGACGACCAGCGCCAGCGCAAGCTTTTCGAGCAGGCAGCCGAGAGCTACCGCCAGAGCCTTCAGCTCTACCCCGACCACAGTGCAACTCTGGCCATCTACGGCGAGGTTCTCAACGAGCTAGGGCGGCGGACGGAAGGGGAGGCTGCCCTGCGACGAGCACAAGAGCTGAGATCCTCGGGAAAGGATCGGTGAGTGTGAGCGAGAACAGTCGGGCCATGGCGAGAGATGGATGGTTCGACGGTAAGGGCATCGATCTCCATCGAGACGACTTCCTGGAAACCCACGCGGGATGGAAGCGTTATATGGAGGATGGCCAGATCACAGCTGGAGAGATTCTCGAGCAAGAGGCCCGCATCACGCATATGCTCAAACAGATTGAAGATAGCCTGAATGACGAGCAACATGCCAGGCTGACCAAGATCCTTCTGGAGTATGAAGTACTGGTCAACATGGCTCTGATCCATTACCCCTCCGTGGTAGACAAAGAGCGATACTGGAGCCTTTGCTTCCAGAACCCCCGTTGACTCGACCCGGCCAGTCATGGTATAATTCTACCGATTCCGCGTAGCTATCTTTTCCCCGTTTTGAGGTTTTCATGAAGAAAGAGATCGTGGTTATGGATAACTGTGAGTTTATCGAGATTTTGCTGCGATACAAGGGAGTCATCAACTAACTCAAGGGGTCCTGGTTTCTGACCGACCTCTTTTTTCGTGCAAGCGGAGTACTCTGAGAGCTTGCAGACCCGGTCCCAACGCACAGGAAAGGCTGGCCGTAGAATGCGCGAGGGGGCACACCAGTACGGGAGAGGTGCGGGTTGTCCGGCTCCCCGGCCCAACCGAATCTAAGGCTGGCCGAGCGCCTGTTAGCTTGTTCCGAGCTGGCAGGCGTTCCCATTTACCTTCTCAACGGCTCTCCCATCGACGAGGTCTGCAGCCTGCCCGAGTATTGCCATCGGGCTCTCCGCTCCTCCGAGCGCGAGAGCTGCCTGAGTTTCCACGATAAGCTGCGCGAGCGAGCCCAGGGACAGCCTGGCCAGCCTTGCCTGGAGATCTGCCCCCTGGGCGTGGCTTGCTTCGGCTGGAGCTCGGAGAGCCTGGACATCTCCGGAGGTCACACCTCGATAACCGCCCATGCGGAGCTTCCCGTGGTCAGCCTGGCCAGGTTGGAGGCTGTCGCCAGGCGAGCTGGACAGTTGTTGGAAGAGGACCGGCTGTGCGCCAGCGCTCCGCTCAACGACTTGCTGACAGCCACTCTGGATCAAGCAGCTCGTCTGGGGGCTGTCGGCGCCAGCATCCAGCTTCTGGACGGTCCCCAACTCTTACCGATCGACCAGACCCGAGGACGTTTCAGTACCCGGGGAAGTCGCGTCTTTGTGCCAATCGGACGACCCAATCGGGTCCGCGGCCTGCTCACCCTGGAATTTAAAGGTGAACCACCCATAGACGGCCTGGACGCCCTGGCACACCAGGCCGGGCTTGCCATCGAGAATGCCCAGGCCCTGGTGCAAGAGCAACAACGCTCGCGCGAAGCCACGGCACTGTACCAGGCGGCTCGAGCGATCGAGCAAGCCCAGGAACTGTGGGATGTGCTGCAACGCTCCTGCGAGGCCCTGGCCCGGCTTGCCGAGGTCAATCGGTGCCTGATTCTTATCAGGCATCCGGGCCGCCCCTTCTTCACATTGGAAGCCTCCATGGGCCTCTCCGACGACCAACAGGAGTTCTTCTCCGCTTTCCGGCTTCCCGTCAACCAGCTATCGGAAGGGAACCGTCTGCGACTGGCCGAGGGAAAGCCCATCCTGTCCGAAGCCAACCCAGGTGAATGCCAGGGTCTGGCTCGACTATTCGCTCTCCTGCCCAGTGCCAACGCCCTGGTCGTGCCACTTCCCAGTAAAGACGACCTGTTGGGGCTGGTCTTCCTGGATGATTCGCGGGGCAATCATCATTTCTCGCCAGCCAGCATCCGCCAGGTCATGACGCTGGCGCTGCAAGTTGCCAACGCCATCCAGAGGGCCAGCCTGATCGACCAGTTGCAGGCCAACCTTGGCCCTCTCAAGGCCCTCTACCAGGTATCAACGGCAATTACCGGCACATTGAGCCTGACCAAGGTGATTCGCCTGATCGTCGACCAGGCAGTCGAGTTGCTCGAGCAGTCAGCCTGTGGGCTTCTGGTGCTCGACGAGATGGGTGAGAGTTTTCGACTCGAGACCAGCGTGGGACTGCCCTCAGGACTGCTCGACCCGGCTTTGCAGGCCCGCATGGCCCGTCACGCGGTGGAACGCAAACGCGCTCACTCCTACTATCCGGGTAAGGACCAGGACGGCGAGCACGGTCAGGAGTTCGACCGGGCCTTGAACGCGGCCGGGTTCGGTGGAGTGCTCTCGGTGCCTCTGATCGCTCGCAAGAAGATGGTGGGGGTGCTGAACTGCTTCACTCCTCCAGGCATTCGTTTCCGCCAGCAAGAAGTTCGACTCTTGAGGGGTTTTGCCAATCAGGCCGCGGTGGCGGTCGAGAACGCAAGGCTGCACGGATTGGTGCGCTTCAAAATGGGCGAGCTAGGAACCCTCTTCGAGGTCAGCAAGGCCGTCACCAGTACCCTCCAGCTTGACCGTGTGCTCCAGGAGATTGTCCGCCACGTGCGCGAGATCTTGCGCGCCGACGCCTGCTCGCTCATGCTTTTAGAAGGCGAAAGATTGGTGCACAAAACGGCCGAGGGAATGGATCCTGACGTTCAGCGCGAGCCCGTGCGACTGGGCAGCGGCCCGCTGGGCCTGGCTGCCAAGAACCGCCGTCCCATGCTGCTGCTCGACCGCGAGCCCCATCGAGAGGAATTCCCTGCGGCGGTTCGAGCAGAGGGGATGGCCACCGTCCTTTCGGTTCCGGTGGAGACACGCGGGCGAGTCGTCGGGCTGATCAATGTTTACTACCGTGAGGTGACCAGCCTGGCCCCGGCCCAGGTCAACCTGCTGGGCACTCTGGGGAGCCAGGCCGCCGTGGCCATCGAGAACGCCCGCCTCTATGCCGAGAAGGAGCGGGTGGCCGAGCTCTTGCGGGACGTGCTGATTCCCCGTGAGCGGCTGGAATTTCCTGGCCTGGCAGTGGGACACCGGTTCATCCCCTCCATGGACCTGTCCGGCGACTACTACGACCTGATCCCCCTGGGCAGGCACAAATGCGGGCTGGTCATGGCCGACGTCTCAGGCAAGGGTCCCGATGCCGCCATCCAGACCGTCCGGGCCAAGCACATCCTCAAGAGCTATGCCCTGGCTGGCTACTCTCCGCGCAAAATCCTCAGCCTGCTCAATCACCAGGTTGGCCAGGATCCGGTCACCAGCCGTCAGGTGACCGTTTTCTACGCCGAGGCCGATCTGAAGACCCGACGACTGCGCTTTGCCTCAGCCGGGCACGAGCCGCCGATTTTCTGGAGCCCTCACCAGGAGCGTCCGCGTCTTCTCTACGCCGAAGGGATCCTGATCGGAGCCATTCCGGAAGCCACTTACGAAGACTGCTCCGTCGAGCTTCCCGAGGGGTCCTGGCTCATTCTCTACACCGATGGCCTGACCGAGGCCCGCAATGAGGTGGGGGACTTCTTCGGGTTGCAAAGAGTCCTGGAGCTTCTTCACAGCCACACCGGAAACTCTCCCCAACGGCTGGTCAACCGGATCTATGATGAGGTCCGCCGCTTCTCCAACAGCCGACTGTCCGACGACTTTTCTGTCATGGCCATCCGCTTCTAAACTTCGTCGCATTGACCTTGCCAGGCAACTTTTCGAACCGCTCCCAAAGTGTTGTGACACGGGCGATGCGACGAATTTCAAGCTGTTGAGGATTCATCGCACTGGCAACTCCCACTCTCCCCCACTTTTACCCACATTTTCCGTTCAAAGTTTATCAAGTTTTCCACTTATTCACACAAATCTTGTGGATATCAGAACAGACGGGTGTGTTGGAGTGCAAGAAAATAGCTCTGTAAAAGGGTCGCTGAGGTCTACTCTTCGAGGTCCAGAACGACCGAGGGATCTTCAAACAGATAGCTGTAGTCAAAGCCGAGTTGATCGGCCAGAAAGATTCCCTTCTCCATGACCTGGAGAGAGTCGATCCAGATGTCGCAAGAGCCGGTAATGACATCCACGTGAGTGCCGCAGCTCCAGTCCGCTCCGGTCTGGCTCCCGTAGGGATCTCCGAAGGCGATGTGCACACCGGGCATCTTCTCGTCCTGAAGAAGATTGCCCGTAAACTCAAACACAGCCAGGTTCGTACCAATTGCGAACTCGCCTACTCGATTCGAATAGCGATGTCGGTGACAATAACCCCAGAATTCACGTTCGAGATCCTTGTTCGCGCAGGTAGCCGCTTGCAGGTAGCCACCCTGGATATGGAGCACCATGGGCGTGTGATTGATCAGACCATACTTGGGACCGAAATGGTCTCCGATGGTGCCATCCACGACGAACACGCCATCCACCGAGCGAGGAGCGGTGAAAATCTCGCCTCCGGGCAGGTTGGACCAGACCTCCTCGATGATACCGCTGGTCTTGCGCCAGGTGCGGTCAGGGTCGAAAGTTGCCACCAGATCGGTGCCAAAACGGCTCCGGACGATGATCTTGCTGGCCCGACGGGCGTGCTCGAGCAAGCGCTTGCTCACTTCATCCACCTTGCGGAAATCAGCCCGCATACCCTGGCACATGATGGACTCGGTGATCCCGACCATATGAGCATATCGCAGACCCATGCGTTCGACCGTCCCGACGAACTGCTGGCGATGGCTCAGTTCATCAGCCATCGGCCGGACGCAGTAGAGCACCACCTCAGAATGCTCCAGGGGCGCCATAAGCGCCTCGCACAATGAGGTCGCCGGCCGCTCCACGTGGTCTTCCAGAATCTCCAGCCGAATGGGAGACCCCACGCGCCGGCAGGCATCAGCCAGTGCCTGCGCGATAGTCTCCGAGACCCGATCAGCCAGGATGTAGACGCGCTGGTGGGATTGGACGGCAAGGCATACCTCGATCGCGTTGCGTGCGCCGGGGACGAGGCGAGAATCATAAGCGGCTTGAACCATCATGGGCTGTGCCGAATTGTACACATCTGGTCTATCCTGTAAAGAGGCTTGGCAAAGCTATACTGCAGAAGACATGATGATCAGCAGCCAGGTACCCAGCTATGCTCGAAGCCAGGCGTCTATTTCGGCCCCTTCCCCGAAAAGCTCCGGGACCGAGAAAGAAGACCAGTTGACCATCAAGGAAGGCTTCGTGACCGGGGCAGCCATCGGCGGCGGATTCGGCACCCTGCTGGGCTCAGCGGCCGGATTCCTGGGGGTGGTGGCAGGGACCACTGTGCTGGGGGCACGCCTTGGATCGACCTTCGGGCCCGCAGGCAGTGTGATCGGCGGAGGATTGGGCTTGGCGATCAGCCTGGTCGAGGAGCGCTACCTGCACGTCGGCGCGACCGTCGGAGGAGTCAGCGGGTTGTTGGCCGGAGGCCTGGTCGGAGGCATTATTGGGGCCGGAGTCGCCCTGTTCGTCTAGGGCAGGCAATCCCCGAGCCGCCTCGTTAATCAGACTGAGCAGGCGGGCGCCCTGCTCCAATGAGGGGTCGTAGGCAAAGCTTACCTGAGGAATCCGTTTCAAGCTTACCTGCCGGTTGATCTCGTGACGAATAAAGCCTGAAGCGCGGTTCAGCCCCTCCAGGATCTGCGGACGACGCTCCGGAGCCGCCAGGGTGCTCACCAGGAATTTGGCCGAGCTCAAATCGGGCGAAACCTTAACCTGCGTAATGCTTACCAGATCGTCACCCAAACCGGGGTCCTTCACCCTGCGCAAGACATCCGCTGCCACCTCGCGCAAAAGATCACTGACCCGCTCCATGCGACGTTTACTCATGTTCGATTCAATCTCCCTTGAGGTCGGGTCGCAGACCCGCTGACGTGCTCTCGGGGGCTCCTACTACCCCCACTACCCTGATGGTCGATTTGGGCGTGCGGCGTGCCGTAGCCAGAAAAGTCTGAGCGTCACGCCGCCGGAAAACCATGTCAAGGGGGTTTCCGGTTGCGCTCCTAGAGGCTCTCGCGCTCCTTATACTCCTTCTTGAAGGCTTCGACAATGTCGCCCTCTTGCAGGTCAGGGTAGTTCAGCACGGAGAGACCACACTCGTACCCTTCGGTGACCTCTTTCACGTCGTCCTTAAAGCGTTTGAGCGACTCCAATTTGCCGACGTAAGCGATCACGCCTTCGCGCACGACTCGCACCTCGGCATCGCGAGTGATCTTTCCTTCGGTGACGTAGCAGCCAGCCACCCGACCCACCTTGGTGATCTTGAAGATCTGACGCACCTCCACTTTGCCGAGCTCGACTTCGGAGACGTCGGGTGAAAGCAGGCCGGTCATGGCCTTCTTAATATCTTCAATCACGTGGTAAATAACTCGATAGAGGCGGATATCCACCCCTTCCTGATCGGCCAGGCGCTTGACCGAAGTATCTGGCCGGACGTTGAAACCGATGACAATAGCGTCGGAAGCGCTGGCCAGCATAATATCCGATTCGCTGATGGCGCCCACCGCCGAGTGGACGATGGTCAGCCGAACCTCGTCGGTGGACAGTTTCTCGAGGGAAGCCCGCAAAGCCTCGACACTCCCGTGGCCTTCAGCCTTCAAGAGCAGCTTGAGGTCCTTGACTTCGCCTGCCGAAATACCGGCGAACAGATCGTCGAGCGTGGTGCGAGAGCCCGAGTGGATACGTGCGTGGCGACTCTTTTGAGTGCGAGCCTC
>QWHO01000492.1 GCA_021404945.1 bacterium CPR1
TGGGTGGCCAGGCGGCGGGTGGCCCGGATCAATCGCTCGGAGAATGGGCTCGGACCCACGCACACCAGCAGCCGTTCGGAGGCTGGCCAGGGCCCGGCGATGGCCATGAGCTGCATGTGAGCCCGCATCTGGAAATCGACCCGCTCGGCCGCCCGGCGCATCACCAGCTCGCGCAGGGCGGCCAGCTTGCCGGGACCGAAGAAGTTCTCGGCGGCATAGCGGGCCTGGGTGGGAATGTAGACTTTGCCTTCCTTGAGGCGCTGCAACAGCTCCTCGGGAGGAAGGTCAATCAGCTTGATCTCGTCGGCCTCGTCGAGCACCCGGTCGGGCAGCGTCTCGCGCACCTTGACCCGGGTGATCTGGGCCACCACGTCGTTGAGGCTCTCCAGGTGCTGGATGTTCAGCGTGGTGTAGACGTCGATGCCAGCTTTGAGCAGCTCCTCCACGTCCTGCCAGCGCTTGCGGTGGCGCGACCCCGGAACGTTGGTGTGGGCCAGCTCGTCCACCAGGACCAGTTGAGGCTTGAGCTCGAGGATCTGATCCAGGTCGAGCTCTTCCAGCTCCACCTCCCGATAGCTCCGGGCGCGACGGGGCAAGACCTCGAGACCCTCGAGCATGGCCTGGGTTTCAATCCGGCCGTGGGTATCCACCCAGCCCACCAACACCTGGACGCCTTCCTCACGCTTCTGGCGGGCGGCCTCGAGCATGGCGTAGGTCTTGCCGACCCCCGCGCAGTAGCCCAGGAAAATCTTCAGCCGACCGCGGTGCGCACGTTGCTCCTCGGCCTGGACGACGGCCAGAAGGTCCTCTGGATTGGGGCGATGGACGATGTCGGGCAAGGCTCGTCACTTCGCCGGGGCTTCGGGCTCATCCCGGTCCAGGGCCTGGTTGAGTTGCAGAACGTTCACCCGCGGCTGGCCGAGAAGGCCGAGTTGACGGCCCTCGATACAGGCCTCCACCAGCTGCTGCACGGCCGCCGGGTCCATCTGACGAGCGGATGCGACCCGGGCCACCTGATAGCGAGCGGCCTCGGGGGAGATATGAGGATCCAGGCCGCTGCCCGAGGCGGTGACCAGATCCACCGGTACCGGCCTGGCGGGCCCCAGGGCCTGAAGACGAGAGGTGGCGGCATCGAAGATCTTGGCGTTCAGCGGCCCCAGGTTGGAGCCCGAGGAAGCCCCCGCGTTGTATGGCGTCGGACCGGTAGCCGACAGCCGGCCCCAAAAGTACCTGGGATCGCTGAACTCCTGACCAATCAACCAGGCCGCATCCCCCCTGGCCTGGGTGGGAAAGAGCAGGCTGCCCAGCAGGGTCACACCCAGAGGGTACACCACGCCCGTCAAGAGGGTGAACAGCGCGTAAAGGGTCAGAGCGGGTTTGAGGATCTTCATTGTCCGACTCCCAGGGCGACGAGCGCCATATCGATGAGCTTGATTCCGACGAAGGGAGCGATCAGGCCGCCCACTCCGTAGATCAGCAAGTGGTCGCGCAGCAACTGAGCCGCCCCCACGGCGCGATAAGGCACTCCACGCAGAGCCAGGGGGATCAGGGCCACGATGATCAGAGCATTGAAGATCACCGCTGACAGGATGGCCGTCTCAGGGTTGGCCAGCTTCATGAAGTTGAGCTGGTTGAGCACAGGGTAGGTGGTCGAGAAGGCGGCCGGGATGATGGCGAAGTACTTGGCCACGTCGTTGGCGATGCTGAAGGTGGTCAGAGCTCCGCGGGTCATCAGCAGCTGCTTGCCGATCTCCACGATCTCGATCAGCTTGGTGGGGTTGGAGTCCAGGTCGACCATGTTGGCCGCCTCGCGAGCCGGCTGGGTGCCCGTATTCATGGCCACGGCCACGTCGGCCTGAGCCAGAGCGGGCGCGTCGTTGGTTCCGTCTCCGGTCATGGCCACCAATCGGCCCCCGGCCTGGTATTCACGAATCAAGGACAGCTTGTTCTCAGGTGTCGCCTGGGCCAGGAAGTCGTCCACCCCGGACTCGGCCGCGATGGCCGCTGCCGTCAGGGGATTGTCGCCGGTGATCATCACCGTCTTGATGCCCATGCGCCGGAGTTGAGCGAAGCGCTCCTTGATGCCGCCCTTGACGATGTCTTTGAGGTGGATGGCCCCCACGACCCGATCGTTCTCAGCCACCAGCAAGGGCGTGCCGCCCTGTCTGGCGATGGTCTCGGTGGCCGCCACCAGCTCGGGAGGACAGGACCCTACCCAGTTGGTGACGGTATCCGGTGCCCCCTTGCGGATCTGCGTGCCGTTGAGGTTCACCCCGCTCATGCGGGTCTGAGCCGTGAAGGTCACGAACTCGGCGTGCTCGGGCAGCTCGGGAGCCCGCAGGCCGAACTTTTCCTTGGCCAGCACCACGATGCTGCGCCCTTCGGGCGTCTCGTCGGCCAGCGAGGAGATCTGGGCCAGCCGGGCCAGCTCTTTCTCGGGCATTCCGTTGACCGGGAAGAAGGCCACCGCCTGGCGGTTGCCCAGGGTGATGGTGCCGGTCTTGTCCAGCAAGAGCACGTCCACGTCCCCGGCCGCCTCCACCGCTCGCCCCGACATGGCCAGCACGTTGCGGCGAATCAAGCGGTCCATCCCGGCGATGCCGATGGCCGAGAGTAAGCCCCCGATGGTGGTCGGTATCAGACAGACCAGCAGGGCCACCAGCACCGTCAGGGTGACGGGCTGTCCCTGGCCGGCTGCCTCGACGCTGTAGAGCGAGTAGGGGTAGAGCGTTACCACCACCAGCAAGAAGATGATGGTGAAGCCGGCCAGCAGGATGTTCAGGGCGATCTCGTTGGGGGTCTTCTGGCGTTTGGCCCCCTCCACCATGGCGATCATGCGGTCGAGGAAGCCCTGGCCCGGGTCCTGCTCGATGCGGATGACCAGCCAGTCGCTGAGCACCCGCGTGCCCCCCGTGACCGCGCTGCGGTCGCCGCCGGATTCGCGAATCACAGGGGCGGACTCGCCCGTGATGGCACTCTCGTCCACCGAAGCGATGCCGTCCACCACCTCACCATCGGCGGGGATCGGCTCGCCGGCGGAAACCAGCACCAGATCGCCCCGGCGAAGGTCGGTGGAGACGACATCCTGGATATCCTTCCGATTCTCGAGGCTACGCAGGCGGTGGGCAGTGGTGTGCTGACGGCTGCGCCGCAGGGCGTCGGCCTGAGCCTTGCCGCGACCTTCGGCCAGCGACTCGGCATAGTTGGCGAAGAGCACTGTGAACCAGAGCCAGAGAGCGATCTGCACGGTAAACCAGTCCAGGTCACGAAGGGCCAGGACACTCACCAGCACACTGCCCACCTCGACCACGAACATGACCGGGTTACGGGCCATGTGGCGCGGGTCAAGCTTCTTGAAAGAGTCTTTGAGGGCTCGCAGATACATCTTAAAACACCGTTCCCGTGGGCAGCATGAAGTGCTCGACGATGGGTCCCAGGGCCAGCGCCGGCAGGAAGGCCAGGGCACCCACCACCAGGACCACGGTCACCAGCCAGAAGACGAAGAGGGGGCTGTGGGTGGGCAGGGTACCCGGGCCAGGGGGAACCTTCTTCTTGGCCACCAGCGAGCCGGCCAGGGCCAACACCGGGAGCGCCAGCCAGTAGCGGCTGACCAGCATCGCCAGACCGCCGCCGACGGCATAGATCGGGCCCGTTGCGGTCAGTCCGCCGAAGGCGCTGCCATTGTTGTTGCCCATGGACGTGAAGGCGTAGAGAATCTCGCTGAACCCGTGGGGGCCCGAATTGGCCACCGCCCCTTTGGCGGCTGGATCGACCATGGCCCAGGCGCTCAATCCCAGCACCACTGCCGGCATGATCAAGATGACCAGGGAGCACATCTTGATGTCGTAGGCTTCGATCTTCTTGCCCAGGTACTCGGGGGTGCGACCCACCATCAAACCGGCCGTAAAGACGGCCACCAGGGCAAAGACCACCATACCGTAAAGACCGCTGCCAACTCCCCCGTAGACCACCTCGCCGAGTTGTATCATGACCAGGGTGCACAGACCCCCCAGCGGGGTGAAGGAGTCGTGCATGCTGTTGACCGACCCGTTGGAGGCAGCCGTGGTGCAAACCGCGTAGAGGGCTGAGAGCACCGTGCCAAAGCGCACTTCTTTGCCTTCCATGTTGCCGGCTGCAATGTCCACGCCCATGGCTGCCAGGCGCGGATTACCCTGCATCTCAGCCCCCACGCAAACGGCCACTCAGCCGGGCTGAGAGAAATGGGGATTCGCATGCTGTTCAGGGCCATTCTTATCGGGGGATTGCTGACCGCGGGGGCTTGGGCGCAAGAGGAGTCAACCACACCTGCCCCGCCGGCCCCCGAGCGTCCCCCCC
>QWHO01000031.1 GCA_021404945.1 bacterium CPR1
AAAAAAACGATTCTGCTCCTCGCGCAGATACAGCCGTACGTTGCTCTTCTCGCCAGGAATTTCGTTCTGTCCCTGAGGCCCGGCCCAACCCTCAGGCCGCCGGCCGGTTTGACGAGCGATCACCGGCAGGGTGAGGCCGGCGCGAAGCGTGCCCTTCCTGACTTCCTCCACGCGAATGCTCAGCTCATAGACGCGGTCATCGCCCCCGGGAACCTCCTGGATGCCTGTCTTGACGTTCAGAACAGTCGCCACGACGATGTCGGTCGACCCCTCGTCCAATTCCTGCTGAGTGAGAGGGGGCAGGGCCCCCCAGGCGATCCGCGCCAGGCAGAAGAGCAAAAGCAGACTCAGGAAAGGTTTCATGGCTTCCTCCTTGCGTTCAGCCCCCGAGATCATGCCAGACCGGCACCAAGCGCCAGGAACCCCGGCCGGCTCCCTCCTGGAAGCTGCCTGCTCGCCAATAGCAGGATGTCCTGATCGGCTCGATAGGTGGGGACCGCGTAGTCGTGGTCCTGGTGCTGGCGCGGGTCGCTCAGCTGGTCCAGGAACTCCTCAGCAGAAGGACCGGGCACGCTCTTGGACCGGGCAAGAATCTCCCGGGTGGCTGGCCGCATCTCGAGCGGCCCGGTTGCTGACTGGCTGGAAGGCGACGCGAGCATCGGCTCATTGTACCGCAAGAGCCTGAAAGAAGACTGACAGGGTGTCCGGGCGCGAAGCGGCTGGAACGTTACCCGCCCGGTTCCTGATCAGAACCGGAAACACGCCGGTCGATCACGTGGCGAAGCTTGCCGCTGCGGGGGTTGCGCTCCAGCTCTCCGGGACTGACGACCTCCACCACCAGCTCGGCCAGCAAGCCCTGCTCGAGCCGCTCACCGAGCACGCTCAGGCGCTCGAGCAGCCTTTCTCTTACCCGCTCGCTGGAGGCCGGGCCTTCCACCCGCACCCGCAGGAGATCGAGCAGGTCCTGCTTCTCGGCCACCAGTTGCACGGCGCCCGCCAGGCCGACCAGAGCTTCGGCCACGTCTTGCCAGGAGGTGTTGGTGCTGGCCAGGCAGAGCAGATCGTCGGAGCGGCCCAGCAGCTCGAAGCGAGGAGTGGTCCGACCGCAGGGGCAGGGCTCTGGCAACCAGCGGGCTCGATCGCCCAGTCGATAGCGAATCAGCGGCATCAACCGGCGCTGCAGGCAGGTGATCACCACCTCCCCCTCCTGGGCCGGTCTGCCTTGCGCGTCCAAGAGCTCCATCCACACCTGGTCGCTGGCCAGATGGTGCACCGAGCCCGGGCAGTGGGCGCACTGGTAGCCGATGGGCCCGCCGTCGTTGGCGCCCAGAATCGAGCCCAGCCGGGTCAGTCCGAAGCGCTCGCGCAAGAGCTTCTGCTCGCCCGGGGGCAGGGGCTCGCCCCCGTAGACCACCGTCTTGATGGGGGGGCGAGCCTGGAGCTGGTGGAGGTCGGAGAAGAGGCGGGAGAGCTGCGACGAGACACCCAGCACCACCCCCACTTCGAAGCGCTCGAAGTGCAGCATCAGGCTATCGAGGGGGGCCGAGGCGGTGAAGGGGAGGTTGACCACGCCGGCTTCCTCCAGCACGCGGTGAATGCTCAGGAAGCTGCCGTAGAGGTCGCCCGACAAGAAGAGGTTGGCGCAGCGGTCCCCCGGGCGAACGCCCAGGGCGCGCAGCATCTTGACCCCGGCCAGGACGTCGGCGCGGTAGTCCTCGGGGCTCAAAAAGCAGTATTTGGGGTCGCCGGTGGAGCCTCCGCTGCGCAGCACCACGGCGTCCTTGAGAGGCGCGGTCAAGAGGTCGGCGGACTGAAGGTGCAGCACCGAGCGCTCCAGCAAGGGCTGGCCCTGGAAGTCCTCGAGCCGGCTGACCGGGGTGAGGCGCTCGCGGTAGTAGGGCGAGCGGGCGCGCACGAACTCGAGCAGGTCGAGCAGCCGCTCCCAGCTGATGGCTTCGGCCTCGACGGCGGGGCGGGTCTCCCAGTCGTGGCTGATGCCCTCGGGGGCGTCGGCGGTCAAACTCACCCAGCGCACCAGGGGCTGCAGGCCGAGCCGGCCGTCGTGGGGCTCGCCGGGCTGCCCCCCTGCCATCTCGCCCAGACGGCAGATGCGGGTGGCTCCCGCCGCCGTCAGCAGCCGGCCCAGATGGCGCGAGCGATAGAGCCCCGCTTCCAGGCCCACGGTCTGCAGGAAGCTGCGCCAGGGCTCGAGCAGAACCGGCAGCTCGCGCTCGGGTTGATCCACCGTCTTGATGATCAGCGTGCGGTGCAGGGGCGAGGAGCGAAGCTCGCTCTCGTCGCTCTCGTAGATCAGCGTCCAGGACTGGGGGCGGCTTGAGGTCAGCAGTCGCACCGGCCGCACGGCCTGGGCAAAAAGAGCCATCTGGCGCTCTTTGGTCACTTCGATGGCGGTATCGAAGGCTGGCTCGGCAGCCGGCAACTCGGCGTCCAACTCCTCCAGGGCCCGGGCCAGCGGCTCGAGCAGCCGCTCGGCGTTCTCGGCTCCCTCCACGTAGAGCACCTGGGGCGAGGAGCAGGCGTGTTGATCCCACATCGACACGTCTCGGGCCAGGCGGCCAGCGAGCTCGCTCAGATCCTGCCAGCCCGGGGCGTCGGCGGTGAGCACGGCCAGCGAAAGCTTGGGCCCGTAATCCACCACCTCCACGTGGGGGTCGACCCCCTGGTGGTAGCGGCGCACGGCCTCTTCGCCCCCGGTGATCACGATGGCGTCACAGCCGGCTTTGAACAGCGACTCCAGGCTCTCGTCGCCTCCAGACCAGGAGAGCACCGCGGTGGACCGGGTCAGCTCGCCATCCTCTTCGAAGGCAGCCAGGCTCTCCACGAAGAGCCGGGCAAACAGCGGGTCTCCGCTGGAGGCCTTCAGGAGTGTCACGTTGCCGGTCAGCAGAGACTCGGCCAGGAGGATGGCGGCGCCCACGAAGACGTTGCCCGAGGCCACCGTGAGCACCACGCCGCGGGGACGAGCCCGCAGGTACTCGCCGATGCTCTTGCGCGGAGTCCAGCGATCGAGCAGGTCAGCCGGTCCCAGCTCGCGCTCGATGCGCATCTCCAGAATGTCGCGTCGCAGGGCGTTCCCCATCATCGTCAGGGATTGAGCCACCATGGGCAGGGTCATGCCTACCAGATCGGGCATCTCCTGCTCGGCCCGGCGGCGGGGGCCGAACTCGGGGTCGGCCCAGGCTGCTCCGGCCCGGTCGAGAACTCGCATGATGCGCCGCACCGAGATGCGCTCGTAGCTCAGCGTTCGCTCGCGAGCGCGGCCGAGCACCTCACGGACCCGCTCGGCGGTGAGCGGGCCGCTCCAGGTCTCTCCCAGCACGAAGTGGCTCATTCCAGCAGCCTCGCGGCGGCGATGGCGCAGCCGGCGTGCTTGCGCGTGCCGCCCCGGCCCAGAAAGCGAAGCACCGGGGCCTGGCGCCCGCACGGGCAACCCTCCTCCAGGGCCGCCAGGTCGCTGGTCAGCAGGCTGAGGTTGGGCACACTGGTCAGAAACGGGGTGCAGAGCTGCAACAGGCCCGGCTGGCCCGGAGCGAGGGGTCGAAGATCGACAGGATGCCGGATCAGGGCCCGGCAGAAGACCGGAACATGGAAGCGGTGGGCCGGGCACTCGACGTAGGGGGCGCCGTGCTCGACCATGCCATAGTTGTCGCGCTGGCGCTCGGGAGGCACGGCCAGCTTCCGGCTGACCAGCTGGAGAAACTCCTCGCGAGGGATGGCCTGCTCGGCCTGGCCCTTCCAACCCCCGCCGGTCAGCACCCAGCTGCCCGGAGCCAGCCTGAGCGGGGCGTGCAGCCGCGTCATCAGACGGTGCAAGAAGGAGGGGAAACCCACGATGCGCGTGGGGAACGAGCTTTGTGCCAGCCGCACCAGGGCCTCGAGCGAGCCTTCCTCATCGAAGAAGAACCCGTCCGGGCCCTTTCGCAGGGCATAGAACACCTCGGCCTGGCGGGTGAAACGGGTCCAGTTGGAGGAGCTGAAGGCCGCCCCCGAGTCGGGAGCTTCGGCAGGGTCGTAGGAGAAAAGCAGGGAGTTGGTCGTCTCATCGGAAGCTACCAGCCCCTGGTCGGTAAAGACGGCCTCGAGCATGGCCTGGGCCCGATCGAGCGAGGCCTGATCGAAGAAAGTCTGGCTCTTTTGCCCCGAGGTGCCGCTGGAGCGAACGTGCAGCACAACCTGGCTCTTGTCCACGCTGAGCAGCTCGTAGCGCTTGAACACGTTGACGAAGACGAAGGGAGCATCCTCCAGGCGCTCGAGGCGCTGAAAGCCCTGCTGCTCGCAAAACCGGCCGAACTCGGGGCAGGAGCGGCGGTGGTGGGCAAACGCCTCCTGCATGGCCTCGTGAAAGAGCAGCTCGCGCTCATCGTCGAGGTCATAAGGGCGGTCAAGGCGACAGAGGCGGTCGACGGCTTGCATCCTGGAAGGCCCCGTTTCTCACCGGGCAGGGCTGGCCCTGCTCAAGGAATTTCCGAGCCGGCTCCTGCCCACTGCGCTCCAGCTCGCCCGGCACGGATGTCCTTCTGTCCATACTGCGGCAACAATCCTGGGACGAACCGGGCGTAGACTCAGGGCGGTGCGCCAACAGGAGACTTCATGCTCACGGCAGTCCAGCCCGCTTGCGGGCATAGCATAAAACATCGCTACTTCAGCCAGGATCCCCTGACCGAGCAGCTCATGACGACCAGCATGCCTGCCGATGGCGTGTCGCTTGGCCCTGAGAACGCTCGATTGAAGGTGGACGACCCCGGCCAGCCGGTGGCTGCCCCGGACGAAAGCGGCAACATGCTCTATGTGCCGACCGACCCTCGCTTTGCCCAGGTGCAGACCTTCGTGGCCGCCGACCGCTCGCTTCGAGTCTTCGAGCGCCACCTGCAGCGCAAGCTCGACTGGGCCTTCGGGCGCGAGCAGATGCTGATCCACCCCCACGCCGGCAACACCATCAATGCTTTCTACAACCGTCAGGAAGGCTCCATCAACTTCTACACCTTCAACGCCCAGGAGCTGGGCAAGACCATCAACTCCGGACACTCGGCCGAGATCGTCTCCCACGAGTCGGGCCATGCGCTGCTCGACGGGGTGCGGCCGGAGTGGATCAACTGTCTGGAGGACGCGACGGGGGGATTCCACGAGGCCTTCGGTGACATCCTGGCCTTCCTGGTGGCCCTGGAGGAGCCGCGCAACCTCGACAAGGTGCTGGCCGAGACCGGGGGCGACCTCAAGCGCCCGAACTCGGTGGCCCGCCTGGCCGAGGAGGTCTCGCGCGCCCTGTGGGACGAGCTCGACATGGAGCGGCCCCACCACGACTACCTGCGCAATGCCAACAACGCGCTGGTAAACGCCGACCCCACCACCCTGCCCCCCGACCCGCCCGACGAGAGCGAGCTCGGCCGGGCCGTGCACAACTACTCGCGGGTGATGACCGGAGCGGCGTGGGACGTGCTCGATTCGTTCCATCGCCAGTATCAGGCTCAGGGTTTCGGCGTGCGCCAGAGCCTGGAGAAGGCCCGCGAGACGGTGGGAGCGCTGGTCATCCGCAGCCTGGACTTCTGCCCGGTGGGTCACCTGCCTTCGTATGGCGACTTCGCCCGGGCTCTGCTCGAGGTGGACCGGCGCGACTTCGACGGCCAGCACCACGAGATGCTGACCAATCTGATGGCTGCCCGCAACATCCACCCACCGGAGCAGCAGCCGGTGCCCGCGCTGACTCTGCCCGAGGACGGAACGACCCCATTTGGAGCCCAGCGTTTCCTGGAGCTGCACCGAGACGAGCTGGGCATCGCTGCCGAGGTGCCTCTGGCCTTCGAGCGCTCCTACGCCAACGAGCTGGGCGAGCAGTTCCTCCTCTATCGCTACGATCGCAACGTGGCAGTGCGAGACGACCTCAGCGCGCTGGCCCAGGGTGGGCTGTTGCTGGTCTTCGATGGGGACGGGAGCTTGAGCTACAGGCACTTCAACGAGCTGACCCCGGCCGCCGAGGAGCGCCTTCGCGAGGCGGCTCTCTCCCAGCTTGCGGCCGGGCAGATCCGCACCGACAGCGTGCTCTCGGGCGAGGTGGAGCTCTCGAGCATGCTGCAAGACGACGGTCAGCCCTACCAGGGCTACCTGTCGGTGGAGCCGCAGGGCACGGTCATCAAGGCGAGCCCGGTTCGGGCCTGACCCCGGGCACCTCTTCGCGTGACAGGAGGCCATAGCCCAGCGCCGCCACGCCCAGCGTGGCGCAGCCCAACCCCAGCAGCATGGCGCGGGGGCCGACCAGGCCCACCAGGGGGGAGGCCAGCGTCACCCCGAGCGGTGCCGCCAGGCCCACCGTGGCGAACAGGCTGGAGAAGACGCGGCCGTGCATCTCGGGCGGGGTCGTGCGCTGTACCAGGGTGATCACCACGGCGTTGCCGGGCGCGACTCCAAAGCCCGCCAGTGCGGCCAGCAGCACGCTCACGGGCAGGTTGGGCGCCACCGACATCAGGGCGAAAGCCGCTCCCAGCAGGCCCATGCCGGCATAGATGACGGTGGCCGGTCGCAGCCGGCGAGCCAGGGGAGCGGCAGCCAGAGAGCCCAGCACCATCCCGGCGCCCACTCCGCCCATGAGCCAGCCGAAGCCCTGCGGGCCGGCCCCCAGAGCGCGCTCGGAGAAGACCGGAAAAAGCACCGCAAAGGGCATGGCCAGGAAATTGCCCGCCATGGCGGTCAGAAAGACCAGCCTCAAGAAACGGCTGCGCAAGAGGTAGCTCAGTCCCTCGCGGGCCTCCGCCAGCAACTGACGAGGCGTCAGGGGCGAGGTGGCGCCCGGCTCGGGCCGCGCGCGCATGAAGGCCAGAGCCAGGGCCGAGACCACAAAGGTGGCGGCGTCGATGTAGAGCACGTGCACAGGGCTGGTGAGCCAGGCCACCAGCAGCCCGGCCAGCACCGGCCCGAACAGGGAAGCCGCCTGGGCGGTCATCTCGGCGTAGGCGTTGGCCTCGGTCAGATCGTCCTCCTCCACCAGGCGGGGAATGAGCGATTTCTCAGCCGAGTAGAACATCAGGCTGAGGCTGGAGACCAGGAAGGTGACGGGAAAGATGATCCAGGTCTGACCGGTCAGGGGGATGAGCAGCACCAGCAGGCCGCGCAACAGATCCACTGCGATCATCAGGACCCGGCGCGGGAAGCGGTCCACCACCACTCCGGCCCACCACCCGAAGAGCGCGTTGGGAAGGATCTGGGCCAGGAAGACTCCCCCGGTGAGAGTGGTGGAGCCGGTGGTGGTCAGCACCAGCCAGGCCAGAGCCACGTAGTTGAGCTGGTTGCCCAGCTGAGAGACCAGCTGGCCGATCCACAGAAGACCAAAATCGCGCCGCCGCAGCAGGATCATGGCGAGTGACGGGCGGCGGTGGCGACGAGCTCGGGCCAGCGCGAGAGGAGCTCGAGATGGCGGGCAGCCCCCTCGTCCACGGCCGCCAGGCACTCCTCCTTCTCCGACTCGATACGGGCCCCCAGGTCGCGCTCGGGGTAGAGCCGGGACAAGAAGGCCGCCAATCGCCTTTGCAGCTCGAGACGCGGGCCGCGGTCCTGTGAGCGGGGAGCGCTGCCAACCAGGCGGGCGAGCTCCTCGGGACCTCGTGGACGCTCCTGACGCACGGCCTGGAAGACGGGCGCGTAGAGGGCGTTGTAGTCGATGGCCCGGGCCAGGCGCCACCAGTAGACGCTGTCGTCGCGGCCAGGGGGATGGCGATGCTCGAGCACCCGTCCGTGCGCCCCCACAGCCCAGCCGGCGCCCAGGGCCAGGGCCACGGGAAGGTTGTCCACATCCGGGGTCTCCTCGGCCGGGGCCACCGGCAGGTGGCGAAACAGTCCCCGGTCGGTGCAGAGCCCGGGGTAAACGCTCTGACCGGGAGCCACCCGGGCCCAATCTTCCACGCGCTCTGGAGGCGGATGCTTGAGCGCTGCTTTGACGGCCGGGTCGGCGAAATCCAGCTCCAACCCCAGCAAGCCGCCAAGCTCGGCCATCAGCTCGCTCCCCCCGGTCTGATAGATCAGGTCCACATCGCAATCGCAGTCGCCAAAATGGACCGTGCCGGCCAGATAAGGAGCCTCGGGACCGGTCAGCAAGGCGACTTCTCGCTCCACCGGAAACCACCAGCCACCCTCGTCGCGAGCCACCAGGAGCTCGTCGGCATCGCGCCGGCTGAGAGTGGTGGCTCCCAGGGCCGCTCCCACCAGGGCCACCAGGTTGGCCACCTTGCCGTAGTTGGCCACGGGCCCGGGCTGCAGGCAGGCCGAAAGCGACCCGCCCACCGCCTGGCAGAAATCGAGCAGCCAGGGCAGAGTCAGATGGCGGGCCCGGGGCAACTCCCCCACCCGGGCCGCGTTGAGACCCGGGTCGGGGCTGCTGTCGAGCAGCACGAAGGTCAGCTCGGGGAAAGCCTCAAGCTCGGCCGCCAGGGGCTCGAGCGGGCTCTCCCAGGCCCGATTGGTGGGCACCACCAGAATGTGGCTCATCGGCGATCCTCCAGCACGAAATCGAGCAGCTCCTGGCCCCATGGCGAGGCGACCTGGATCAGCTCCGCTCTCACAGGCTCACCCAGCCGCTGCATCCGGAGCAGGTCCCCCTGGCCGCCCAGCCCCGGGAAGAATCCGCAGTAGCCGAACCCTCGCTCGCGCAACAGGTCGATCACCGTGTCGGTATGAGGATCGGCCAGCTCCAGGTCGACGAGTTGGACAGGCGCCTGAATTTCGTTGAGGCAGCGTCCCAGCTCGCGCGGGGTGTTGCGGCCCACTCGCTCGACGTGGAACAGAGCCCGGCGCGAGGCGGCCTGCAACCCCCAGGTCAGGGCTCCCTGCAGCGGAGGCCGGTTGGTGGCGGGCTCGTGCAGGCGACGCTGCAGGCCCAGCTTGTCCATAGTGCGGGTCAACATGGCGGCGTAGGCTGGCGGAAGGTGCAGCCGGCTCTCCTTCTCGGGCGTCAGCGAGCGCACGGCGATCATCAGGCTGCTGGGCTCGGGATGAGTCTCCTCGGGCCCCACCGCCCCCAGCATCAGCGCGCTCTCGCAAAAGCCGAGATCGAGCACCACCTTCTGGGCGAAGAGGTGGCTGGTCACCGGATCGGCATAGAGCTTTCGTAACTGGCGCAGCCTGGCTTGCTCCACCAGAAAGCTCACCAGCTGGCGCAAGAGGCCCTGGCCTCGGTAGCGGGGCACCACCGCTCCCTGGCCCATCTCGTAGATGGGGCGGTCGTCGAGCATGCGGACCAGGGCGGTGTGGCCCACCACCTCCCCCGAGTCGGTCACGGCCACGGCCGAGATCAGGCGGCCCTGGCGGTTCATCTCGCGCACCCACTCGGGGCGGTAGACGTTCTCGTAGCCGGTATAGCTGTAACCATAAGCCTGGTAGAGACAGCGCGAGACTCCCACCGCCTCCTCGGGCTGCACCAGGCGGACCGTGATCGGCTCGAGCGGCTCCTCGGAGACTTTCTCTTGCTTTCGCACCCGGCTGCTGAAGCGAGCCTTGAGTCGCTTCACCAGCACGATCTCGTTGCCCTGACGGCCCCGGTTGATGAGCCGCACCTCGTCCATCAGGGCCCGCATGATGACCAGCCCCAGCCTGCGCGGATCGGGTCCCGGCTCCAGGCGCGAGAGCTCGTCCGAGTCCACCGGCAGATTGCGGTCGGTCAGGCGAATGCTGAGTCCGTGCCCCCCCAGCTCGAACTTGATGGTGAAGGTCTGCTCGGGGTCGAGAGCGCGCTGCACCACGAAAGAGCAGGCCTCGTCCACAGCCGCCCGGATGGCCTCGCTCTCGGCCGCGGCAAAGCCCGAGCGCTCAGCCAGCTCGGCTGCGAAGGCGGCCGCGGCAGCCACGTAAAGGGGATGGGAGGGGAGCTCGAGGCGGCTCACAGGCTCTCGTCTCGCACCCGGCGCAGCTTGCCGCTGTGAGCCCGACGCTCGAGCCGCTCCACGCGCTCCACCCGGACCGGGTGGGTGTAGCCCTGGCGCACGTGCTCGGCCAGGTTGGGCTTGCGCTGCAAGAGCAAGGCCACCACCTGCTCCTCGCTCACGGGTTGCTCCACCTGGATCAAGAGCAGATCCCGGCCTTCAGGGCGGCGCTTGATCATCGTGAAGCTGGCCACCCCTCCCAGGGCCGTCCGCACGTCTTCCCAGGTCACATTCTCGTAGCCGATGCGCAACACGTCATCGCCCCGCCCGAGCAGCTCGAATCGGCGCGAGGCCCGGCCGCAGGGGCACTCCCCGGCCACCCAGCGTCCCAGATCGCCTACCCGGTATCGGATGACCGGCATCAGCAGGCGCTCGAGGTTGGTGACGACCAGGTGCCCGGTCACTCCTGGCTCGCGAATGGGCCGGTCCTCCTCGTCCACCAGCTCCACGATCACCACCCCGCCCAGCGCGTGGTGCACCCCCCCCTGGCACGAGGGGCACTGATAGCCGATCATCCCCACGTCCACGGCTCCGTAGCCGGCCGTGGCCACCACCTCCAGGCCCAGCCCCTCCACCAGCTTCTGGCGATCTTCCGGGAAGAGGTGCTCGGCGGCATAAAAAAGCTTGTTGATACGGGCTCGACCGCTGGCCATCAGGGCTTCTCCCAGGGCCACCATCTGGGTGGCCAGGCCCATCACCACGTTGATGGAGAAGGGCTCGAGGCAGGCCAGCACCTGCTCGCGGGGGGCGTGGAAGGTGAAGGGGAACGAGGTCGCTCCCACCTCCTCCAGACCGCGATGGATGGTCAGAAAACTCGCGTAGAGCTCGCCCACGGCGAACATGTTGGCGCAGCGGTCCTGGGGACGAAGGCCCGGAGCCCAGAGCGTGCGGCCGGTGCTGCGCGACAAACGCCGATAGTCGGCGTGGCTGTAAAGGCTGTACTTCGGTTTGCCGGTGGTGCCCCCGCTCTGGAAGACGACCGCGCGCTCCAGGGGGCCGGTCAGCAGGGCTCGCGAGCGGGGCGGGCCGTGCTCCACCAGGTCCTGGCGGGTAAGGAAGGGCAGCTCCTCCAACTGGCCGCTGAGGCGCTCACGAAAAAAGCTCGCCCGCCGGGCACGCTGCAAAAGCTGCCGAAGACGCGTGGACTCCAGGGCGCCAAGCTGGTCGGCCGAAAGGCCGTCCAGCTGATCGAAAGGATGCTCGACCCGGGAAGACATAGCCCGTAGCATACTCGCGTTCGGACCTCCGGTCTATGATCGAGGTCAGGGGGGCCAACGACGCTACCTGTCATCTCCCTCCCCTACACTGAAGGCATCATCACCGGGGAGGACCACCGCAATGACGCTCAGCAACCACGCCGCCCTGCGCTCCCTCCAGAGGGCCGTCTCGCCAGCCATGCTGGAGCTCGTTCTGGCTTACGGGCGCGAGATCGAGAGCTTTGAGGATCGCGCCTACGTCCTGGATGACCGTTCGCTGCGCAAGGCTCCGCCTAAGGTCCGGCGCCAGGCCGATCGTTTCCGCGGGCTCTGCATCGTGGTATGCCCCGACCAGACGGTGCGCACGGTAATGTGGAAGCGTGACGTGCGACGAAGGCCGGGTGTGCTGCGCCGCAGCCGGCTCTTCGAAGCCGAGCCGGCCATGCAAAGATCTTGCTAAACTGCACCGATTACCATGGGAGCATCCACCTGGCTCTGGAGGACCCCATGCAGATCTCGCCCATCGAAACCCGGTGCAACCCGCTGGTCTGTTTCTTGCCCGCTCCGATCCTGGGGCAGCCGTCCCCTGGAACCATAGCGGGGGATTTGAACATGCTCAGCCCCGACGTCCTCCAGCCCCAGATGGGCAGCTTCCCGGGTGAGCTCCAGCCCGAGCCCCAGATGGGTGGCTTTCTCAATGCCCTGGCGGCCAACTATGCGCCTCCTCAGGCGCAGGTCATGGCCCTGATGCAGGGATTGCTGGCCCTGTGCCAGCTCCTGGCTGGCTGGCAGGGCTTTGCCGGCGGAGCAACCCCGTCAGGGCTCATCCCGTGGCCAGGCGGAACAGGCAACGCTGGGACGGGCGGCGCTGGGATGGTCGCCTGGCCAGGCGGAACAGCCAACGGCAACGCCAGCGTTGCCAGATTCCCGGTGCTTCCCTACGACGGGCAGCCCACCGGCGGCGGCATGGACCCCGAGCGCATCCACATGACCCAGGTCTACGACCGGAAGTACAATCGTGGGGGCGCCCCTCGCAGCGCTGACTGCGGCCCGACCTCACTGGCCATGGGGCTGGAAGCGCTGGGACTGAGCCCGCGGGGTTCGGCGCAAGACAAAATCGATGCTGCGCGTCTGGCAATGTTTCGCGGGGCGGACGCCTCCAGGGACGGGTTCGACATGGCCGGCAAAAAGAGCCAGGCTGAGCACGGCACCTCCACCAACATCAGCGACTGGCGCCGGGGTGCTCGCGCCGCCGGAGCCCGCAGCCGGGACGTTCGCAGCGTGGCTGACGTGGCCCGCGAGGTGAGCCAGGGGCACCCGGTCGTGCTGGCCGGTCGCAATGCGGGCAACATCTATGGACGCGGACACGGAATCTCCTTCAACGGGGGCCACGCCATCCTGGTGTCCGGCTACGACCGGGCCAGCGGCACCTTCATCCTCAATGATCCGCTCTCCCACGGTGGGCCCATCCGCGTCAATCGGGCCCAGCTAGCCGCTTTCCTCTGGGATGGTGACGGGGGAGGCGTGGACGGGATTGCCCTGATGCGCTGAACGTGGTTGCGTGGGTGCGCGCTCTAGCGCTCAGGCGAACTGATGTTCCCGCCGGGTATTTTCCGCGGAAACGAAAACCTGCCGAACAAAGAAGAGAAAAGCCCACCAGGGCGTTCTGTGAAAGCCTTCACGGAGACGAAACTCCTGCCGAACACAAAGGGGCAGGTGTGCATTCATGCTCGCGCTACCGCCCGGATGAAAGACTTGACCTGCTCGAGGCCGCTCTCGCGATGGGATGCAGCGGTTCCGAAACCCTGACCGGCGGCTCGCCCGTGGCGGACAACCTGCCGCCCCGGCCTTCCTCCCGCCAGCCGTCCCGCTCACCGTCGAGGGCAGGCCCAACCCTGGCCACGGCCCGGTCAAGCGGTCAAAAAGCGATAGGCCTTCAAATAGCGACGCAGGCGCTCGACCGACTTGTCGTCCATCTCGTGCAGGCGGGTAAGATCCATGTTGTCAAGCAGGTCGGCCAGCTTGACGGCCCGGGCCACCGGGTGAGTGGCGCAGCGGGCTACAAACTCCTCGTAGCTATCTTCCTCGCGCCGGGTGACCAGTTCCACCGCCTCCAGCACCGGGATCGGAAAGCCCTCCTCGCGCAGACGCTCGAGTGTCCACTCCGAGTCCTCCACCACGTCGTGCAGCAGGGCGGCCATGCGTTCATGCTCCGAGCCCACCCGGCCCATCACCCGGATGGGATGCAGCGCATAGGGCTGGCCGGTCTTGTCCTGTTGGGAGGCGTGGGCCTCGAGCATGATTTCCAGAGCGCGTTGGACGGTAGCCATGGGGAAGGCTTCGGCACGGGTCGACTCCTTGCCTCGTGCCGAGCGCTCGCCGACCGGGCTGCTTTCAGTCAATCCAGAAGGGGGAGCTGGCGTGACAGCCCTCGGCTCGGGTCTCTACGTGCCTCCCTGAAGGGAGCACGCTCCCATCGCTCGCTGAGCTCTCCCTGCAATCGGAGCCGGATGGCTTCCAGGCTGCCCGGTCGCTTGACGGGTCCGGGCGGAAAGGTTCGGCTCCATCGAACCTCAGACCCGGCGTCGCGCAGCTCCAGGATGCAAAATCCCCCGTCGCCCCGATCATAGTCCAGCACTCGACTCCACCCGGACTGGCCTTGAAGCTCGGCCAGCGTGTCCCTCGGCGGTAACCAACCATCCTCACGCACACTCGAGAGGACTTCATACGGTTGTTCACCAAAAAGCTTGCAGGTAGCCTGATAAAGGCCGCTCTCGTCCATGGAAAGCTGAAAGGTCAACCGCGAGTGAAGATCCACCTCGCCCCAGTCCAGCTCAAAGGCCATCTGATTGAGGGCCCTTGAAGGCGGATGCCCGCTCCCCATCAGCCACGCCACCAGAGCCAGCACCCCCAGCCCCCAGAGCAGGTTCCCGCGCATCCTGTCTTCATTCGACGCCAGGAGAGGGAATCCCCATCCCGATGCCCAAAGCACCCGCCTGAAGACTCGTGGAGGACGCACGCCATGCCCTGGAAGACCGCACTTTACGCAGACCATGAAGCCCTCGAGGGCAAGCTGGCCCCCTTCGCCGGGGTGCTGCTGCCCAGCCGTTACAAGAGCAACCGGCGAGAGTATCGCTCGGCCCGTACTACATGCGCGGTGGCCGACTGGGGCCACCACTCGCTGCTGCGCATGAGCGGGCCGGACAGCCGCGACTTTCTCAACCGCCTGCTCTCCAACGTGGTGCCGCCCCCGGGGCAGGGTTGCCACACCTTCCTGCTCAACATCCAGGGGCGACCGCTGGTGGAAGCCTGGCTGTTCGCCACTCCCGAGGAGGTCTGGCTGGAGGTGCCTCGGGCCCAGGCCCGCACCGCCGTGGAGCAGTTCAACCACTACCACTTCACCGAAAACCTCAAGGTGGTGGGGGCCCAGCATACCGGCATCATCCTTGCAGGCCCGCGGGCCGAGAAAGTACTGGAGGCTGTCAGCCAGGGGGAACGGCCCAACCGGCCCTACCAGGCCACGAAACTGAAGGTGACCCGACTGGCCGGGGGAGGCCAGGTCGAGGTGCTGTGCACCCGTACGCCTTACCTGGGGGTGGAGGCTCTGGTGCTGTGGGTGCCTACCGAGCAGGCCTCGCGCGTCTGGCAGCGCCTGCTGCATACCTCGCTCAAGCCTTCCCCGGCCGGGACCGACGCCCTGGAAATGCTGCGCATCGAGGCCGGAACCCCTCGCTTCGAGGCTGACTACGACGAAAACACCCTCTTTCTGGAGATGGCTCCGCCCGACTCTTACTCCGAGACCAAGGGGTGCTACATCGGGCAGGAGGTGGTGGCCCGGGTGCTCCACCAGGGCCACGTCAACCGGCGTTTGGTAGGAGTTTCGATTGAAGGTCTGAAACGCATTCAAGGCAAGCTGTTTGCGGATGGCAAGGAAGTCGGTCGGATCACCTCCGGCTTCATTTCGCCCGACTACGGTCCCATCGCGCTGGCCTACATCCGACGCGAGAACTGGCACGCCGGCACCGAGCTGGTGACCGAGAAAGGCACGCCCGCGCGGGTGCACGAACTACCATTCAGGAAAGGGTAATGACGCGTGGAGCAGTACCTCGAGCTACTACAAAAAGTGCTCTCCGAGGGCGTGCAGAAGGAAGACCGGACCGGAACCGGCACCAGGAGCCTGTTTGGCTACCAGATGCGCTTCGACCTGAGCCAGGGCTTCCCGGCCGTGACCACCAAGAAACTGCACCTCAAGTCGATCATCTATGAGCTGCTCTGGTTCTTGCAGGGAGCCACGAACGTTCGCTACCTGCAAGAGCACGGGGTGACCATCTGGGACGAGTGGGCCGACCCCGAGGGCGAGCTCGGCCCGGTTTACGGCAAGCAGTGGCGCTCCTGGCCCGGTCCGGATGGACGCACCCACGATCAGATCGCCACCGTGGTGGAGGAGATCAAGCGCAATCCCGACTCGCGCCGCCTGGTCGTGAGCGCCTGGAACGTGGGCAGCCTGGAGGACATGGCCCTGGCTCCCTGCCACGCGCTATTCCAGTTCTACGTGGCCCGCGGCAGGCTCTCGTGCCAGCTTTACCAGCGCAGCGCCGACGTCTTCCTGGGGGTTCCCTTCAACATCGCCTCCTACGCGCTGCTCACCATGATGGTGGCCCAGGTCACGGGGCTGAAGCCGGGCGATTTCGTGCACACCCTCGGCGATGCCCACCTCTACCTCAACCATCTCGAGCAGGCCCGCGAGCAGCTGAGCCGCAAGCCGTTCGCGCTGCCTCGCATGGAAGTCGAGAACCACCAGGACCTCGAGGACTTCCTCTACGAAGACTTCACCCTGCACGACTACCAGCACCACCCGGCCATCCGGGCCCCCATCGCGGTGTAGCATGATCGTCACTGTTGCCGCCACGGGACGCGACCGGGTCATCGGCCAGGACGGGCACCTGCCCTGGAAGATGCCCGCTGACATGCGCCATTTCCGCGAGGTGACTCGCGGCAAGACTGTGATCATGGGTCGCAAGACTTACGAATCCATCGGACGTCCGCTGAGCGATCGCACCAACCTGGTGCTCTCGCGGGCACGCGACTTCACGATCCCGGGCTGCCAGGTGGTCAGCTTCGAAGAGGCCCTGGAATATCCCGAGCTCTACGTGCTCGGGGGGGAAGAGATCTATCGGCTCTTCTTGCCCCGCGCCCAGCGTCAGATTTTGACCGAAATCCACGGCGACTTCATAGGCGACACCTATTACCCCGACTTCTCACGACACGAGTGGAGGGAGGTCGAGCGCGTCGACCATCCGGCCGACGCCGAGAACCCGCACCCCTATAGCTTCGTCACCTGGGAGCGTGTCTGAAGGCGCGGCCGCACAGACCGTGCCGATTTCCAACGGCTGACCGGCACCCCTGCCTGCTGCTTCTCTAGCGGCCGCCGACCGGCTCTCGGGTGCGGGGCTGCACGCGAATGTCGGTGATGGCCAGACTCTCGACGTTGACGCTGGCCGCCTTCATCGCCGGGTGAGCAAAACTCAGGATCTGCTGGGCCAAGCATCCGCGGTCGCGGTTGAGCGACTCCAGGTCGACCCTGGGCAAATTGAGGAAGCCTTCGTGCAGCACCAGGGTGGCCCGCTGGCGCAGAGCCTCGGGGGTGGCATCGAACCAGGAGCGGCCGCCCACTCGGGCCACCGCATCCACAGTCACCACAAATCCTTCCACAGTGAGCATCTCGGGGGACATGACCTCGAGCCAGAACCCGTCCGGATCGCGGGGGGCGGCCTCGAGCTGAATGACCCTCAGGGTCATCTCCACGAGCTCCACTCCCCGGCGCCTGAGGTCGCGCTCGAGCTGGGCTCGAAGCTGCCCGCGGATGGTTTGCAGCGACTCCACCACCTGCGCCTCGCTCTTGCGAGCCACTTCCACATGGAGATAGTGCTCGAGCAGCTCGCGCACCATGGGGCCAAGGAGAGCTCGGGAGACCCGACGGTCGAGCATTCGAACCTGGGCCACCGCCTGAAAGGCGAGGAAAGAACCATCCTCGGTGAGGATTTCGAGGATCACGCGGACCTCCTTAAGCTTCCGAGGAAGCGGACTTCTCTTCGGTTGATTCGGTCGCTGAAGCGGCCTCGGGCTCGGCCTTGCTGGCCTCGGTCACAGCGGCAGCCGACTCGGACGCGGCCTTCGTCGGTTGGCTGCCGTGGCCGTGGCCGTGATCGTCAGGGGCGTGGCCGCCAGACCCCTGCACGCCTGTGGCGCCACCGCCGATGGAGACCAGGATATAAGACAGAACCGTCATTCCTACCAGTACACCCAGGCCATAGGCGACGGCTGTGCCGAGAGCGATGAAGTAAGTTCCCATAGATGTTATGTTCCTCCGTGGGCCCGAGGACCGCACCGGCCTCAGTGCCGTGAGTGCGCGAGCCGCAGGGCCAGCACATTCCGAAGTAGTTACGTTCTTGGCCCGGGAGGCTCCTGCCCCTCACCGCACGAATTCCAACTCATGCGCCCCCGCACGCTGGCTCTGGGTCTGATCCTCCTCCTGGGTCTGGCCTTGCTGCTCGCCTGGTGGGGCAGTTCCCCGCCGGTGGCCAATCTGGGTCCTCGCGAAGGACCCATCGTGATTCTGGGAGACAGCCTGGCCGCCGGGGTGGGCTCGGCCAGCAGGCAGGGCTTCGTCGGCCGACTCGAGCAGCGGCTGCAAGTGAGCATCGTCAACAAAGGCATCTCCGGCAACACCACCCGCCAGGGGCTGGACCGGCTCGAGCGCGACGTGCTCAGCCTCAAGCCCGCCCTGGTGATCGTGGAGTTGGGAGGCAACGACTTCATCCAGAAGGTGCCGCCCGACGAAACCTTCGCCAACCTCGAGCAGATCATCGCTCGCATCCAGGCCCAGGGCGCCCCCGTATTGCTGCTGGGGGTGCAGGGGGGCGTCTTTCAGGACAGGGCCGGGGGACGCTACAAGTCGCTGGCCCGGAAAATGAAGACAGCCTTCGTCGCCAACATTATGGACGGAATCTGGACCAATCCGGCCCTCAAGGACGATCCCATCCACCCCAACGACGCCGGCTACGAGCGCGTGGCCGAGCGAATCGAGCCGACCCTCCGAAAGATGCTCCAGGCGATGCAGCGCTGAGCCCCACTGTCCGACGGCGAGTGAGTCGACTCGGCTCAGCGGCCAGCCGTTTCCCTGCCCTCGTCGGCCTCGGCCTGAGGCTTGCCGGTCGTGGTCTTGCGGGACTCATACTCCCCTGCGATGCGGCTCACGTAGCCGATGGTCTCCTCGTAGGGCGGGATGCCACCGTGGCTCTCCACCGCCCCCGGACCGGCGTTGTAGGCGGCCAGGGCCTTGCGCAGGTCCTGGAAGCGGCTCAACTGCTCGGCGAAGTAGCGCGCTCCCCCGGCCACGTTCTGGTGCGGATCAAAAGAATCGGTCACGCCCAGGCCGGCGGCCGTGCCCGGCATCAACTGCATCAGCCCCTGGGCTCCCGAACGGGAGACCGCGTTGGGATTGAAGGCCGACTCGTGCTTGATGATCAGCTCGAGCAGCAACGGGTCGAGATTATTGTTCCTGGCCTCGCGCAAGATGACCTCGGACAGATTGCAGAACTGCATCGAGCTGCCCTTCTGGCCGTAGACCAGGGTGCGCCGGGGCAGCTCCTTGTAGCCGCTCTCGGCGAAACTGTAGACCTTCGGGATGGGCCCGCCGAAAATGGAGGAGCGATGGCTGCGCCGGGCCAGGCTGACAGGCGTGGCCGGCACGTTGACGATGAAGGCGTTGTCGTTGGAGTTGTTGCGCCGGGTGCGCATCACCTTCTTGAGGCGCTGAGCCTCCGGGTTGGTGTACACCTTGACGGCCTGGCCGTTCTCATACTCGGTGGTCACGTAGACTTCGGCTCCGGCGCTCGAGGAAATCGTCGCCATCGTCAGCAGGATCAGGGCCGAGGTCCTTAGAAGCTTCTTCAAGTTCCTGTTCCACCTTATTCAAGTTGTCAGCTCCCGACGGCGTCAACACGCTTCTTCGCTCGCAGGGCTCTGCTTGCATTTGAATCAAGGTTGAAATGATTGTCCTTCCAGGGCCAGAAGTCCTCCCTGAGCGGGGGGGCAGGACTTTTTCTGCCCCCACCCAAAACCATTCACGCCATGACCGAATCCGCGCCGGGTAGAGCGTGAAGACCAGCTGCCCACGCTGCGAAGGCAGCGGTCAGTGCATCGAGTGCCGAGGCTCGGGCAAGGTCACCTGCCCAACCTGCCAGGGAACCGGCGAGTGCACCACCCCGCGCGGCACCACCTTCAAGTGCAAGAGTTGCCAGGGAGGTGGCTCCATCTCCTGTCCGGTCACCTGCGACTCGTGCCAGGGCAGCGGCGTCATCACCGACCAGCTGCAAAAACAGGTGCGCGAGAAGTACACCGCCCGCTTCGCCAACTATAGCCCCCTGAGCCGCATGACCACTTATCTGGTGATGCTCGATGTGGTCTTCTACTTTCTGACCTACTGGGGGCCGCCCGACCTGCGTGGCCCCATCTTCAACGCCCTGGCCAACACGCCGGCTCTCTTTGCCGACCATGAGTACTGGCGGCTCGTGACGCCCGTACTGCTGCACGGCGGGCTGTTGCACCTGGCCATGAACTGTTACTACCTGGCTCAGTATTGCCCACCCATCGAGGGAGCCTACTCCAGCCACCGGTTTCTCTGGCTCTATGTCTTCTGCGCCGCAACCGGTAACTTCTTGAGCTGGCTCGGTCACTGGGTCATCCAGGGCCAGCCCTATGCCAGCGTGGGCGCCTCCACGGCTCTCTTCGGAGTGGGCTCGGCCTACCTGGCTCTTTACTGGCGGTGGCGCTTGTTCGACCAGGGTGTGGTGCGCTGGTGGCTCGGCTACATGGGGATTTTGCTGGCAGCCGGGTTCGCCATGGATTTCGGCGGCTACAATGTGCTCAACATCGACAACTGGGGACATCTGGGCGGCGCCCTCGGGGGTCTGGCCTTCGTCTACCTACTCCCCCGCCCCACCGGGCACTGACTCGACAGGTGTTGTCGAAGCACCCCCCGGCATGCATAATAGGGGGCCAATGCTGTCAGACAAGACCCTGCTGATCATCCTCTACGCGCTCGTAGCCGTGCGCCTGGTGAGTCATTTCATGAAGCGCCAGGGGTGGCTGGAGGAGACCATCGACTCGCTCATCCCTGCGGGCGTCACCGCTCTGGCCGTGATCGCCTTCCTGGTGCGGCCCTACTACATTCCCTCCGGCTCCATGGAGAACACCTTGCTGGTCAGGGACCTCCTGCTGGTGGACAAGCTGATCTACCGCTTCAGCCACCCCAACCGGGGAGACATCGTGGTCTTCCGGCGCCCGGACGCTCGCCCGGACGACCCGGCCCTGATCAAGCGGGTGGTGGGAGTCGCCGGGGACGTGCTCGAGGTGCGGGGGGGCTCTCTCTACCGCAACGGCATGAAACTGACGGAGCCCTACATCAAAGAGCCCATCGACCACGACGACGGCCCCTACGTGGTGCAGCCGGGCCACCTCTTCATGATGGGCGACAATCGCAACAACTCGCAGGACTCGCGGATCTGGGGCCAGCTTCCCCTGACCCACGTGGTGGGTCGGGCCGAGGTCATCGTCTTCCCCTTTACCCGCCTTCGTCTGCTGCGCTCCCAACAGGGTGTGGCCCAGGAGTTGCCATGAGAAATGGCCCGTGCTATACTACCGCCTGTTCTGAAAGACTGAAAGGGAATCACCGGGATGAAGCTGATAAACGAACTTGAGAAAACCCAGATGACGCGGACCGATCTGCCCTCGTTCGGCCCTGGCGACACGGTCAAGGCCTGGCTCAAGGTGATCGAAGGCGGAAAAGAACGCCTGCAGGCCTTCGAGGGCGTTTGCGTCGCGCGCAAGAACAGCGGTCTCAAGGAATGCTTCACGCTGCGCAAGATCTCCAACGGGGTGGGCGTCGAGCGCACCATCCTGCTGCACAGCCCTCGGCTGGGAAGCCTGGAAGTGACCCGCCGCGGCGACGTGCGCCAGGCGCGCCTGTTCTATCTGCGCGACAAAGTCGGCAAGAAGGCCAAGATTAAGGAAAAGCGCCTCCCCACCAAGGCTTAACCGTTGTCGGAAACCCAGCTCTTCCTCGTCCTCTATGTGCTGGTCGGGTTGCGGCTGGTTTTTCATTTGTATCCCAAACTGCTCGATGAGACCTGGCACCAGTGGCAGAGTGAGCTGATCGACGGGATGGTTGTGGCGGGCGTGACCGCCCTGCTCTTGATCAACTTCGTGGTGCGCAGCTTCTTCATCCCCTCGGGCAGTATGGAGCCCACCCTTCAGGTAGACGACTACATCCTGGTCAACGAGTTCATTTACCGCTTCGTGAAGCCTCAGAGGGGCGATATCGTCGTCTTCAAGCCACCCGAGTCGGCCAACAGCAACCCCGACCACCGCGACTTCATCAAGCGAATCGTCGGCATCGAGGGCGATGTCATCGAAGTGCGCGATGGGGCCCTCTACCGCAACGGGTTTCGCGTGCAAGAGCCTTACGTGGCCGAGCCCATCTTCGGGGACGAACAGCCCGTGCTGGTCAAGCCCGGGCACCTCTTCATGATGGGCGACAACCGCAACAACTCGCAGGACTCGCGCTACTGGGGGCAACTCCCCGAGGAGAACGTGGTGGGCAAAGCCTTTTTGATTTTCCTGAACTGGCGCGAGAAACGCCTCCCCATGGAGGTGCTGCGCACGGACCAGGGAGTTCCCGTCGTGGCCGACCCTCAGAAGTGACCGACAGCGCCTACTCCTGGTTTCCAGGCCACATGCGCCGGGCCATGCGGCGTCTGGAGCAGGACCTGGAAATGGCCGACGCCGTGCTGTTCGTGCTCGAGGCCAGGCTGCCCGAGTCCTCGCGCCATCCCGAGCTGGAAGCAATGCTGCGAAAGCGCGGCCGGCTGCTGTTCTACGTGCTGGCCAAGGCCGACCTGGCCGACCCGGCCGCCACCGAGAGCTGGCTCACCTGCCTGCGAGAACAGGGCCATCAAGCGATCGCTCTCAACGCCGTCAAAGGGAGTGGGGCTGGGGCCCTGACCCCAACGCTCGAGAAGCTGGCCGCCCGCATCGCCGAGCAACGGGCCCGAAAGAAGCTCAACCCGCGCGATCCGCGCCTGGTGGTGGTGGGCATTCCCAATGTGGGCAAATCGTCCTTGCTCAACCGTCTGGTAGGACGCAAACGGGCCATGACCGGCGACCGCCCCGGCGTCACCCGCGGCAAGCAGTGGGTGGTGGCGGCCGGACGCTGGCAGGTGATGGACACTCCCGGCATCCTCTATCCGCGCATCGAAGGGATGGACCGGCTGGCCTGCCTGGCAGCCACCGGCTGCGTGCGCGAGGAGGCCATCCCCTCGGAGGAGGCGGCCGCCTACCTGCTGGCCCGACTGGTCAAGCTGGGCCAGTCTCAGGCCTTCCTCAGCGGCGAGGACCTGCCCGGCGAGCCCTTCGAGCTGCTGGAGGAGACCGGGCGTCGCAAAGGCTTCCTGCTCAAGGGGGCGCGGGTGGACACCGAGCGCACCGCCCGCTGGGTGCTGCAGGTTTTTCGCGAAGGTCGGGCCGGGCGCATTACCCTGGAGCTTCCCCCGAACGCGTGCACGACAGGGGCTTGAGGACGTTTCCAGAACCGGGCAGCCATGCCCACCACCTGTTTCGACCTGCTGGCCTGCTTTGAGCCCGCCAGGAGCCTGAGGGACCTGGGCCGCCAACTCGCCGGCGATGAGGCCCTCCAGGCCGCGGCTCAGAGCGAGAGGAAACGGCTGGCCCGCATGTGCCGCGAGGAGAAGGCTCTCTGGAAGGAGGGCTGCCGCATCGTGGTGGGCACCGACGAGGTGGGCCGGGGACCCATGGCCGGGCCCCTGGTGGCGGCTGCGGTGGCTTTCGCCTGCCCTCCTTTCATCCCCGGGCTGGACGACTCCAAAAAGCTGACCACGCAGCAGCGCGAAGCCATCGTGCCCTGGGTGGAGCTGCAGGCCATCGCCTGCCGGGTAGAATGGATCCCCTTGCACGAGCTCAACCAGGGGAATCTGCACGAGCTCTCGCTGCGGGCCATGGCCCGGGCCGTCCGGGGGCTGGGTGTGGAGCCCGACCACATCCTGGTAGACGGGCGCTTCAAGCTTCCCCTGGACGTCGCCCAGACGGTGCTGGTCAGGGGAGACTCGCGCTCGGTCTCCATCGCGGCCGCCTCGGTCCTTGCCAAAGTCAGCCGCGACCGCTACATGGTCGAGCAGGACCGCCGCTATCCCGGCTACGGCTTTGCCTCCCACAAAGGCTACAACACCCCCAAGCACATGGCCGCCCT
>QWHO01000493.1 GCA_021404945.1 bacterium CPR1
GCGCCGCTCTCCATGGCCCCACCCAGGTCGTGGCTGACGTTTCTGATCAGCTGGCCGAAGCGCGGCCCCACCACCGGCCCAACCGCTCCGCCAAGGGCGCTGGAGGCGACCATGAGGGCGGGAGAAACCGGGCTGGCTCCCAGTGCCCCGAAAGCCACCGCGAGGCCCGCGCCCAGGCCGGCGCCCAGAGCGGAACGGGCAGCCGGATGGAGGTCGGCACCATAGCGAGAGGCCAGGGCGCTGGCCACGCCTCCGGTGGCCTTGGAGGCCCCGGGCAGAAAGAGGCCCGAGGCCACCGCGCCCATGTCGCTCGCGTCGCGCACCGAGGCGGTGGCCGCGCCGCCCAGCGTGGCGAAGCAGCCAAGCAAGCCGCCGGACACGGTGCGCGAGACCAGCTCGGGCTGGTTGGTCAGGTAAGCCACGCCAGCCCCGAGAGCGGCCCCCACCGCGATTCCAGCCGCCATGCCGGCCACCGCGTTGCCGGTCCGGCGCTCGGTCCAGATGCCGACCGTGCTGGCCAGGCTGGCGCTCAGGGCCCCCGAGAGGCCGCCCATGGCCAGGCCCTCGACAGCGCCGCCGATGGCTGCCTGGATATAGGAGGCTTCCGGCAGGTCGCCGTGGGTGTGGGCAGCAGGCCGCGATTTCTGATCCAGCCACTGCCAGGCTCCGGTCGGCGGCACCAGCGAACGGGTAGGCAACTGCACGCTATCCAGCCTCATCGAATCGAGGATAGCCTGAAAGAAGCCTGAAAGTGGTTAACAGCACTTTAACCGCTCTCCGAACAAACGGTTGACACTCCGCCCGCCTCGGCTTATGATAACGGCTGATTTTCAGCACGGAGGATGTCCGATCATGGCACAGGTGAAACTCGAGGCGCGCCACCGCACGGGAACTGGCAAAGGAGTGGCCCGCAAGCTGCGCCGTGATGGCCGCGTGCCGGCCGTGATCTATGGCCACGGCGAGGCTCCCATTGCGCTGGATGTGGACGCCAAGAGCGTCGACCACCTGCTGCGCGAGTTCGGCCACAACGCCATCATCGAGCTGACCGTGACCGGCGGCGCCGGCTCGGATACCTGCATGGTCAAAATGTTCGACCGCGACCTCTACCAGCGCCATCTGGTGCACGTCGATTTCAAGCGCATCTCTCTCAAAGAGAAGATCGAGACCAGGGTGCCGGTGCACGTGGTGGGCGACGAGAAGATCGAGAAGGAGGGCGGCGTGCTCGAGCTGATGTTGCCCGAGGTCGAAATCCGCGCCCTGCCGCTGGAGATCCCAGAAAGCATCGAGGTGGACGTGAGCACCCTGGCCCTGGGCGACAACCTGCACGTTTCCGCCCTGAAGCTCCCGGCCGGAGTCGAGCTGGTCAGCGACCCCGAAGCCGTGCTTCTGCTGGTGCACGTGCCGCGCGCCGTGGCCGAGGCTGAGGCCGCCGAGGGTGAAGCTGCCGCCGCGCCGGCTGCCGCCGCCGAATAGTCTTGGCGGAGGAGCCCCTCCACCTCATCGTCGGGCTGGGAAACCCTGGCCAGGAGTATGCCCAGACCCGCCACAACGCCGGCTTCGAAGTGGTCAAAGAGCTGCTGCACCGCCATTCGTTCGCAGACAAGAAGGCCAGCAAGCTCGCCCACGCTTACCGTGGCAGTGTCCGGGGCAAACAGGTCCTCATGATCAAGCCGCTCACCTTCATGAATCTGTCCGGCAACGCCGTGCAGCACTTCGTGAGCTACTTCAAGGTGCCGTTAGACCATCTGCTGGTAGTCTATGACGACTTTGCCCTGCCGCTGGGTCGACTTCGAATGCGGGCCAATGGCTCGGCCGGGGGCCAGAACGGGCTCAAGAGCATCATCGCCTGCCTGGGCACCGAGGCCATCCCGCGTCTGCGCATCGGCATCGGGCCTGTGCCGGACGGCTGGGACCCGGCCGATTTCGTCCTGAGCCGGTTTCGCAAGGACGAGGAAAAGCTCTGGAACGAGACACTCACCCGAGCAGCCGACTGCGTGGAGAGCTGGCTCGAGCGGGGGGTGGAGGACACCGCCTCACGCTTCAATGTGTCGACCGCCGCTGAGAATTCTGAACCGAAAGGCCCGACCGAATGTCACGAAGTACCCTGATCCTCCTGCTGGTGCTGCTATGCACCCCGGCCCGGGCCGATTCGCCCTCGCTGGAGCGCTACTTGAACATCCGCTCGTGTCAGGGCGGCGCCCCCCTGGCCGGACAGGGAACAGCCTTTCTGACTAACGTGACCGGCGTCAACCAGATCTGGACGGTGAACGCTCCCGCGTCGTGGGCCACCCAGCTGACCTTCGAGACCGACCGGGTGGCCCGGGTCAAGGCCAGCCCCGATGGCAAATGGCTCCTCTTCGAGCGCGACCAGGGCGGCGACGAGCATAACCAGCTCTACCTTCTGCCCGCCACCGGGGGCGTGCCGGTCGCCCTGACGGCCAACCGCATGGCCATCCATACCTTCGGCGACTTCTCGCCCGACGGAAAGAGCATCGCCTACGTGACTACCGAGCGCAACGGCACCGACTTCGATGCCATCGTGATGGACCTGGCCAGCCGCACCAAGAAGGTGGTCTACAACCAGGGCGGCTCAGCTCAGGTGGCCTGCTTCTCGCCCGATGGGAAGAGCCTGATCGTTTCCAAGGCTCTGTCGAACGTCGATTTCGACCTCTACCGGGTAGACCTGGCCGATGGCAAGCTGACCCACCTGACTCCGCACCAGGACCCGGTCTTCTTCGGAGACGTGCAGTGGGGCGCCGACAACACTCTGTACCTGGCGTGCGATCTCAAGCGCGAGTTCGCCGGCCTGGCCCGGATGGACGCCAGCCAGGGCATCTCGAGCCTGGAGTTTCTCGAGCCCGACCGCCAGGACGTGGACGCTCTGGCCCTGGCTCCCGACGGGAAGACCCTGGCCGTGGCCCACAACCGGGAGGGGTACTCCTCACTGACCGTGGGCGGCCAGAGCGTGACTCTGTCACCCGGCGTGGTGGATGGGGGCGGCTTTCAGTTCTCCTCCGATGGCCAGCGCCTGATCTTCACCTTCACCTCCCCCATCGAGCCGGCCAACATCCACTCCTATGAGCTCGCCAGCGGTAAGCTCACCAATGTGACCCGCTCCACCCTGGCCGGGGTCGACCCGTCTGGCTTCGTCTCCCCTACCCTGATCAAGTATCCCAGCTTTGACGGCAAGGAGATTCCGGCTTTCTACTATCAGCCCCCGGGCGTCAGCAGACCGCCGGCGGTGATCAGCGTGCACGGCGGCCCCGAGGCCCAGACCCGGGCTCACTTTTCGGCCCTGACTCAGTACTTCGTGAGCCGTGGCTATGCCATCCTGGCCCCCAACGTGCGGGGCAGCACCGGCTACGGACGCACCTACACCCACCTCGACGACGTGCGCCTGCGCATGGACTCGGTCAAAGACCTGGAATACGCCAACCGCTGGCTCTCCGAGCGAGCCGGCAAGATCGCCGTTATGGGCGGCTCTTATGGCGGCTACATGACGCTGGCGGCGGTGACCTACCAACCCGATCGCTGGGCCGCCGGGGTGGACATCGTGGGCATCTCCAACTTCATCAGCTTCCTCAACAACACCGGCAGCTACCGTCGGGCCCTGCGCATCGCCGAATACGGCGATCCGGTCATGGATGCCGAGTTCCTGCGCGAGGTCTCGCCCTTCTTCCACGTGGAGAAGATCAAGGCGCCCATGCTGATCATCCAGGGGGCGAACGATCCGCGGGTGCCCCAGTCGGAATCGGATCAGATGGTGGCCAGCCTCAAGGCGCGCAACCTCCCGGTGGAGTACCTGCTCTACAAGGACGAGGGCCACGGCCTGGCCAAGCTGTCCAACCGCATCGACGCCTATACGAAGGTGGTCGAGTTCCTGGACAAGCACCTCAAGTAAAGCAAAGAGGCCCCCCATTTCCTGTATCAGGCTTTGGCCTCAGGGGCAGGTTGATTTGCATCCAGAATGGCCACCGCGTCGACGAGCTGCAGCATGTGGCTGGCTGCCTGATCGCCACCCTTGGCCGCCTCCAGCTTCTGCTGGATCTCGGCCATATCGCCGGCCTGAGCCTTGCTCACCAGAGCCCGGGCGGAAGCCAGTTGCTCGGGGGTAGCCCCGGCCACCAGCGCCTCGGCTGCCTGGCGAGCCTGGGCCTGCACCTCGAGGATGCGGGCGTCAGCCTTTTGCAGGAAGGCGACTGCAGCCTGATCGCCACCATCGGCGGCGGCTTTGATCTGGCTGACGACGCCGGCGGCGTTGGGATCACCGTTCACCAGCGCGTTGACCAGGGCATCGACGGTGACGCCCTGATAGCTGTC
>QWHO01000494.1 GCA_021404945.1 bacterium CPR1
GACCTTCTCGCGCGCGTCGATTTCGAGACGGCGCAATCGCTGAAGCTGCTTCTCGCTTATCCCGAGGGCACCGCGGGCAGCATCAAGAAGGTGCAGCCCTATCTCGACTCCACCTTCCTGGTCCTGAGCGGGGACGCCTTTACGGACATCGACCTGACCAGGGTCATCGAGCTCCATCGCTCCAAGCAGGCAGTGGCGACGATCGCTCTGGCACGAGTGGAGAGCCCGCTTGAGTTCGGCGTGGTCATCACCGACGAAACCGGCCGCGTGGAGCGCTTCCTGGAGAAGCCCACCTGGTCGGAGGTCTTTTCAGATACCGTCAACACGGGCATCTACGTGCTCGAGCCCGAGCTCCTCGACCAGATGGAGAACGATCGTCCCTACGACTTCTCTCAGGATCTGTTTCCGGCAGCCATGGACCGGGGCAAGGCGATCTACGGCTGTGTGGTTGATGGCTACTGGTGCGACGTGGGCAACCTCCAGCAATACCGACAGGCTCAACTCGACCTGCTTGAGGGCCGGGTCCAGCACCAGCCCCCGGGCGAATTCGTCTCCGACAAGATCTGGATGGGGCAGGGCTGTCAGATTCATCCTTCGGCCTACATCGAGGGCCCGGTGGTGGTGGGAAAGAACTGCCGCATTCGCGAGAACGCTCGACTTTCGTCTTTCACCGTCCTGGGCGACGACTGCGTCATCGAGGAAGGGGCTCACCTTCAGCGCGACGTGCTCTGGAGCGATGTCTACGTCGGTAAGAACACCCGTCTGGCCGGCAGCATCGTGGGGCGCCACACCACTTTGAAAAACAACGTCTCGGTGGGCGACGGGGTGGTCCTGGGCGACGCCGTCTTCGTAGGAACCGGAGCCATTCTTCAACCCAAGGTCAAAGTCTGGCCGGACAAGAACATCGAGGCGGGAGCCAACGTTTCCCTCAGCCTGATCTGGGGCAAGCGGTGGCCGGGCTCACTCTTTGGCCTGGAGGGCATCGCCGGTCTGGGCAACATCGAGATCACTCCCGAGTTCGCCTTGAAGCTCGGAGCCGCCTTTGGAGCCTCACTGGAGAAGGGCTCTGTGATCACCAGCTCGCGCGACTCTCATCCCGCCGCCCGAATGACCAATCGCGCACTGATGTGCGGCTTGATCTCGGTGGGATGCAACGTGCGCGACCTGCGCATCACCCCGGCGCCCATCAGCCGCACGGTGCTCAAGAACAGCACTGCGGCCGGCGGCATTCATACCCGCGTCTCTCCCGAAGACCCCCGCTCGCTACAAATAGAGTTTTACGACGAGCGGGGTATCAACATCGATAAGGGCATGGAGCGCCGCATCGAGAACCGCTTCTTCCGAGAAGACTTCCGTCGCACCACCATGGACGAGGTGGGCCATATCGACTTTCCGGCCCGTACCCTCGAGCGCTACCTGGAGGGCTTCGCCGCCAGCATGGACGTCGATCAGGTGCGCAAGGCCGGCTTCCGGGTGGTCATCGACTACTGCTACGGGAAGGCCTCGGTGGCTCTGCCCAGCATCCTTGGTCAGCTCGGCTGCGAGACGGTCAGCTTGAACGCTTACCTCGACCCTCAGAAGGCCACCGAAGTGCAACCTCGCCGGTCGCTGGAGGCACTCTCCAACATCGTGATGACCCTCAAGGCCGACATGGGCGTGCTGATGGATACCGATGTCGAGAAGCTGGTGGTGGTGGACGAAACCGGCCGCATCCTCTCGGGCAGCGAGCTTCTGGCCGCCTTCTCTATGATGGTCTTTCGACACACGCCCGGGAGCCTGGTGGCGGCCCCCATCCAGGCCACCTCGGTGCTGGAGAAACTGGCCCGCGACTACGACGGGCGGGTGGTCCGCACCCGCACGGACACCCGATCGCTGATGCACACCGCCAGCGTCGGCCAGCGCCGGATCCAGCTGGCCGGAACCCCCACTGGAGGCTTCATTTTCCCCGGATTCTCGCCAGGATTTGACGCCATGTTCGCCTTCGCCCGCCTGCTCGAGTTGCTGGCCGGCGAGCAGGTGCCGCTTTCCGAGGTGGTGGCCCAGGTGCCCTCCGTGCACGTGCTGGAAGAGTCGGTTCCGTGCACCTGGCAGCAAAAAGGCCGGGTCATGCGGCTCTTGATCGAGGAGAACCGAGAAGCCGAGTTGCAGATGCTGGAAGGCGTCAAGATCATCCGGGGCGATTCCTGGGTCCTGGTCTTGCCCGACCCGAGCCAGCCCCAACTTCAGCTCTGGGCGGAGGGGTCGACCCCCGAGTTGAGCCGCGAGCTCTTGACCAGCTACCACGACGCGGTCGTAAGGCTGCAGTCGAGCATCAGCGGCGAGATGGACGCCAACGAGCGCCCCTCGCCGGCGAATGTAGCCATGGAGCCCCCCCTGGACGACTCGCTCCTGCCCGAGGACCGGGCCTTTCACTTCTGGACTCCGGGTCGTTACCTGGGAGTCCGAGCCCGCAGCTATCGAGAGTTTGTGGATACCCTGCTCTACATCGAGCCTGGCTCGCTGGCCTACCACCTCGAGCGGGGGGATTTCTCCAACTGGGTGGAAAACGAACTCAAAGACACGGGTCTGGCGGAGCGGATCAGAGCATTGGACGCTCAGTCCAGCGGGGAAGACCTGCGTTCCGAGTTGTTGCGCCTTTTCCCCTTCGCCGAGGCCCGCTCGTAAGGTCTGGAGGTAACGCTGTGCAAACCGGCGCGCAAAATGCGCTGTCCCTGGCCGAGCGCCTCAGTCTGCCCGAGCTGGGCTTGCTGGGAGCGGTCCGTGTCGCCAGCCAGATTGCCCATCTCACCTACCGCTGCGAATTTGCACTGGGAGTCCTGGAGTCGGCTTTGGACGGCAGCCGTTCGGCATCCGAGCGCCTGGCTGTGCACTTGATGCTCAGGCAGGCCTGCCAGGAGCTTGGTTTCCAGGTAGCGCGAACGCTTGAGCCCCTGGAGACGATGATCCAGCAGGTCGAAGTCCGCGTTAAAGGCTCTCGTCACTCAGGGGAGGGGGCCCGCGACCACCAGGGCCACAATCAAGAGGAGCTTTCTCGCCAAGAAGACCTGTGGAGTAAGCATCTGAAAGAGTTGGGTGCCTCCGAGGTGGTGGCCAGCCAGCTGGCGACGTCGCTGGCAGAGCTGCAGCTCCAGGGTCGCTTGCTCACCGAGCTGGTGGCCGCGTTGCATGTTTTACCCACCTCCCCTCGCAACGAGCAGCTCGATTCCCTGATGACCAGGCTGCTCGAGTTGCAGCGATTGCTTGACGTCAGCCTGCGGCCTCTGGTCCTGGAGGACCCGCTTCCCGACACGTTGCCGTCTTTCACCCCCGGGATTCCCACCTGGTCGGCGCGACTTTTAGCTGAAGCAAGTCGAGCCAGCGCCAGGTTCCCCGAGCCCGAGCCACCGGCCTCTGACGAGCCTGCGCCGGTGACCCTTCAGGAGCAGACGTGACCGAAAAACGACACGCTCGGCGCCGGCGCAACAACAGCCGGCGGATTCTTCGCATCGGGGTGGTGTTGATCGGACTCATTCTGCTTGTCACCCTGGCCCTCTCTTTGACCCGGCTGGCCACGCCGTTCAACCAGGCCGAGCGTGTGGGTTATAACCAGTTCTGGACCCAAGCCCAGGAGAGCCAGTACAAGCGCGCCTGGGTGGATGGCCAGATTTTCTACCTGGAGCCCTACGCAGGAGGGATCGTGCGGGTGGAGGTTCCCGACCCCGCCCTGGCGCTCAGCCTGCTGACCAAGAAGGAGGTGGAGATTCAGGCCTGGCGGCCTCAACCCGCCTCAGGACTGACACCGGCCGTGTTGCTGGCGCTGTGCGTGCCCTACCTGTTCCTTGGGTCGGTGCTGCTTTCGATGATCGGGGCCGCAGCTCAAGCTCCGACCGTGGGCGAGACGCAAGACTCCGAACCGGATGCGAGCGCTCTGGACTGCCCCGCCTGCGGGCGGAATATCGCTCAACCCCAGGATTACTGTCCTTTCTGCGGACACCGGCTGGTCCCCGGCGAGGTGCTGCTCGATGAGCCCGCCGGGGAGCCTTCACTGGAGAAGGTTCCCTGAAGCCACTGGGCCATCACCTCCTGGCTGTGAGCCCCCAGAACCGGCGGGGAAGCCAGACGAGCCCGCTCCACCCCGCTGAAAATGAGACTGCGCAATCCACGCAGCGGACCGTCCTCCAGAAGCAGGGCCTGAGCGGCCGGGCTTTCCAGCGCCTGGCGCACGTTCTGCACTCGGCCGGCTGGCACCTGAGCCGCACGAAGTTTCTCCAACAGGGTCTGGCTGGAATGGCTCGAGCAGGCCCCCTCCAACTCCGACCGCAGCTCCTCGCGGCCTTC
>QWHO01000495.1 GCA_021404945.1 bacterium CPR1
TGACCTCGGGCCGGAAGAACTGCTCCACCACGGGCACGATGGTCCAGAAGCCGGTCAGGAAGTGGAAGAAGTAGTGAGCCAGCCACACTGAGAAGGCCAGCGGCACCAAGCACGGCGTGAAGCGAACCGCCGTGCTCAAGAGCGAGCGGCCGGGCAGGCGCGAGAGGGCAGAGGCCGCCCCCAGCAACACGAGCGGCTCGAGCACGAGCATGGCCACGAACAAAGCCAGCAGGAAGGCCGTGTCCGAGCGCCAGCCCAGCCAGGAGGCCAGGGCGTAGGCCGGCGAGATCATGCCGAAGACGTTGAGCAGCGCTCCGAAGGTGAAGACCACGATCAGCAGGGTCAGGTCGGGTCGGCGCGAGAGGTGACCAAGGCTGGAGCGGTAGGAGTCGTCGGCCAGCTCGGCTGCCGGCAGGCGGATCTGCACGGCCACGTTCTCATAGGGACACGCCTGCACGCAGTCAAGACAGAAGGTGCAGTCGAGATTGCCAACCTTCTTTTCCTGAAAGAGCCCGAGCTCACAGCCAGGAATGTCCCCCCGACCCTTGATGCAGTCCTTGGTCTGGCAATCGTGGCATCGCTTGAGGTCGCGCACGCCCACCTCGAGGGGCGAGATGGTCGAGGAGAGGAAGTTGAACTGCCCCAGCGGGCAGACGAACTTGCAGAAGGGCGCGCCCTGAAACAGGCTGTCCAGGGCCAGAGCCAGAGCAAAGTAGAAGACGATCACCAGGGCCGTGGCCCGAGGGCTCTCCCACAGGTTCAGCCATTCGTAGGTGAACAGGTAAGCGGCCAGGACCAGGGCCGCCAGGTACTTATTGCGCAGCCCGGCTGGCCACGAGCGAGCCGGCTTCGCCAACCTTCGGGCCAGGTTGCGCACCAGCATGAAGGGGCAGGCCATGCAAAACAGGTTGCCGGCCACCAGCAGCACGGCCACGGCCACCCCCCGAAAGTGCAGCCAGGAGAGCACCGTGGCCAGGTTCTTGGGGGCGAGCTGGGGCCCGGTCATCCCGTCCCAGATCATGGCCAGGGCCAGGGCGAAGAGCGGCAGCTGCAGGGCCGTGCGGGCGTGGCGCCAACGAAGAAATCGCCCGATCAGGGGGAGGCCACCACCCCCGGCAGGGGGATCTGGCGCTCGAGCTTGCGCCCGTCCTTCAGCTCACCGCGAAGGATCAAGATCCAGTCGCCGGCCATGGTGAGCTTGAGAGGAGCCTGCCAGCGCGCGCCCTCGACCCGGGTCAGGGGGGCCAGCACCGGAGTCATCCCAGCGTGGGACATGGTGGCTTCCACCTCCAGCCGGGCCGGCTCGCCACCGAGCACCTCCACCTGGAGCAGGTTGTCACCTACCCGGGGACCGGGAGTCACCTGGACGGTGAGCTGCACCTCTGCGGCCTGATCGCCTCTCCCGGTGGCCGGACGCGAGCATCCCACCGTCACCAGCAACAACAGCACCATCAGGAGTCTTGACATACCAGGGGCTACTACGCCAAGATCGGGAAACCTGCTTTGGGAGCCCGGGCCCCGCGACACCCAGCAGATTGGGCCCGGACCCCGGCCAGGAACCGTCCAGGGGGCAGAGAATCTAACTCCGTCTGACGATTCTAGAATAAAATTCACAGAGGTGTGTCCGCCGATGAAGAATTGCAAAGGTATTGCCATCCTGCTGATGCTACTGGTCGCGCTGCCAGCGCTGGCCGGGCGCGTCCTGGAGAACACAGACAACTCGCTGGACGGGCTCTATCTGGCCAAGACTGCCAAGAACAAGACCAAGGACCAGGTGTACAAACGGATCGAGATCGATATTGAGGGTAAGTACGCCACTCTGCGCATCCCGGCCGAGAAGCGCAAAGTGGTGCTTCGCATCCAGCAGTTCTACGACTGGAGCTACGAGATGGAGTTGACCGGTCACGACAAGGAGACCGACGACTACTGGATCATCAAGTACGCCAACAGCAAATATGGTCCGGATGGGCGCCCACGGCAGTAGCTCAGTCCTGGTGAGCACGGACTTGTGGGGCCCGGCCTGATGCAGGTTTTTCCGGGCGGTGGCGCCAGGTCAGCGCTTCTTGCGTGAGCGGAGGTAACCGATCAATTCCTCCAGCTCAGCGTCCGGAAGTTCCTTCTCGTCGAAGCCGGTCATCTTCATGCCGGCCCAGGTGCGCACCGAGTGGGGGTCTCGGATCAGCTTTCTGAGCACCTCCGGCTGAAAGTACTCGGTCGGATTCATGGGCACGTTCAGGTCGGGTCCGAGCTTGCCGCTCCCGTGCCCGTCCAGCGTGTGACAGGGAAAGCAGTTCTGCACGAAGGACTTGTAGCCGCGGTAGAGGGGCTGATTTTTCCGGTCGGGCACGAGATCGGGGTAAAGTGCCTCGGTGGAGGGGCGAACGGTGAAGGAAGTGACCTGAAACGGCCACTCCTCGCGACCGATCTCGGACAGTTGCGGGTTCACCCAGATCATGTAAAAGGGCCCGGCGCCGTAGGTGCGCCCTTCAAAGCGCGGCCAGGGTTGATCGGGCGGCTCCACGGCCAGGTAAGCAAGGGAGCGGCCCGGGTCCTGGTTCATCACCAGGGCGGCCTGCACTCCGGAAGAGAAACCGTCCAGCGTCTGATAACCCAGCTCACTGCCAGCGCTCACCTCCAGACCCTCCATCAGAGCAGCCATGGGGATGGCACGATAGCTCATCTGCTGGTCCTCATAACCCGACTCGTCCGGAATCGAGAGCGTCTTGATGGCGGGATGGGCCAGAAGCTGCGAGCGCGTGAAGGTCTTGACCTTATCGCCCGAGCGCAACGTCAGGGACGGCTCGGAAGGGCGGCTCGGAGGGGGAGAAGGCTGCTGCGGGGCCGGACTGCATGCCAGCACCAGCAGGGTCAGGAGCAGGAGGCGGGCCAGCAAAGCTTACATCGCGGCGCTGGCCAGTTGCACGAACTCCTTCCACCGGGGGGGAGCGGCGCTGCCCGAGAGCCTTTCGTTGTGCTGGCCGTCGATGACCACCAGGTCGCGGCTGGGAAGCTGGACGGTGAGGCCAGCCGAATCGGCGAAAAGAGGGCTGATGGAGGCCTCCACCACGGTCTTTTGCAGCTGTCGGCTGACCTCGTCCAGAGCGGTCATCACCTCGCGGGGTCGGTGCGAGGGCGCGCCGGAAGCGTATATTTCAGCCAGACAGCTCACAAAGACGTTCAGATCACCCACCGCCAGCGAGCGCTTGGCGCCTACCAGCATGGGGTCACCCCCGGTGCGCATGGCCACCTCGGAAGCGGCCTGGATGGCCGGGGTAAGTCCGTCGCGAACCTCCTGACTGAGCACGCCGCCCAGCCGGTCGACGGCCTGGCCGAGCGCTTCCACCTGTCCCAGGTCGACCAGGGCCAGAGTTTCGGCAGTGGTCTTCTTGACCATCTGCTCGGGGGTATCGTCCAGCGAGACCTCGTCCTGGGTGGGTGGCAGGCCGAAGAAGAACGAGAAGAGGTCGCGGGCCCCGGCCTCGGGGTTGCTTCGCACCACCGCCTGGCCGAGCTGGCCCGGGGTCACCTCCTGACCGGCAGCGGCTCCCACCGCCTTGCTGAAAGCGTGCGAAATGGCGCCGGCCGAGACCACTTCCTCGGAGACCAGCGCATAGCGGGCGAAAGGTGCCGTGGCCAGCAGGCTCTCGAGGTTGCCGCACAGACACGACTCCACCAAAAGCAGGTCGACGGGACGACCGGCCAGGGTCGTGGCCTGGGAGAGCATCTCGCGATAGGCGGTGAACTGGAGGCCAGCCGCCTGGCGGTAGGCCAGCCCGTGTCCGAACACGTGGGCCACGGCCATCTTGTCCGGATGGGCGGCCATCTCCTGGCCCAGGAAGGTGCCCATGGCTTTAGGATCGAGCTGGCGGGCTCCCGGGTCTTCGGCTACGACTTTAGAGTCGATGGCATCGCTGCGGTTTTCTCCCAGCTCATACGTGCGGCTGCCTTTCCAAAACGGCTCGGAGCCGTTATCGGGGATGTGGGCCAGAAGCTGGGTGCGCCCGAAGAGCCGGTTGGCCACGGTGGAGCCCACCACCAGACCCACCGCGCCGCCGATTCCAGCGCCCACGAGGCCGCCCAGCAGATAGCTGCCGGCCGCCACTCCCAGCCCGAATCCCACGGCCCGAGGCACCGTGGAAGCCAGCGTGGCCTTCATCTTCTTGGCCTCGGGGCTGGTGCCGCTTCGCTGCACAAAAACAGCCCCGGTCAGCTGGTTGGGCGAGTTGCTCCGGGCGCTCTCCAGGTTTTCCACGCAGGCCACGGCCAGCGGCTCGATCACCTCCTCGGAGGCGTCGATCAACGAG
>QWHO01000496.1 GCA_021404945.1 bacterium CPR1
GGCTCCGGGCCCTGGGAAGAGAAATTCTCCTTAGCCCGGGAACCTTTCCGGCCCGGCCGATGTCTCTCTCCACGAGGAAGGTTTTTCAAATCCTATGAGCTTGCTTCACAATCGTGTCCTGGCGGCCCTCTTGCTGTTGCTGCTGGGGGCTATTCCGGTCTTCGGCATCGAGGGCACCAGCCGCGAGGTGCTGCCCAACGGGATGTCGGTCATCATCAAGGAGTCGCACGGCTCTCCCACGGTCTCGCTGAACATTTTCGTGCGAGCCGGGGGGCTGTATGAGACCCCCGAGACCAATGGGCTTTCGCACTTTTACGAGCATATGTTCTTTCGGGGCACCCCCACCCGCACCGGCTGGCAGTTCAAGCGGGCCATCGAGGCCCTGGGAGGGACCACCAACGCCACCACCGGGCGCGATTTCACCCACTACTACATCAACCTGCCCGCTCAGTATGCCCCGCAGGGCCTGGAGTTGCTGGCCGATGCCCTCAAGAACGCCGAGCTCAAGCCTGAAGGCGCCAATCTCGAGCGGGAGGCCGTACTCGAAGAATATCGCATCGGCATGGCCAGCCCCACCCGGCAGTTCTACGACAAGATTTTCAACATGGCGTTCTCGGGCCACCCTTACCAGCGCTCGGTCATGGGTCCGATGGAGAACCTGCAGCGTTTCAATCGACCCGACTTCGTGGCATTCAAGCAGAAGTTTTACGTGCCCTCGCGCTCCAGCCTCATCGTGGTGGGAGACGTGCGGGCCGATGAGCTGCGTCCCCACATCAAGCGGCTGTTCAGCGACTTTAACGGCAACGATGCAGGCGACCCCCGGTTCGTGCTGCCCCCCTGGCCCACCGAAGAGGTGGCCGTGGTCGAGGGGAACACTCTGAACAAGGCCTACGTGCTGCTGGCCTATCGGGGCCCCTCGGTTCGAGACCGTCCAGACATCTACCAGGCCGACGTGATGACCTTCTTGCTGGGGATGGGCCGGGGCTCGATGCTCAGCCGGGCCCTGGTGGACAAGAATGTGGCCGACTCGACCAGCGTCGACTTTCTGACCCAGCGCGAGCCTGGATTGATCATCGCCGTGGCTGCGGGAGATGGCGGCAGCGAGGCCAGGATCAAGGAAGGCATGCTGGCCACCATCGAGCGTATCAAGAAGGGAGACTTTACCGATGCCGAGCTGCGCCGGGCCAAAGTCTTGCTGACCAACACCTATACCTTCGGCAACGAGACCAACTCGGGCAAAGCCGACAGTCTGGGTTTCTATGAGAGCATCGACAAGATGGACTTTGCTGTGAAGTATCTTGAAGAAATCAAGAAGGTCGACCGTCAGGGCGTGATGCGTTGCGCCAACAAGTATTTCACGCCCGGATTTTACAGCCTGGTTGCCAAACCGGGCGGGGCCGGGCCGGTCGAAGAGGGGGACAACCAGTGAGATCCATCCTGCTGGCCTGCCTGCTGGCCCTGGTGGTGGCCTTTCCGGCTGAAGCCCAGCCACCGCCTACCCACAATGTGATGGCGGCCCGACACAGCCCGGTTGGGAGGGTCATCTTGCCCAACGGTCTGGTGGTGCTTGTCAGCGAGTCACCCGGCGAGGACATCGTGGCCCTCGAGGTGCTGGTCAGGGTGGGCCTGACCGATGAGAGCAATCAGAACAGCGGCATCACCCATCTGATCCTGCGAATCCTGCGTGACCGGATCAGCAACGACAACGGTGAGGATGTCATCGAGGTCACCGGCAGTGTGCTCAACACTTCCAGCGAGCCCGACTACGCCCGCATCAGCCTGGTGACGACCAGCGCTCAGTTCCCGCGCATGCTCGGCCGCATCTCGGCCGCCATGCGGAGCACCACGTTCACCGAGGCTGAGGTGAGCGAAGCCAAAGATGAGATTCTGGGCCAACTGCGCGGCGATCAAGGCGCCTTCACCCAGCTCTATGACATCTTTTGCCAGAACTTCTATCGCTACCACCCTTACAAGAACAACCAGCACGGCACCGAGAGCTCGGTCTCGCGTACTGACGCAGCCACCGTCGGCAAGTTCTTCAAGGAGCATTTTGCCTCCAATCGCACCGTGGTCAGCGTGGCCGGCCGGGTGAACCGATCGCTTGTCACCGATATGGCCCGCAGGGAGTTCGCAGCCCTCAAGCCTGTCGAGCTCAAGACCCTGGACATCGCCTGGGAGCCGAAGGCCTCTGAGAAAGAGATCTTTCTCTCGGCCAACTCCTCCATCGCCTGGGTCTTCCTGGGCTACCCGGCTCCCAACGTCAGCTCGCGCGACTACGTTGCCATGAAGCTGATCCACGCCTTGATGGGCGACGGGCTCTCCTCGCGCCTGTTCACGGAGATCCGCGAGAAGCGTGGCCTGGCCTACGAATTGGGCGCGGTCTATCCCACCTTGCTGGGCCCTTCGCACATGCTGACCTACACCATCACCCGCCCCAACCAGGTGGGGGCGGCCCGCAGCCAGATCTTCCGAGAGATCGATCGCCTGAAAGAGCACGGGGTCGGCTCCAGTGAGCTGGACGCGAGTCGTCGCAAGCTGATCGGCAATTACCTGCTCGAGCGCGAGACCAACACCGGTCGGGCTTATCACCTGGCCATCGCCGAGGTGATCGGAGTGGGCTACGAATTCGACGTCAACTTCATCAAAAACGTGGAATCGGTGACACCGACCGAGATTCAGCAGGTTGCCAAGCGCTATCTGGATAACTACACTCTCGTCGTGGCCCGTCCGGGAGGCCGATTCTACTTCGATTTTTGAGGTCGCGTGAAGATAAACATCGCAATCGACGGAGTGGCTGCCAGCGGCAAGACCACGGTTGCCCGCCTGGTCGCTGCTGAGTTGGGGCTGGTTTATCTGGAAACCGGCGCCATGTATCGGGCCGTTACCTATCAGGCGCTGCAGGAAGGCCTGGACCTGCACGATGAGTGCGCCGTGGCCGCACTGGCCAGCCGGCTCAGCATGCGGCTGGTGCCCGACCCTGCCGCGCCCGTGGGCTACCGCCTCTTTCTGGGCGGGGGCGACGATTTGAGCGCCTACCTGCACACTCCAGAGGTCAGTCGTAAGGTGGCCCTGGTGGCCCAGATCCCGGCCGTACGCCGCGAGCTTGTGCGCATGCAAAAGGAGATGGCCGCCCGGGGTGGCGTGGTGATGGCCGGGCGCGATATTGGCACCGTGGTGCTGCCCCAGGCAAAGGTCAAGATCTACCTGACCGCCTCCGTGCCGGAGAGGGCGCGACGTCGACATCTCGAGCTGGGCTCGACGGCTCCCGAGCTCATTGAGCTTGAGGCCGATCTGGTCGAGCGTGACCGCATCGACACCTCGCGCGAGGATTCGCCGCTGCGTCAGGCCCCCGACGCGGTGGCCATCGACTCGACCTTCATGACCCCCCAGGAAGTTTCCGACCGCATCGTCGCCCTGGCCAGCAATCGGGTCTGATGGGCCCGAAAGGCGCCATCATCACCGCCGTCGACCCCGACGGCCCGGCCTCAGCGGCCGGTCTTTTGCCGGGTGATGAGCTGCTGAGCGTCAACGGGCGCCGACCGGCCGACCTGATGGACGTGCTCGATCAGGCCGCCTGGGGGAAGATCTCGCTGAAGGTGAAGCGGGGAGAGCAGATCTTCGAGGCGGTGCTGGACAAGTCCGAGGAAGAGCCACTGGGCCTGGACTTCAGCGACACCCTGTTCGACCGGGTCAAGACCTGTCGTAACAAGTGCGTCTTCTGCTTCATGGATCAGATGCCCAAGTTCATGCGGCCATCGCTCTACTACCGAGATGACGACTTCCGGCTCTCAGCTCTGCACGGCAATTTCATCACCCTGACCAACCTGAGCGAGCAGGAGTGGGAGCGCATCGAGCGCCAGCGCGTGAGCCCTCTCTACGTCAGCGTCCACGCCACCGACCCGGACGTGCGCGACATGATCCTCGGTCATACCACGCGCTCGCGCATGGACATCTTAGGGGCGCTTCGCCGCCTCATCGATCGGGGCATCACCGTGCATACCCAGATCGTGCTCTGTCCGGGCCTCAACGACGGGGCTGTGCTCGACCAGAGCCTCACCGAGCTGGCCGATCTCTATCCGGGGGTGGAGACCGTCTCGGTGGTGCCTGTGGGGCTGACCCGATTCCGCGAGCACCTGCCCCACCTGCGGCTGGTGACGCCTGAGATGGTGCCCCATCTGATCGAGCAGGTGGGCCGCCACCGCCGCCGCAACCAGGAGCGTTTCGGCCATCCGGTTGCTTTCCTGGCCGACGAGATGTTTCTCATCGCCGACCTGCCCCAGCCGCCTCACTCGCACTACCTCGAC
>QWHO01000032.1 GCA_021404945.1 bacterium CPR1
GGTAAGGCAGCAGCACCGCCTTGAAGGCCCCCCCGGGAACCCGCATGTGGGCCGGCAGGTTGGGATCCTCCCCCACCGGGATCTGCACTTTCTCGCCCAGGGTCTTCCAGCTCAGGCGAAGCGCGGCCCGGGTGGGGGTCTGGCCCACGCCCAGGTGGGAGATCAGGCTGACCAGCACCATCCAGACCACCGTGAAGAGATAGGGCTTAACTTGCCCCATGGACGGCTCCCGGACACTCGAGCTCGGTCACGACCATCTGCTCCGACGGCCCCTCGAGGGCCCGGACCTCGTCTCGAAACTGCTCCACGGCCTGCACGATCTGACGCTCCTGGGCGGCCGAGAAGCCTGCCAGCCGAACCCGACGGCGGTCCACCCGGGCCTGCAGCTCGGCCTCGCGCTCATGGTAGAAACGCTGCTCGAGCCATTTGGGACCCTCGCGGTGGCTGCAGTCGCGCTCCGGACAGGTCAGCACCATCACCCCTCCCGCGCCGTGGCGCACCAGGTGCTCCACCACCGAAGTGTGCAGCGAGCCTCCGCAGCCGATCGGGTGGACCACAACCCCCTCCAAAGACCCCAGCCCGGTAATGTCCCCGGGCCCGTAGCGACAGGCCAGCACCACCACCTGGTCGGCCCCGGCCTGCAGGGCTTCGATCTCGCGCAACTGATCGCGCCCTGTTCGCAGGGCCGGACCCACCCCCATGGGGGCGCAGGAGCCGGCGCAAATCCCGCAACTGACGCACACGTCGGGGTTGACCCGGGCCACCAGCTCGGACAGCCTGGAGGGCTCGCTGCGCGCCACCATGCTGATGGCCTGGTAAGGGCAGTCCTGAAAGCAGGTGGTGCAACCGGTGCACAGGCGCTCGTCCACCACCGACGGAGCCGGGCGCGCGCGCGGCTTCCACCACAACGGCACCGAGGCCAGGGCCAGGCTGAGAGCCCCCAGCGTGAGAACCGCCGGCAGGGGGCCCAGAGCGGTCACAAGAGGGAGCCAGAAGCCGTAAAAAAGGTCCACGTAGACCCGGGCCGGCAGAGCTCTCAGGTCGGCCGCCGGCAGCTGGGCCACGGGCATGGCCACCGAGAGCGCCAGCATGGCTCCCAGCAACAGGCGTGTCAGCGCAGCCGGCGGGAAAAAGACCGGACGGGCCACCCGCGACACGTGCAGCCAGAAGAGGAAGGCCCCGCCCAGAGGCGCGGCCACGTGCAAGAACATGACCATGAAAAAGAATGAGCCCGGCACGGTATCGTTGTCGCTGAAGAGCCGACCCAGGGGCTCGGACAGGATGGGGAGCAGATCGAGCGTGCGCACGCCCTCCACGGCCAGCAGCTGAGCCTGGGTATCCCACACCATGACCAGCCCGGTGAGGCCCACGAAGATCACGGTGGCGGTCAGCACCAGACCGCTGATCCAGGCCAGCGCCCGGGTACCCCAGGTGCGTCCGCTCATGAGCATCTTGACGGCGTGGGCCAGGATGGCCACCAGCGCGATATCGCTGGAGTAGCGGTGCAGAGCCCGAATCCAGCGGCCGAGAAGAACCTGGTTTTGCAGCCCCTGCACCGACTCGTAAGGAGCTCCCACCCGGTAGAAAATGAGCAGATAGAGGCCGGTAACCAGCGCCACCGTCAAACAGAGCAGCGCCACGGTGCCACTCTGATAAAGAGGGTTGAGCTTTGAGCCGTAGACCCAGAGATAGAAACGGTCGATGGGCCGCAACAGTCGGGTCAGGGGAGCCGCCAGCGGTGGCCGCTGGTCGAGTCCGCCTTGAGCTACTTCTTGCCACATGAGCGGGTGATCGCCTCCTCGATCCAGGCCGGGCTCGGGCTCATCATCGTGTAAGCGACCCGGCCCTCCGGGTCGATGACGAGCACCAGAGCCGGGTGAGTGATCTCCCCCGTCTTCATGTCGCGCTCCACGGGAATCTGGAGCTTGCTTGTCAGTCGCTCGACCTCCTCCGGCTCACCCGACAGCACCAGCGTGCCCTCGGGCAGGTCCCACTGGCGCGCGAGATCGGGCAACGAGCCGCAGGTATCACGCCAGGGATCCAGGGTGACCACCACTCGCTGCACATCGCCCCTGACCTGGCGCAGGGTGCCGATCAAAGCCGGACAGACGGTCGCACAGTGGGCGTAGGCGAAGGTCAGCAGCACCGGCTTGCCGGCCAGAAGCTGAGGGGTGACCACCCGGGCGTGCTGGTCGAGCAAACGAAACCCGGGCAGGGGCTTGTCTCCGCGCGGGTAACCCTCGGGCAGGCTGCCCTCGGGGAGCGGTTGGCCCAGCGCGAAGACCGTCTGATCGCGCCAGGCCTGCTCCACCCGCCTGGCGGTCCAGGCCAGTCCCAGCAGGGGCAGCGCAACCAGCAAAACGATCACGCGCTGACGCTGGGCGCGCAGCTCCCCTCCGTAGAGCACCACGAGAGCGATGAGCATGGGCAGGGGAGCCGCCATGGTGAGCCAGCCAGCTCCATCAGGAAGACCGTTGGGCAGGGTCCCGAAGCAGACCTGGCGGGTGCGCAGCAACCACTCGGGGGCCGACCCCGGCAGAGGAGCCAGGGCCAGGGCCCACCAGCTGGCGGTGCTGGTGAGCCACAGCCCGTAGGCAACCAGACCGACTCGCACTCAGCCCACCTTCCAGATGAGGGCGAGCAGTTTCCAGTTGGCGAAGTAGTAGACCACGAAAGCGGCCAGGAAAATAAACACCAGCACCATGGTGCCCGGGCAGCCGCGCGAGTGGGCCGCCTCGGTCTCCTCCACGCTGTAGGACTGGGGAGGCAGGCTCGAGATGCCCTGAGGAATGCCTGGTCCACCTTCCTTGAGCTCCGAATCGCTCAGGGGGCGGCCCAGCAGGCTGAGCACCGCCACCGCCACGTAAGACAGTCCGCCAACGGCAGCCAGGATGCCGCCGATTCCGACCAGCGCCATGAACAGGTCCACGATGGGCGGAAACTCGATGGAGAAGGCAGCATTGGTGAAGGAGATGTCCCAGTGGCGGCGTGGCACCCCGAAGCCGCCGGCGTAGGTCATGCCGATGGCCATCAGGGAGATGCCGGCGCCAAAGAGGAACGGCTGCACCCGGGCCAGCGGCCAGAGGGCCACGCGACGCCGGAAGATCAGCGGAATGACGTAGTAGGTAACCCCCATGAAGCACAGGGCCGTGCCGGCCACCACGGTCATGTGGAAGTGGCCCGGGATGCGCAGGGTGTTGTGAGCGATGATGTTGATCTGCTCGGTGCCGATCACCACCCCGGTGATGCCGCCTCCGAAGCCGAAGATGACCAGCGACAGCCACAGGGCCGAGAAGCCCGGGTCAAACCAGGGAGCCCGCGTGAGCCACTGGAAGAGGCCCTGGTTGAACCCGCGTAGCCGCATGCCGGCCTCGATGCCGCCCGGCACGGTGAAGCCGTGGATCATGCTGGCCAGCACAGCCAAATACATCGCGTAGCTGGTATTCCAGATCTTCCAGGGGGCGCTCAACCCCGGGTCGACAAGCAGGTGGTGGGCCGAGGCCATCGAGATGAAGAGCACGTAAAGCACGTAGGCCGTTCGGCTCACTTTCTCGTTGAGCACCACGCCCCCCACGGTCAAGCCGGCCAGGAGATACCAACAGGCCACGTGGGCAGCCACGTTGATCTGCTGGGAGGAGTGGCCGAGCCCCCACCAGACCATGCGATACATCTCGGCATCCATGTCCATCAAGCCGAGCGACCAGAGGAAGGTCGGAATGTAGATGATGGCTCCGTGCAGCAAGGTGATCACGGCGATCACGGCCGCCGTGAAGGCTCCGAAGGTGACCAGGGGAACCGACCCCTTATAGGTCTTCTCGCGTCTGGCCACCACCAGGGCCGCAAAGAAGAGGCCCGTAACCACCAGCGCCCCCACGGCAAACAAGATGATGCCCAGGTAGTAGCCTGGATGGGCCTTCATGGGCACGTAGGAGGTGAACAGCACGTCCGCTTTGCCGGCCCACACGTAGTAGTTGACCATCAGAGCGCCCAGAAGCATCAAGCCGAAGGAGGCCCAGCCAACCCCGGGGGCCGGCACGCGACAGTTGAGCATGATGGGCCCGGCAAAGTAAAGCACGGCCATCTCAAAGAAGATGATGAAGAAGATCAGCATGTTCAGGCCGTGAGCCGTGAGCACGCGGTAGTACCAGGGAGCGGTCAGATAGTGCACCGCCTGCCAGCGGGTCAGCACCAGCAAGAGAGCGGCAATGACGCCCACCAGGAAGAAGACGATAGCGGTAACGGCGTTGACCCTCACCAACCATTCGGCATGGCGCTCGATCTTCAGGCCCAGGATCGGGCAGGTTCGTGAGGTCACTCCACCACCTCCACTTTCCCTACCATCATGTGGTGGCCGATCCCGCAGAACTCGTTGCAGATGATGCGAAACTCGCCGGTCTGGTTGGGGGTCATCTTGAGGTTGTAGTCATAGCCCGGCACCACCTGGAGATTGAGGTTCAGCGGATAGAGGCTGAACCCGTGATTGAGGTCGACGGAGGAAAGGTGCACGCTGTAGGTGGCGCCCTTTTGCAGGCGCAACACCGGCGACCAGGTCCACATGGAGGCCTGGATGTAAACCTCTGATCCGGGAGGAGGAGCCACCACCGGGATATTCTTGTCCTTGCCGTCCATCAGGGGCTGGCCGTCCACCATCACCTGGTAGTCCTTGACAAAGCGCTGGTGGCGCTCACGGAAGGCCTGGGCGTCCACCTTGCTGCGCACCCCCGAGCTTGGGTTCTGGCCGCCCTTGAAATGCCACAGAGGCATCATCGCAAACAACAACATGCACCAGATAAAGGAGATGGTGACCCAGGTCTTCTCCTGTTTTCCGACGGGCTCCCACCAGTTGCCCTCGGGGGAGACGAGGCCAGAGTGAAGGCCCTTCATGGCAGCGTGCTCTGGGGAAGGGTCATCAGCTCATAGGCTCCCCAACCCGTGTAGAAGACGAACATGACCAGCAGCCCCGCTACCAGCAACACGAACGGGCTGTCATAAAGGTTCTGGAGCCAGTGTATCGGCTCGGTCTCCGTGTCGACGTCGGTCACCAAAAAGAGTCTCCCTTCCTGCTATAGCCCCCAATGTAGCCGCGCCGGCGAGCCAGGAAAATGATCCAGATCAACTCGCCGGAGCCGCACACCTCCCATACTCCAGGCCCGCGCCCTGTCCTGCCTACTACCACAAGCTGCGGGACTGCGGACAACCTGTTGAACAGCGCCCTGCTGATTCCCAAGAGGCTGCGCCTTGAACCAGCGTCCAGGGCAGCCTGTTCTCGGGCTCGTGCTCAAGCCCTTCCCCATCATCGTGCTCAGCGGGCGGTGACCGTTCCCAGCGTCATCTCCGGCGTCTGATCGGCTCCTGCCTTCACCTGCAACCGGGCCAGGCCGGTCTTGAAGTTGTAGGGCACGATCCAGTAGACGTCCTTGACCCCTCCGGCAGCCTTGCGGTCTTTCTCGGGCAGGTCGAAGCGAGTGCCAAGCTCGTCTTGAAAGATGATGGCCAGAGCGTCAGTCGCGGCACAGCTCACCCGGATGCGAAACTTGCCCAGCCGGCTGTACGAGAAACGGCGGTCCACTTTGAGCTGGCTGCCGGCCCAGTGCTTGACCAGGGCGGGCGAGCCAGCCGGCGGATAGTACCACACCTTGACCTCGGTCAGGCGGGCCTGGGCGGTGGCGCTCAAGAGCAGCAACCAGAGCAGCGTGCGCACCCCCTGAAGTTCCGCGAGCGGTCGTTTTTGCCCTTTTGTTCGAAAGGAATTCAAGACCCTGGGCGAGGAAAATTCTTCCAGCCATGGAGCAGTTGGGCCTCTTTGGAGAGCGGCTCGAGCAGCCCGCCTCCCCCACCCGTCGCCGGCCGCGCACGCGGGCCATGCGCCCGCTCTTGCCGCCTCTGCCCGAGGGCCCGCCGCGCATCCTGCCCGACACCTCCGACAAGATCCTCGACGGCCTCACCGAGGCTCAAGAAGAGGCCGTCTGTCACGGGACCGGGCCGCTCTTGATCGTGGCCGGGGCGGGCACCGGCAAGACTACCGTAGTGACCCGCCGCATCGCCTACCTGATCGCCAGCGGGGCAGCCCGTCCGGCCGAGATCCTGGCCCTCACCTTCACCGACAAGGCGGCCGCCGAGATGCAAGAGCGGGTGGACATGCTCCTGCCTTACGGCTATGCCGACATCCAGATCTCCACCTTCCACTCCTTCGGCGACCGGGTTTTGCGCGAGAACGCCATGGAGCTTGGCATCACCCCTGACTTCAAGGTGCTCTCCCAGCCCGAGCAGGTGCTGTTCCTGCAAGACCACCTCTTCGAGCTGCCCCTGGATCGCTACCGCCCCCTGGGCAACCCCACCGGCCACCTGCAGGCCCTGCTCTCGCTCTTCTCGCGGGCCAAGGACGAGGATGTCTCGCCGGCCGACTACCTGGCCCTGGCCGAGCGGCTGACCGGGGCGGCGGCCGACCCCGACTCAGAAGACCGGGCCCGCACCCAGACCGAGCTCGCCCGGGTCTACGCCGCCTATCAAGAGCTGATGAGCCGGGAGGGCTTTCTGGACTTTGGCGATCAGGTCTATTTGATGCTGCGCCTCTTCCGCCAGCGTCCCTCGGTGCTGGGGCGGTTCCAGAAGCGTTTCCGCTTCATCCTGGTGGACGAGTTCCAGGACACCAACTACGCCCAGTTCCAGCTGGTCAAACAGCTGGCAGCGGCCCGCCGCAACCTGACCGTGGTGGGGGATGACGACCAGTCCATCTACAAGTTCCGGGGCGCCTCCATCTCGAACATCCTGCAGTTCACCGAGGAGTATCCAGAGGTCGTACAGGTGGTGCTGAAAGACAACTTCCGCTCCACCCAGCTGATCCTGGACGCAAGCTACCGGCTGATCGTGCACAACAACCCCGACCGGCTCGAGGTGCGCAACCAGATCGACAAGCGCCTCGTCTCGCCCCGCGAGGAGGGGCCCGAGGTCGAGCACCGGGCTTTCGACAACCTCTCGGCCGAGTCCGAGCAGGTGGCCGAGGAGATCAGGCGCCTGGTCGAAGAAGGCGCCTGCCGCTACGGCGATTGCGCCATCTTAGTGCGCACCAACAAGGATGCCGACCCCTACCTGCGGGGGCTGAACATGCTGGGCATCCCCTTCCGCTTCACGGGCAACCGGGGCCTCTACGCCCGCCCCGAGATCCGCCTGGTCATGGCCTTCCTGCGCTGTCTGTGCGACCCGCACGACTCGGTGAGCCTGTTTTACCTGGCCTCGGGCGAGACCTACCGCCTTCCCATGAACAGCCTGGTGCTGCTGAACAGCTACGCCATGCGGCGCAACCTGCCGCTCTTACAGGTGATGCGCGAGCACGCCGCCGAGACCCCGCCCGAGGACCAGGTGACCCTCTCGGCCGAGGACCTGGCCACCGTGCAGCGCCTGCTCGACGAGATCGACCGCTTCATCGGCCGCATCGCCGATGAGTCCCCCGGGCGCCTCCTCTACCACTACATCACCGAATCGGGCTGGCTGGGCCAGTTGACCGAGAACGGCGGCGAAGTCGAGATTCAGAACCTGGCCCGTTTCTTCGACATCCTCAAAAGCTTCGAGGAGAACCATCCCCAGGCGCTGCTGCCCCAGTTCGTGCAGCACCTCGATCTTCTGATGCAGGCGGGCGACTCTCCCGCGGTGGTGGAGGCCGACGCCGAGGAGGATGCGGTGCAGCTCCTCACCGTGCATCGCTCCAAGGGTCTGGAGTTTCCGGTCGTCTTCATGGTGGGCCTGGTGGACGGCAAGTTCCCCTCCCGCAACCGGCCCGATCCCATCGAGTTCCCCGCAGAGCTCGTGCGCGAGTCGCTGAGCGAAGGCGACTTCCACATGCAAGAAGAGCGACGGCTGTTCTACGTGGGCATGACCCGGGCCAAGGAGCGGCTGGTCATGACCTGGTCGCGCGACGTGGGCGGGCGCCGCGCCCGCAAGGCCAGCCCCTTCCTGCTCGAGGCCCTGGACCGCCCCCGGGCCGACGCGGCCGCCTTTCGGGCCTCGCCCCTGGTGGCCCTGGAGCGCTTTGCCCCTCCCCCCGCGGTCAGCGGAGCCCAACGGGAGATGTCCTGCGACCGGGTGCTCAACCTGAGCTTTCGGCAGATCGACGACTATCTGACCTGCGCCCTGAAATACAAGTACATCCACATTTTGCGCGTGCCCATTCTGCAGCATCACAGCGTGGCCTACGGAAGAGCCCTGCACGAGGCCATCTCGGAGTACCTGGTGGGCAAGAAGGAGGGTCGCCAGGTGACCCTGGAGGCCATGCTGGCGCGCTACGAGTCGTGCTGGGTCAGCCAGGGCTTTCTCACCCGAGAGCACGAAGAGCAGCGTTTCACGGTCGGTCGGACGGCCCTGGAGCAGTTCCACGCCCGGGAAGAGCGGGCCGGCGTCAAGCCGGCCATGGTGGAGCAGGACTTCGCCTTCACGGTCGATTCGAACCGGGTGATCGGTCGCTGGGATCGGGTGGACGAGGGCCCGGTGATCGTGGACTACAAGTCCTCCGAGGTGCGCACCCAGGCCGACGCCGATCGCCGCGCCCGCGAGAGCCTGCAGCTTGCGCTCTACGCCCTGGCTCACCGCGAGACCTACGCGGTGACGCCGAAGGCGGTGGAGCTGCACTTCCTGGAGGCCGGCCTGGTGGGCCGGGCCGAGCCCAAGCCGCGCGACCTGACGAAGGCTCGCGAGAAGGTGCTCGAGGCCGCCGCCGGTATCCGCTCGCGGAATTTCGCGGCCGCCCCGACCTTCATGGCTTGCCGCACTTGCGCCTACCGCGAGATCTGCCCGGCCACGGCGACTTGACTAAAGCTCGTCCCTCGGAAGAGCCAGGGTGAAAATGCGAGGAGGGCTGAGTGTGCCCAGGAATTTTGATGTCCCATCCGGCCTCGAGCCGACGGTGATCGGCTGGTCGCTGGAGGTGGCGGCGTAGAACGACTTTCCGGGAGGGTAGGCGTCCGGGAGCAGACGCTGGGCCAGAGCGCCATCGACGTAAAGCGACAGAATTCGGTTTCCTCTCCAGGCCTGACCATAAACCGAGAACGAGATGCGGTGGGTCTCTCCGCTCCTCAGGGGCTCGGTTTGGAGGGTGACTGCCCGCTCTTCGAGAGAGCCCGGGCGGTCATCGTAGAGCTCTAGCCTCACCCTGTCATCGACCCAGCTCAGCTCCCAGCACCCGGGTCGTACGGCGAGAGTGCTCCGCTGGGTCAGCTCCGTGCTCAGGGCGTCGATCGAGAAGGTAAAATCGCCATCCGCGAAGTCGAACCTGGAGTCGAAGGGAACCGCCAGGGTTTCCCCCACGGCCGTCAGCGTAGTGGGCACCCGGCTCTCGCTGGCGTGCCAGCTCTTGTAGCGGGCGAGCATTGAAGCGACGAGATCGGGATTGGCGGCGGACAAATCGGTGAGCTCCCCCTGGAAGCTGGTCACGTCAAAGAGACCGGGCTGACCCTGGTCAGGACCAAGCACCAGCTTCAGATTGCCCGACCGGATGGCGAACTGGTCGAGCTGCTCAGGATCGGCTCCGGCAGCCTCCGCATCAGAGTAGGAAAGAAAGCGAGGGGCCACCCAGAAGAGGTCCGGGCTGGGGCTCCAGGCCCCCCGGGTCAGGTTCCTGGAGAGATCTCGCCCTTCCACTCCGGGCGGCAGCGTAACGCCGGAAAAGCCTGCAAAAGTCGGGAGCAGATCCAGGCTGGAGCAGACCGTGGCGTTCACGATCCCGGCCGGAACTTGTCCGGTCCAGCGCGCGATCATCGGAACGTGCGTGCCGCCCTCATAAAGTGACCCCTTCCACCCCCGCACGACAGCGTTGCGACGAAAGTTGCCGCTCCTCCCGGATGCGGTCCCTCCGTTATCGCTGACAAAAACGATCAGGGTATTGGGCCCCAGACCAAGGGCATCAATGTGGTCCACCAGACGACCTACCTCCCGGTCGAGATCGCTGATCATCGCGCTGGTCTTTCCGTCCGCGGTCGTCAGGTCATATCCAAAAGACGAGTTGTCGAAGCGAGCGGGAACGTGCAGGGGGGAGTGAGCCGAGACGTGAGCCAGGTAGAGGAAGAAGGGCCGGGTCGAGTTTCGGCTGACGAAATCGATGGCCCGGTCGGTCAACTCCCTGGTCAGATAGTGATCGTCCGCGTCGCTCTGGCCAAGGGAAGGCAGAATCGTCTCGAGGCCGGGCCCGGGTCCAAGGAGCCTGAATCCCCAATAGAAGCCATCGCCAGTGCTGTTGTCAGGGTCAAGGCCGGCCCACTCAGCCACCTCGGAGAACCCCCTGGCGGCAGGCTTGAATTCGAGCCGAGGACCCCCGACATGCCACTTCCCGATCATCCCCGTGACGTACCCCCGATCCTGGAGCACCTGGGCTATCGTCGGCACGGAGGCGGGAAGTCCACGGGCAGGTACTGATCTTGATCCATCGGAACGTTTGTAAGGCTGGAGCACATCGGTCCAACCAAAGCAGGCGGGGGAACGGGAGGTGAGTAGAGCGGCCCTGCTGGGTGAGCACTTGGCAGCACTCGAGTAATAGTTGCGAAAGCGCATTCCCTCACTTGCGAGCTGGTCGAGGCGCGGCGTCCGGGTCACTGAGCTGAGGTTGCAGCTCAGGTCAAAAAAGTCCAGGTCATCGGCCACGATGAGAACAATGTTCGGGGAGGGTTGAGCCGGGGGCGGGGGCGGGGGCGGGGGGGCTTCTGGCGCAGGCTCACGAATTTCCTGAGCGGGCTCGTTCAGGCGGCCCTGGCCCTCAATCCCCCCGCCGCAGCCTGAAAGAATGAGAAGGAACGCCAGCGCTGTGAGGCACCTTGCGGAGCAAGGGAGATGCAAGAGAAATCTTCGAATGAGCATGCCGAGGGGCGGTTGGGTTCGCCGCCGCCGGCGTTCCCTCCCTGCTAAACCGGCACGGATTCGCCTCCATCAGTCGCATGCCGGTCATTTCCGTGACTCGCGGACCAGGCTGTCAGCGAGCCTTCGCGGGCAAAGTGACCCGCCGGAGCTCCTGGGCGGGTGTCCAGGCCAGGCAGGCTTTGATCGCATCGGCACCGGAGCTGAGGGTGACGTTGTCTCCCCACGTGGTGGTCCAGGCTTTGCCGCTCAGCTTTCCCTCCTGGATGGCCCGGGCCACCGGCTCGTAGGCCGGAAAGCAAACCCTCAAACGATCCCCAGCCAGCTCATAGCGAGCCACCATGAAGCCTTGCTCGGGCAGCTTGATGCTGGCGTAGCCATCCCGCGTCAAGAGCACCCGCGCTTGCTCGGCTCCTCCCATGGCCCCCTGCTCGCTGAGAGGCTCCACCACCCGCACCACGGTGGCTTCCGGCAGCGAGGGGTGCACCAGCACGTGCAGGTAGAGGTTGTTGTTGGGGTCTTCCTGGCACACCCAGAGGCCCGCCAGGGCGGGGTCGGGGGGCTCGGAGCCCAGCGGCTGCTCGGCCGTGATGCAGCCGCACAAAATGAGCCCCAGCAAGAAGAAGATTCGCATGCAATGCTCTTCGCCAGGCAGGTCTGAGAATCCGTTGGTGGCGAACGCGGGGCGATGCGCTCCCTGACCTTTCTGCTGCTCGTGACCGGGCGGGCGCAGACCCCCCATCACCGCCCGAGAGGTGGGCCGGTGAGTGTGCACCGTGGTTACCGGCCTGAGCGTGCCCAGAGTGCCCCAGGCCTGGAGATCGCTTCTCTTCGAGGCTTCTCTAAGGGCCGGGCGTCCCGGCTCCTGACGTGCCGCTGGTGAGCCTGGCCAGTTTCCGGCAGGCACTCGCCTGGCTGTTGCTGGGTGCCCTGGGCTGGTGCCTGTATCGCATTCTGGAGAGCTTCCTCAGCCCGCTGGCCTGGGCGGCGGTGCTCTCCACCTTCTTTGCGCCCTGGCACCGCCGACTGCGCAGCCGCATCCCCAACCGCGATCTTGCGGCCGTGCTGGCCACCGTGCTGGTGACGGGGGTGCTGATCGTTCCCGCCCTGCTGGTCTTGCAGGCGGTGGTGGCCGAGGGCATCGCGCTGGCCTCGGGCATCCCGGGCTCGGACCTGCTGCTCAGGCTCCGCCACAGCCTGGATAGCCTGCCCGAGCCGCTGGCCAGATTCTTCTCCGGCCAGCAGCTCGAGCGCATCGTGGCCGAGGTGGCCAGTTGGGCCCGCAGCAACCTGGCCCGGGAGTCGGCCCGCCTGGCCGGCAACCTGGCCCGCTTCTTCTTCGAGTTGGGCGTGACTCTGTTCGCCCTCTTCTACTTCTTCCGCGACGGGCACTACTTGACCCACTGGATCTCCGATCTCGGTTTGATGGGCGAGGAGCGCCGCCGCCGCCTGCTGCGTGACGTGGCCAACGACGTGCGGGTGACCGTCTCCTCCACCCTGGTGGTGGCCGCCTCCCAGGGGACCCTGGGCGGCCTGATGTTCTGGACCCTGGGCCTGAGCAACCCCCTGCTGTGGGGCGTGGTGATGGGCATGGTTTCTCTGCTTCCCGTGCTCGGCCCCTGGCTGATCTATGCCCCCACGGGCATCTACCTGCTGGTGAACGGGCACTACCTCAAGGGGATCATGCTCCTGGCCCTGGGCTTCGGGGTGGTCAGCGGGGCCGACAACCTGCTGCGCCCCTTCCTGATCGCCGGACGCTCCCGGCTGAACGCCCTGTGGGTCTTCCTGAGCGTGGTCGGGGGGCTGCAGGCCTTCGGCCTGCTGGGGGTGGTGCTCGGTCCGGTGCTGGTCAGCGCCGCCGCAGGCTTTCTCAGGGCCGTGCGCGAGGATGCCAAAGCTGGCGTCGCGCAGCCGGAAAACCCTTCCGGCGCTACTCATCAAGAGGCAGAAAGGCCGAGCCAAAGCGACGCACCCGACCCTCCACCTGCAGACGACCCAGCGCCGCCAGAACCTGAGTGATGCTCAAGCGGGTACGCTGAACCAGCTCGTCGGCCGAGCTGCCACGGGGCGAGAGCCCGGCCAGCACCCGGGCCAGGTCGGGCTCCAGGGGCGAAGTCTCCCGAGGAGCCTCCCGAACGAACAGCGATTCCAGGATGTGGGCGGCGCAGGCCACCGGGGTAGCACCGTCGCGCAGCAGCTCGAAGGTGCCCCGGCTGGTCGGCTGGCCCACGTCGCCGGGCACCACCATCACCTCCCGGCCCGCATTCAAGGCGCAGCGAGCCGTGATCAGGGCTCCGCTGCGCTCGCTGGCCTCTACCACCACCACCGCGCGACAAAGCCCGGCCAGGATGCGATTGCGGGCCGGAAAGTGCCAGGCCACCGGAGGCTCGGAGGGGGGGTATTCGCTGACCAGCGTGCCGTGACGCTCCAACAGATCTTTGAGCGGCCGGTTCTCGGCAGGATAGTCATGGTCGAGGCCACAACCCAGCACGGCCACCGGATGGCTCTCGGGAAAACGCAGCGCTCCCCGGTGGGCGGCCGTGTCCACTCCTCGGGCCAGGCCGCTGACCACGCTGACTCCCGAGCGGGCCAGGTCGCGTCCCAGCCGCTCAGCCACGACCAGACCGTAGGGGGTGGCCATCCGCGAGCCGACCACAGCGACCAGCGGCTCCGGGGGCAGGGGGAGACCGCGCAGGAAGAGCACCAGCGGATAATCTTCCAGCTGGGCCAGGTTGGGGGGATACTCGGCGTCGGTGGGCACGATCATGCGGCCCGGACGAGACATCGCCCGGGCCAGCTCGGCCTCGGGGTCGGGTCCTGCCAACCCCATCCGCGACCAGACGGCCCGGGCTGAGCCCAGCTCGGCCAGAAGCTCTCGCGCTTCCAGGCGGCGCTTGCCGCCGATGCGAGACAGAGCGAGGTAAGCGGCGCGCTCGGTCATGCAGCCCTCCGCCGGTAGTACTCCTCCACCACCACCCGACGCAAGCACCGGTGCAGGTCCTCGCTGACGAACTCATAGACCACCTGCCAGCCGTTCTTGAGACGACGACCGGGCAGGCTGAGCTGCAGACTTCCCTCCCGCTCCTCGAGTTTGAGGCCACGCAACCTCAAGCCGGCATAGTCGAGCTCGGCCACGGCTCGAACGCAGCCGCCTTCCAACAATGACATGGAGCGGATCTGGACTTGCACTGGGACCTCCTGTAGGATTTGCTGGCTCCAGAATAGGCCTTTCAGCCCCCGGGGCTCGACCGCGGATGTAACTCGAAAGTGAACAGAAGATTTCTACCGTGTTGCTAGAATTTTAACCGGGCAGGAGTGTGCTCGCCTGGCGCACAACTGCCTCAACCATTATGAAAACACGCTCAACCACAATCATCTGTGTGCGCCACGAAGGACAGGTGGCCATGGCCGGAGACGGTCAGGTCACCCTTGGCCGCACCATCATGAAGCACTCCGCCCGCAAGGTGCGGAGAATGGCCAACGGCGGGGTGCTGGGCGGCTTTGCCGGCTCGGCGGCCGATGGCCTGACACTGTTTGAGCGGATGGAGGCCCGACTGGAGGAGTTCTCGGGCAACCTGCGCCGGGCGGCCGTCGAGCTGGCCCGCGACTGGCGGCAGGACCGCATGCTGCGGCGCCTGCAAGCCATGCTGCTGGTGGCCGACAAGGACACGGTGCTGCTCCTGAGCGGCACCGGGGACATCATCGAGCCCGATCACGGTGTGGCGGCGGTGGGCTCGGGCGCGCCTTTCGCCCTGGCGGCGGCCCGGGCGCTGACCGAGCACTCGAAGCTGGAGGCGGGAGAGATCGCCCGTCACGCCCTCGAGATCGCCAGCGAGATCTGCCTCTACACCAATCGGGAGATCACCCTGGAGACGCTATAGACCGGTGAAGCGGGAGACGCCGCCCCAGGCGGACTTGATGAGCCGGACCCTGGCCCGAAAGCTGGTCAGGCTGGCTGGCTTGAGCCTGCTTCTCAGTCTGGTGCTGGCCTACTACCTCAGCACCTTGCCCTTCGGGCTGGTGGCTCTGGCGGCCCTGACCCCCTTCTGGCTGGGGCTGTTCGGGCTTCTCTTTCGAAACCTCACCCGCCAGGTGTTCTCCCCGCTGAACCATTACCTGGCCCGGCTGGGCAAGAGCGACGAGCCCATCCCTCCCTATCAGGAATTCGAGTTTCTCAGCCAGCGCATCAAACGGGCCGAGGCCTTCGAGGCGGCCGCCCGGGTGGAGAAAGACGAGGCTGTCGCTCGCACCGAGAAGCACCTGCTCAAGCGCATCCAGGAGCTGCAGCAGGTGCACCAGTTGCTGGAGGTCTTCGGTCGCAGCCTGGAGTTGCGGCTGCTGGCCGAGATGGTGCTGCAGCAGAGCTCCGAGCTGGTGCCTTTGCATCGAGCCACCCTCTACATCCTGGAGCTCGACGGCCGCTTCCGCCTGGAAGCCGTCCGGGGATTCAACCCGCAAGAGGCGGAAGCGCTCGGCCGGGTCATGCTCACCCATGATTCCCCCGGCTTCGCCGAGCTGGCCCGCTCGAGCGACTTTCTGCGCGTCGAGCGCCAGCCGCTGGCCGAGCAGCCCCTGCTGAAAGGCCGCTTCGCCCCCGATGAGAAACTGGTGGCCTATCAGGCCGTACCGCTGGTGACCACCGGCACCCTGCAGGGGTTCTTCGAGCTCCTGCCTCAAAACAATGAGCCGCTCAGCTCGGAGGTGCAAGAGCTCTTGCTCAGCCTGGCCCGGGTGATGGGCGTGGCGGTTCAGAACTGGCGGCTCTACGCCCAGGTGCGCAAGGAGAAACAGTCCAGCGAGGCCATCCTCGAGCACATGGCCGACGGAGTCTTCACCCTTGGCCGCAAGCTCGAGCTGACCAGCTTCAACCAGGCCGGCGAGCGCATCACAGGCTGGTCGCGCGGCCAGCTGCTGGGCAGGAGTTTTGCCGATGTCTTCGGCGACCTGGAGGGTCATCGCCATCTCTCTGACGTGCTCACCGGTCGCCAGCCGGCCACCACCTTCGAGCGCCAGGTCTCCGTGCGGGACGGGCTCAAGAAGATCGTGGCCTTCAGCCCCTCGGTGCTTGACCCCGACGTGCAGCACGATGACCGGACCGCGCTGATCGTGGTATTCCGCGACATCACCCGGCTGCGCGAGCTGGAGATGCTGCGGGGCGACTTCACGGCCACGCTCTCCCACGAGCTGCGCACTCCCATCACCTGCATCAAGGGTTACCTCCACAACATGATGCACAAGAAGTACCGCTTCGAGCCCGAGACCACGCGCAGCCATCTGGGCATCATCAACACCCAGGCGGACAGGCTCAACCGGCTCATCCAGGATCTGCTGGAGGCCGCTCGACTCGACAGCCAGGTACTCGAGGTGCGCACCCGCAACATCGACCTGGCCGCCCTGGTCTCCCGCGTCGTGGACAACTACCGGCTCAAGGAGCCCGACCGGGTGCTGCACTGGGAATCGCCCGGCGAGCTAGCCGCCAGTTGCGATCCCGACCAGATCCGCTATGTGCTCGACCATCTGCTCTCCAATGCCGTGAAGTACTCCTCTGAGGGAGGCCTGGTGGAGGTGTCCTGCGAGCGGCACGGCGACCTGTATACCATCAGCGTGCGCGACGAGGGCTGCGGCATACCCTTCGACCATCAAGAAAAGATCTTCGAGAAATACCATCGGGTGGAGATCGGCAACACGCGCTCTCACTATGGAGTCGGGCTAGGGCTCTTCATCGCCCGCAAGATCGTGGAAGCCCACGGGGGTCAGATCACCGTCCGGAGCGCCCCCAACTGTGGGTCCACCTTCCTGTTCACGGTACCTGCCTCGGAGGCAAAAGAAGAAGGCCGGCAACCGCCGGCCCCTTCCGCCGCCTGAGGCGAGAGCTTTTCAAGCTCTATTCTTCTTCGTCATCATCCTCGTCGTCAAAGTCGTCATCATCCTCATCGTCGTCGTCGAAGTCGTCGTCATCGTCGTCGTCCCAATCTTCGTCGTCGTCGTCATCCCAATCGTCGTCATCATCGTCCTCGTCGTCATCATCCTCATCCTCGTCCTCGTCGTCCCAGTCGGACAGCTCGGGCCAGGTAGGCTCGATGGACTCTTCCCAGAACTCGCCAAAGCTCAAGTTATTCAAGTTTTTGCTCCTTTTCCCGGGACTGAACATTGCGTCGAATCGGCTTGGCACGGGGGTTGCTCGGCCGCCCGGGGCGATATGCTGACCCTGCAGTTCCTGCTGATGACTCCATCTCCTCCTGCCTGAAAACTTTTTCGCCGCCCTGTTCGGAGGGACGGTTCCAAAGCCGGGTCGAACGCCGCTGGCGCCATGGATACCAGCAAGCTCACCCCCCTCTTCGTGCAGTATTTCGACCTGGCGGCGGCCCATCCCGACTGCCTGCTCCTCATGCGCGTGGGCGACTTCTTCGAAGCCTACGGCCCCCACGCCGAGACCCTGGCGAAAGACCTCGAGATCGCGCTGACCTCCAAGGAGTGTGGCGATGGGCGCTCGGCCATGGCCGGGGTGCCCTTCTTCGCCCTGGATACCTACCTGCGCTTGCTGATCCAGAAAGGCCACCGGGTAGCCATCGCCGAGCAGATGGAGGACGCCAAACAGGCCAGAGGGCTGGTCAGGCGCGAGGTGATCCGGGTGGTCACCTCGGGCACCATCCTCGACCCGGCCATGCTCGAGGAGCACAGCCACAACTTCCTGCTCTGCCTGGCCAGCAAGCTCGGAGAGGTGGCCCTGGCAGCGGCCGACATCTCCACCGGCTACTTCGTGGCCACCGAGCTGCCCCGCGACCAGGAGCGGCTCTTCGAGGAGGTGGCCCGCTTCCGGCCGGCCGAGGTGCTGGTGCTGGGCGGCGACGAGATGCTCGCGGGCGTGGCCGCCCGCCTGGGAGTGGCTACCCAGCGCGTAGCCGAGGAGCCCCAGGCCGAGAAGCAGTTGCTGCGCCAGTTCCACCTCACCTCGCTGCACAGCTGCGATCTTGTCGACCGGCCCGCGGCTGTGCTTGCGGCCTCAGGGCTGGTGAGCTATCTCAAGTCCACCCAGGGATCGCAGGCCCTCAGCCTGGACCCGCCCCGAGGCTATCGCCTGAACGCCCACATGGTGCTCGATCAGACCTCGCGCCGCAATCTCGAGCTGACCGAGACCCTGCTCGGGCGCGAGCGAAAAGGCAGTCTCCTGTGGGCCATCGACGCCACCTGCACCTCGATGGGGGCGCGCGTTCTCAAAGACTGGATGCTGCGTCCCCTGCTCGAGCTGGCCGAGATCGAGGAGCGGCTCGAGGCGGTGGAGTACCTGGTGCACGACTACGCCCGTCGAAGCGAGCTGCGCGAGGCCCTGGCAAAAGTGCTGGATGTGGAGCGGCTGCTCTCGCGCGTGGTCTACCAGTCGGCCAACGCCCGCGACCTTTTGGGCCTGGCCCAGTCGTTGCAACGCCTGCCCCACATCCACACGGTGTTCTCGGGCACCCCGCTGGAGGAGCGCACCCAGCCGCTGGCGGCAGCCGAGCTGGCCGAGCTGGAGGCCCTGCTCTCGCGGGCCGTGGCCGAGGCCCCCCCTCTCTCGCTGCGCGAGGGCGGGCTGATCCGAGATGGCTACTGCGCCGAGCTCGACGAGCTGCGCTCGCTACGCTCCAACGCCCGCGAATGGATCGCCTCACTGGAGGCGCGCGAGCGCGAGGAGAGCGGCATCAAGTCGCTCAAGGTGGGGTTCAACCAGGTGTTCGGCTACTACCTTGAGGTCACCCGCACCCACCTCAAATCGGTGCCCGAGCACTACATCCGCAAGCAGACCCTGGCCAATGCCGAGCGCTACTTCACCCCGGAGCTCAAGGAGTTCGAGTCCAAAGTGCTGGGTGCCGAGGAGCGCATCCGCGAGCGCGAGTATCAGCTCTTTTTAGAGTTGCGCGGAGCGGTGGCCGAGCAGGCCGTGCTTTTGCGCCAGGCGGCCCGGGCCGTGGCCGAGCTGGACGTGCTCGGAAGCTTTGCCGAGAAGGCCGTGCGCGAGCAGTGGACCCGTCCTCAGCTGGTGGCCGACTGTGGCCTGGAGCTCGAGGGAGCCCGCCATCCCGTGGTGGAGCTGGGGCTGGAGTCCGGCTTCGTGCCCAACGACTGTCGACTGGCCCCCGAACGGCGACTCTTGATTCTGACCGGGCCCAACATGAGCGGCAAGTCTACCTATCTGCGCCAGACCGCCCTCATCTCGGTCATGGCCCAGATGGGCTCGTTCGTCCCGGCCCGGGCGGCCCGGCTGGGGGTGGTGGATCGAGTCTTTACCCGGGTGGGCGCCTCAGACGACCTGCACCTGGGCCAGTCCACCTTCATGGTGGAGATGAGCGAGACGGCCAACATCCTCCACCACGCCACCCCCCGCTCGCTGGTCATCTTAGACGAGATCGGGCGCGGCACCAGCACCTTCGATGGGCTGGCCCTGGCCCGGGCGGTGGCCGAGCACCTGCACAACCAGACCGGCGCCATGACGCTGTTTGCCACCCACTTTCACGAGCTGACGGCGCTGGAGAAAGAGCTCTCGGCCTGTCGCAACTACCGGGTGGCCGTGCGCGAGAACCGCGACGACATCGTGTTCTTGCACCGCATCGTGCCAGGCGGGGCCGACCGCAGCTACGGCATCTACGTGGCCCAGCTGGCCGGCTTTCCAAGGGAAGTGCTGGAGAGGGCCCGGGCCATCCTGGAGGCCCTCGAGCGCGGTCGCGGTCGACCAGCCTCGCGCCGCGGCGCCGACCAGATGGATCTCTTCGGCAACGATCTGGAGCGGGCTGTGCGCGAGGCTCCGGTGGAGCAGATGAGCGGGGAGGAAGCCCTGGAGCTGCTGGCGCGCCTCAAGGAGAGTCTGGCCTGCAGGAAATCCTGAGCCCATCGATGTATATTTTCTTGCATGAAAAACATGCACATTACTTTGTCCGAAGATTGGTTGGGCCGGCTTGACGAGCTGAGCCACCGGCTCGAGCGCAGCCGAACCACCCTGGTCCGGGAGGCCGTCGTGGAGTATGTGCTCAAGCGCGAGCGCGAGATGATCGAGGACGAGATGGGTCGATACGCCGAGGAAATGGGCCCGGCCAGCAATGAGCTCACCCGGTGGACGGAAGCTGAGGTCCACCGAATGCTGCATGAGCATACCGAATGGTAAGGGGCGACATCTGTTGGGTCCGCCTTGAGCCTCGGTCCGGGTCCGAGCAGGCAGGAATGAGGCCCTGCATCATCGTTTCTCATGATCGATTCAATCAGGCCCGTGCCTGGATGAGCATCACCGTGGTTCCCCTGACCTCCTCGACACGGTGGCTGAGCACTTCGCCCACGACCGTCCTGTTGCGTGCCGGCGAGGCAGGCCTGAACAAGGATTGCGCCGCTCTTGCCCACCAGATCACCACGGTCGACCGGTCGAAACTGGTTGTGCCCCCGCTCGGACAACTCCCATCTGCCCGAATCATCGAGCTCGACCGGGCACTGGCCAGCTACCTCAACCTTTCCAGTCCTCCACGGTGAGCGCCCAGCGCTCGTGGTCGGTCCACTGCCCGGCGATGCGCAGGTAGCGGGGCGAATAGCCTTCCTACTTGAAGCCGCAGCGTTGGATCACTTTCAACGAGGCCAGGTTGGTGGGCACGATGTTGGCCTCCAGCCGGTGCAGCCGGAGCACCTTGAAAGCATGGCGCACGGCCAGAGCCACCCCCTCGGTGGCGTAGCCCCGCCCCGCGAAGGGCTGCCCCACCCAGTAGCCCAGGTAGGCCGATTCGAAGTTGCCCCGCACCAACTGGTTGAAGTTGACCTGCCCCACCAACAGGTTGTCGGCGCGACGGATCATGAGGTAGGCATCCCGCCCCAGCTGGCTCTGGAAGTCGTTTGCGTCCGGCGGACGATAGCCGGACTCGGGCCAGGGCTCCCAGGGGCGGTGCAGCTCGATGCTGACCTGCTTCAAATCGAGCCACGCGCCCCGGTCTTCCGGACCCAGACGGCGCAGCATCAGCCGCCGACCCCACTGACATGAGTTGATCATCTGGGAAGGACTTGTCGGGCCAGAACATAAACATCCTGTTCGACTTCGCGGAATTTTCAAGGAGCTGGCCAGAGTATGGATCTCATGCAGACGATCTTGTGGGGTGTGGTGGCGCTGCTTTTTTGCATGGTCGCCTACTTCTACTTGCAGCAGAAGAAAGCCGACTACAAGACTCGAGCGCTGATCAAAGTGATCGAGGCCTCCCAGGAGCTCGGCTCCTCGGCCACCATCGAAAAGGTGATGCAGGTCGTTTGCGACATGGTCAAGGCCCTGTTCAAGGCCGACAACGTGGCCGTCTACCTGCTCGACGAAGAGAATCCCGAGCAACCGGTCCTGCGCGCGAAGGGCGTGCAGTCGGCCCACGCCGACACCTTCACCGACTTCAACCCCGAGGTCACCAGCTCGACCCTGTGGGTGGTCATGAAAGAGCGCAAGGGCGTGCTCTTCTCCGATTTCAAGGATCAGGCCCAGAACGAGAAGGCGCTGGCCAAGGGCACTGATCTCCGCTCGGTGATGATGAGCCCGCTGATGTTCGAGAGCAAGGCCCTGGGAGTCATGCTCGTCAGCTATCACCAGCCTGGCAAGTACTCTCAGGAGGTCTTCGGCCTCTACAGCATGATGGCCAACCAGGTGGCCCTGGCCGTGCGCAACGTGCAGCTCCAACTGGGCATGGCCGCCCTGGCCATCACCGACTCGCTTTCGGGGCTCTACACTCACGGTTACTTTCAGGACCACCTTGGCAAGGAAGTGACCAAGGCCAAGTATGCCAACCAGAGCTGCGCCCTGATGATCATGGACATGGACTTCTTCAAGAAGGTCAACGACAACTATGGCCACCCGCAGGGCGACGCGCTGCTCAAGCAGCTCGGCGGGGTGATCAAGTCGGTCACCCGACCCATGGACACGGTCTGCCGCTACGGCGGTGACGAGTTCACCATCACCATGCCCGAGACCAACCGCATTTCAGCCGTGGTTGTGGCCGAGCGCATCCGCCAGGCGGTAGAAGAATACGAGTTCGTGCTCGGCTCCAACATCGTGCACATCACCGTGTCGGGCGGGGTGGCCGCCTTCCCCGAGGACGCCACCACCAAGAAAGAGCTGCTCGAGAAGGCCGACCAGGCGATGTACGAGGCCAAGCACAAGGGGCGCAACAAGGTCTGTTTCGCCGCCTGAGGCATGTTTGTCAGCCGAGGGTGCCTGCCTCACCTGCTCGAGCCTCGCGCTTACTGGTGCCCCGAGCAACATGAGCTGGAGAAGCGCAAGCTCTTCGCCTCTGCCTGGCACCTGGTGGGCACGACCGCCGATCTGGCCCGTCCCGGCGATTTTCTGACCTGCGACCTCTTCGGCACCCCGGTGCAGGTGCGCAACTTCGACGGGCGACTGCGCGCCCTGTCCAACGTCTGCGCCCACCGGCACAGCTTGCTGACCGACCGGGCCCGGGGCAATTCGAAGGCCATGCGCTGCCAGTATCATGGTTGGGAGTACGGCCCCTCGGGCATTACCCGGCGCATTCCGGCGCCCGAGAACTTCGTCCCGATGCCAGACGAGCGGCCCTGCCTGCCGGCCTACCAGCTGGAGACCGCCGGGCAGCTGGTCTTTGTGCGCCTGTCGAGAGAAGGGCCGAGTCTGGTCGAGCAGCTCGGCCCTCTGCACACTCTCTGCGCTCAACGCTTCGGCGAAAGGTGGCGTCCCTTTCTGGCCTGGGAGCCAGATTACGAGGCCAACTGGAAGGTTCCGGTGGAGAACTCTCTGGAAGCTTACCATGTGCCCTTCATTCACGCCCGCACCTTCAAGGAAGACCCGGGCGAGGGACGCAGCGCCCACTGGCTCGAGTCGGGCCACACTTCCTTCAAGACCCGACTTCCCTTCGCCCATTCCAGGGTTGACGAATGGTTCCAGCGTTGCGAGAGCTGGGTGACTCGACGGATGACGGGGGACAGCACAGGGGAGTACTGGCAGCACCACGACTTCCCGAATTTGCTCTTCTCCTTCACCGACGCAGTCAGTCTGTGCCAGTGCGTGATTCCCACCGGCCCCGCGACCTGTCGCGCGGTGGTGCGGCAGTTCAGCCCCGAAAAGCCGTTCGGTGCAATTCTAGAAACGGGTCTGGCCCGCACCTGGGGGAAGCTGAAAGCAGCCATCACCCGGCAGATCCTCGAGGAAGACCGGGGCATTTTCCAGAGCATTCAGAAGGGGCTGGCGGCCAGCCCGCACCGGGGCTTGCTCGGACGCTGCGAGGAACGTATCCACGCCTTTCAGGGGTATCTCGAGAGCAACCTTTCCCAGGAGCGCAGCCGGAAACCCCCTTGACACAGTTTTCCGGCTGCGCGACGCCCAACATATTGTGCTAGAAGTCCGGCCGCCTACAACATCTTGTGGTGGCGCTAGAAGTCCGGCCGCCTACAACATCTTGTGGTGGCGGAGGCGGGGGCAGGGGCCCCCGAGAGCGTAGCTCCTCCGACACCACAGGGGGGTTTGCGGCCGGACTTCTAGCGCCATTCTGAGCGGACCGACACGGGCACTTGAGCCTGCAACGAGGAATCTCGCCTCCCGGTCCGAAAAGACTGCGCCCATGAATGTCCTCGTGACCGGCGGAGCCGGGTATATCGGCAGCAATGTAGCAGCTCAGCTTCTCGAAGCGGGCCATAGCGTTACAGTCTTTGACAATCTCTGCGCCGGCCATCGAGAAGCCGTGCCCCCGGGGGCGAAACTGATCGCAGGCGACCTGCGCGAGCGCGACGAGGTGCTGTCTCTGTTCAGCGCGCATCGCTTTGAGGCCGTCCTGCATTTTGCGGCCTGGGCCTCCGTGGGGGACTCGATGCTCTCTCCCGAGGGATATTTTCGCAACAACCTGATCGGCAGCCTCAATCTTCTTGAAGGCATGCTGCAAGGACAGGTCAAGAAGATCGTCTTCTCCTCGACCTGCGCCGTTTACGGCGTTCCGGAGCGCTTGCCCATCGTGGAGACTCTGCCTCGACAGCCCTCCAACCCCTACGGCTTGAGCAAGAAGGTGGTGGAAGAAGCGCTGGAGTGGTATGCCGAGATCCACGGCTTGCGTTTCGCCTCTCTTCGCTACTTCAATGCCGCCGGGGCCACCCCCGAGCGCGGGGAAGACCACACCCCCGAGACGCACCTGGTTCCGATCGTGCTCCAGGTCGCGCTGGGACAGCGCCCTCACGTGGAGTTGTACGGGGATGACTACCCCACCCGGGACGGAAGCTGCGTACGCGATTACATCCACATCCTGGATCTGGCCAGCGCCCACACGCTGGCCCTCCAGGCCCTGGCTGAAAAAACACGCATCATCTGCAACCTGGGCACTGAGACCGGATCGAGCGTCCTCGAGGTCATCGAGTGCGCCCGCCGGGTGACCGGACATCCCATTCCGGTCAAGATCTCCCCGCGCCGACCTGGCGACCCGCCGACCCTGGTGGCCGATAGCTCGCTGGCTCGACGCGAGCTGGGCTGGCGGCCTGAGCATACCGCCCTCGAGCCGATCATTCGCTCGGCCTGGGAATGGCATCGCACCCATCCGCAGGGTTACGCGAGCGAGGTTGGCGCCGTTTCAGCCTGATGGGTTACGAGTTGTTGACGGGGGCGACAGGTCTGTTGGGCAGCTATCTGCTGCGCGACGCCTTGCGTGCCGGCAAGCAGGTGGCCGTGCTGGCCCGACGGAGCCGCACTTTGACGGCCCGGGAGCTGGGCTGGAACCCGACCCGGGCCGACCTGACGGAGATCGTCCGCAGCGCCTGGGAGTGGCACTGCAGCCATCCCAACGGGTATCGCGCCGCACAGGTGGCTCGGTGAGGGATTACGAGTTCCTCACGGGAGCCACCGGTCTTCTGGGCAGCTACCTGATGCGCGACGCGCTGCGCTCCGGGCGCAAGGTGGCCGTTCTGGCCCGTGGCACCCGCTGGATGGGCCCGCAGGAGCGCATTGCGACCATTCTCGAGCGCCTGGATACCGACCAGGTACCGGTGATCCTGGAGGGGAACCTGAATGAGCCCCATCTGGGCTTGAGCGAAGAGTCCCGGCGCTGGGTGGCCGACCATTGCGAGAAAGTCGTCCACTGCGCCGCCGCCCTCCAATTCGTGGCGGACGGCTCCGGGGAACCCTACCGCACCAACGTCGACGGCACCCGCCACACCTTACGGCTGTGCCAGAGCAGCGGCATCAAGGAGCTCCACCTCGTTTCCACGGCCTACGTTTCGGGCTCGCGGACCGGCACGATCCTGGAGGACGATTTCGACCTGGGCCAATCCTTCTCGAATGACTACGAGCGCAGCAAGCTCCTTTCCGAGCACCTGGTGCGCACCGACCCCAACCTGGAGTCGTGGACGATCTACCGGCCCAGCGTGATCGTGGGCGACTACGAGACGGGGTTTACGTCGAGCTATACCGGGGTCTATTCGCTTTTGCGGCTGGCGTGGCTGTTCTCCGAGCAGGACGGTGCCCGGGTGCTGGGCACGCTGGGACTCGATTCCGGCGACAGGCTCAACCTGGTCCCGGTGAATTGGGTTTCGGCCGCCCTGCGCCGGCTGCTCGAACGCGGCCAGAATCATGGGCAGACCTACCATCTCACCAGCCCTCACCCCACGTCGGCGGGCGCTCTCTATGAAGCCGCGACTCGCGCCCTGGCTCGCCCTCCGCAGGTGCCTGCCGCGGCTCTGGATGAGGCTCTCCGGCTCTACCGGCCCTATCTCAATGAGCATCCGCATTTCGACTCCACCCACACCGAGCGGGACGCTCCCGAGCTTCCCTGTCCCGTGCTGGACGAGGAGGCCCTGGACCGGCTCGTGCGCTATGCCAGCGAGCGCGGCTTCGAGTTGCCCCCCGAGTGGAACCTGAGAACCCGAATGGAGGCGCTCCGTCGCGAGGGAATCGAGGAGCGCACCATGACCCTCGAGGTCAAAGGGCCTGAGGGCGGGGCATGGAGTCTGGCTCCCGGCGAACAGGGGGTGGCCGTGTACGCAGGCACGGCGGAAACGGCCAGCCGGGCTTTCTGCAATTCCGCTACCCTGGAAGAGCTGGTGGCCCGAAAGCTGAACCTGGAGGGGGCCATCTACTCCGGACTCCTGGTGTTGGAAGGCCCGCCGGCCTCGATGGACAAATCGGTGGGCCTCCTGGAGGGCTTCCTGGATGAGCTGCGGGAAGCGCGGATAGACCGATGAGGACCTCGCTGCACACCCCCATCGCCGTCGTCGGAATGGCCTGCCTGCTACCCGGGGCCGATGGTCTGGAGGCTTTCTGGGAGCTGCTCCTGAGCGGGCAGGATGCCGTGGTGGAGATGCCCCCCGACCGGCTGGACCGCGACCTCTATTACGACCCTCGCAAGGGTCAGCGGTGCAAGACTTACTCGACGCTGGGCGGCCTGGTGCCCTCGAAGGAGCCCCGCTCGGCCGGCGAAGAGCACGACGTCTGTCACCGGCTGTTCTGCGACGTCGCCCGGCAGGCGTTAGAGAACGGCGGCCTCACCGACCTCAAGGGTCGCGCCGTGGGGGTCTTCGTGGGCCACTCTGCCGGAAGCGCCCGCCCCGGCGAACGGGCCGTCAGTGTTCTGGCCGATCAGATCTACCGCTCCTTGGAGCAGATCCCGGCTTTCCAGCATCTGCCCCAAGCCACGCGCGAAGCTATCCTGCACGAGACCGCCGAACGCCTCCGCGCCGGCCGTCCGCGTCCCGGGGAAGACGGAGGCCCCTGGCTGGAAGCGCGCTGGAGCGCCGAGCTGCTGGCTGCGGAGCTGGGGTTGACCGGACCCAACCTGGTGGTGGACTCGGCTTGCGCCTCGTCCCTGGTGGCGCTGGCGCTGGGGGCTCTCGCGCTCGAGCGTGGCGACATCGAGCTGGCCGTGGTGGGAGGCGCTTCCTACGCCAAATCCGACAGCCTGCTGCTCTTCTCGCAGGCGCAGTCCTGCAGTGCCCGGGGAACGCGCCCGTTCGACGACGAGGCCGACGGCCTCATCGGCTCGGAGGGCTACGTGGCGCTGGTGCTCAAGACCGAAGCCCGCGCCCGCCAGGACGGGGACAAAATCCTGGCCGTGATCCGCGGCGTCGGCCTGTCCTCCGACGGGCGGGGCCGCCACCTGTGGGCTCCCCAGCCGGAGGGCCAGATGGCCGCGCTGCAGCGCGCTTACGGCGACATCCTGTCCCCGGGCGACATCCAGTACATCGAGGCGCACGCCACCAGCACCCAGGTGGGCGACGCGACCGAGCTCGAGTCGCTGGCCACGTTCTTTGGCCCGCACGTCCAGGAGAAGCTCCCGCTGGGAAGCGTGAAGTCCAACCTCGGACACACCCTGGAGACCGCCGGGCTGGCCGCGGTCCTCAAGGTTATTCTGGCCATGGAGCGCGGCCTCATCCCGCCCAGCGCCAACGTAAAGCAGAAAAACAGCGCCATCGACTGGGACTCGCTCCCCCTGACCATCGCCACGGAGCCACGGGAATGGCCCCGCCCGGCTGACGCCCCGAGGCGTGCCGGTGTCAGCGCTTTTGGCATCGGCGGCCTGAACGTCCACCTGGTGGTAGAGGAGCCAGGCGCCCCCCTTCCCGTTCCCGATCGGATTCCGGAGGAGCCCATCGCCATCGTCGGCCGCGGGCTCGTGGTCCCGGGCGCTCACGACCTCGAAGCTTTCCGAAAGTTGCTCTCCAGCGGGCAGAGCCAGGTTCGCGAAGCTCCCGAGCACCGCTGGCCGGGTCGGGTCGGCCTGGGAGCAGTCGTTCCCCACAACCGGGGCGGCTACATCACGGATTACCAGTATGACTACCTCAAGCACCGGGTCCCGCCCAAGCAGATCGCGATGGCTAACCCGCTTCAGTTCATGCTGCTGGATGCCACCGAGCAGGCCCTCACGGAGGCCGGGAAAGTCGACCGGTGCGGCACGACCGTGGTGGTGGGAACGCAGTTCGGGGGCGAGTTCGGGAACAAGCTGGTGGCAGGGCTCAGGTTTCCCGAGATCGAGCGCAACCTGCGCCAGGCCCTGGAGCGCCACCAGGTGGACCCCGATACCGTCCTGCCTGGTTTCGAGGAGCTGTTCTTCGAGCTCTACAATGCGCCGCTGGACGAGACCGGGAGCTTTACCAGCAGCACGCTTGCGAGCCGTATCACCAAGACCTTCGACTTCGAGGGCGGCGCCATGGCCGTGGAGGCGGGCGACTGCTCCGGCCTGGTCGGATTGGGGATCGGCGCGGCCCTGCTGCGTGGGCGCGTCTGCCAGGCGGTCGTGTGCGCCGGCGCCCAGCATTCGCTGGACCTCCCCGCCTACGAGCTGATGCATCGACGCGGCGCCTTCAGCGATCCTGACTACACGCCAGGCGAAGGGGTGGGGGTGGTGGTCCTCAAGCGCCTCAAGGACGCTCGCCGGGACGGCAATCCAGTCCTGGGCGTCCTGCTCGGCGAGGGCACCCGCTACGCGCACCGCGCTCCCGAGGAGGCCACGATCCTGGCGAGCTGTCGCGCGCTGGAGGTCTCGGGGCTTTCACCCGAGCAGATCCTGGCCGTCGAGCCCGGCTCGGCCATGCCGGCGATCCGCGTCCAGCAAGAGCGCGGTCTGCGTCAGAGCTTTGCCGGCCAGACGGCTCGCCGCACCCAACTGACCGCTCAGGTCGGTCACATGGGGGCGGCCGAAGGGATCGTGCGCGTCATCCAGGCCACTCTGGAGCCCCGCGAGGGAGTGGAGGCCCATCACGCGGTCTCCGAAAGCGGGTTGGCGAGCCAGATCCTGCTCGGGGCTCCCCCCGCAGCCCCCCGGCCCGACCAGCTCAAAAGCAAGCTCCGGCTGGGCGCTCTTACCTTACCCGAGTTGGTCGCCAAGCTCCAGCAATCCGGTGCCGGGACGCAAGCTCCTTTCAGCTCACAGGATGTCTATCGGTTAGTCCTGCTCAGCAAGAATCCCGCCGAGATGCCCGCCAAGCTCGACCTGGCCCGCACCAAGCTCGAGCACCGGGCCTTGCTCGAGGAGCAGGGGATCTTTCTCGGCCAGGTGACCCCGGGCCGAGTCGCCTTCATGTTCTCCGGCCAGGGCTCGCAGTACCACGGCATGCTCAATGATCTGGTGGAGCGGTCTCCCGCCGCGCGCGAGCAGATGGAGGAGGCCGACCGGCTTTTGCGAGCCGCCGGGTTGCCCACCTTCGAGGAGCTGGCCTGGGCCGACACCGACAGGTTGGACGAAGATCCGGTCACCACCCAGGTCGCCGTCCTGATCGCCGATATGCTGGTATTTGCGGCTCTGCTCGAGGAGGGCTTCGAGCCCGACTGCGTGGCCGGGCACAGTTTTGGCGAGATCCCCGCGATGGTCGCGGCCCGGGTCCTCACGCTGGAAGCGGCCATCCGAGTCACCCGTGAGCGGGCTCAGGCCTTGCTCGCGGCCAGCCCGGACGGGGGCCTCCTGAGCGTGCAGGCCTCTCCCGAAATCGTGCGCGAGCTCATGGTGGGGCATCCGCTCCACCTGACGCACCACAATGCTCCCGAGCAGACGGTCGTGGGCGGAAGATTGAAGGATCTGGAGACTTTCGCCGTCGTTCTGAGCGAGCATAAGCTCAAGTCGCGCTGGCTGAAGGTGCCTGGCGCACTGCATACCCCGCTGGTCAAGGCAGCCCAGGAGCCGCTCCGGCAGGCCCTGGCCCGGGAAACGCTGCTGCCCCCCACGCGCCTGTTCTACAGCAACGTCACCAACGACCGGGTTTTCGAGCCCGAGAAGTTCGTCGAGAACCTGGTGGCCCAGCTGACCGATCCGATCGCCTATCCCAAGCTGCTTCGGAAGATGAGGCAGGACGGCGTCACCGTCTTCCTGGAGGTGGGTCCAAATCAGGTCCTGACGGGCCTGCACCGGCAGATTCTCGAGGACGCCGTGGTGGTCGCCAGCGACCATCCGCGGCGGGGTGCCCACGAGCAGCTCGAGCGCGCCCGAGCCGCTCTCGAAGTCGTCGGCTGTCTGTCCAGCCAGCGCCCGAGCGCGCGGGAGAACACTCTGGGCGGCGAGATTACTG
>QWHO01000497.1 GCA_021404945.1 bacterium CPR1
GCCACCTCGCTGGATGAGCGCATCCAGAAGGCTGAAGACCTGCGCGGGCCCTACTTCGACAATTTCTACGAGTACACGTCCTTTGCCGGGAACTTCGGCAACCGGGTCATCAACCGCTTGAGCGTCCCGGTCAGCGACGTCGACCTCTATGTGCAGGGCTGGCACGACTACCGCTCGGTCAGCACCAGCAACCCCGGGGTCGGTACCGCCGAGCGTACCTTTGGCCGACTGGGCCTGGAATATCGCGCCGCCGACATGGACGCCATCTTCACCGGCTGGTATGGCACCGAAGGCCTGTTCCGCGCGGGGGGTCGCTACGACGGCCCGAACGTGCAGGGCGGCTTTTATCTGGTGCGCGAGATGAACTACGATACCCCCTTCGCCCTGGCCAACGGCCTGAAATATTTCGGCCAGGAGGGCTTCCTGGACGGCCAGCCCAACGAATGGATCGGGATCGGCGGCAATTTCCTGAACGCCAACTACATCGACGGCTCGCACCAGTTCATCTACAACGTCGGGCCCTACTTCACGGTCATGCGTGAGGAGGACGTCTACGACTGGGTGGTCAGCTATACCCACGGGGGCAACGCCAACAGCCCCGCCCAGAACATTCTGGACCGTTTCGGTCCGGCCGACTTCCAGGCCGACTCTATCGGAACCCGCTTCACCCATACCCCCAACGACCGCTGGCGCTACTACCTGGGCTTTTATCAAAGCTTCTTCAACGATGGCACCAACGGGCAGACCTACCAGGTCGGCACCGACGTCAAGTTCAGCGAAACCTCGTTCTTCCGAGTGGACTACGAGTACGGCGCTGCGCCCTTCGGACGCGTCCCCCTGACCGGAGGCATCCCCAACAACAACAACCAGTCGCTGCGCACCCAGTTGCACCTTCAGTTCTGAGGACGTCGATGCCGGATCAGCCCCTGGTCAAGTCACAGGAGAATCGCCAGGACGGAGTGGCCGTGCTGTCGCTTCAAGGCAGCTGGGGCAAGGGCAACAATGACGGCTTCCGGGCCGCAGCCTCCAACCTGGTCCGCCAGGGTGCGAGCCGCATCGTGCTGGACCTGACCGAGGTGACCTGCATCGACAGCTACGCCCTGGCCAGCCTGTTCGCCGCTTATGCCCGCATCCGCTCGCAGAGCCCACCGGGGGCCCTCTGCCTGGTGGGGGCCAACCCCGACCTGCGCGATGAGATGGAGAAGCGGCTGGTGGCCCGGCTCATTCCCGACTATTTCGACCTGGCCACCGGCATTGCGGCCGTCAAGCGGGAGGGTCCATGATCGCCGATACCGTTCGCATCGACACCGGTGTGGACCCGACTGTCCCGGGCTACCTCGAGCGCCCTCCCCGGCCCCACGAGCCGTTGCCCAACATCGTCTCCTGGCTGTGCTGGATTCTGGGACTCGTGGCCAGCCTGCTCGGAACTCTTTGGGTGCTCAGGGCCGAGGAGAGCTTCCCCACGGGAAGCTTCTTCTTCTACGTGGTGGGAGCGCTGGCCATCAGCTTCGGCACTTACATGGCCAAGAGCCCGGTCAGCCCGGCGGCGCTGGGCTGGGCCATCGTCACGCTGGTCTTCTGCCTTTTCGGTGGGGTGTATGGTAGCCTGATCAGCATGCTGGTCTACCTCCTGTCACGCGGCCAGCCCAAAGAGACCCCCCTGGTCGACGTGGTGCGCGCCGAAATGTGGATCCAGTCCAATGCTCCTCCCGAACGCGACTTTTCGGCCCCCCTCGAGGTTCAGTTCCGCGAGGAGATTCGCACCGAGCCGATCGTGGACCTCATCCCCTATGCCGACGTGGCCACCGCCCTGGCCATCGTGGACCGACTGGCCGAATCTGACGACCCGCGCCAGCGACGCCTGCTCAACCGGATGGCGGGAGACCAGCGCCCCGAGGTCTTCCAGTATGCCATGAGCAAGATCAACGAGCTGCAACGATCTTACGTCGTGCGCATCTATCAGATGACCGAGCAGCTGCGCTACCGCACCGAGACGGCCGGCCTGCAGGCCTCCCTGGCCTCGCTCTACCACGAATACATGAAGTCGGGCCTGATGGAAGAGGGTCTGGAGCCCTACTACTGGGAGCTGGCAGTGGCTCACACCCTGGAAGCCATGACGGCCGATCCCAAGAACCTCAAGCTCCCCGTGCTTCTGGCCGCCCTCCTGCGAGACCGTGGGCTGCACAAGGAGTCTTTGACCCTGCTGGAATCGACCATGGCGCGGCACCCGGGCGACCTGGGCTCGCTTCTGCTCTATCTGGAAGATCTGTTTGAAGATGGCCAGAAGAACGAGCAGCTCGGTTTCGTTCGCGCCGTGCGCAAGCGGGCGCTCGAGAGCGGTTGGGCCGTCAAGCTGCCCCGCAAGCGCGAGGGCCACGCCATCAGCGAGCTGGCTCATTTCTGGTTGGGAGCGCGCGATGCTTGACGTCTGCTACTTCTGCGAAGGCACCTACCCCTACGTCCCGGGCGGGGTCTCCACCTGGATCCACCAGCTGATCGAGGGAATGAGCGACCTGAAGTTCGGCCTGGTCTACCTGGCTCCGTCCGCCAGCACCGAGCGGCGGATCCGCTACAAGCTGCCTCCCAACCTGATGGACATCTGCGAGTTCAACCTCTATGACGTGATCACCAGGTTCCCTCAAACGACCTACGGAGACAAAGAGAAAGCCTGGCGCGAGGCCGGGCCCTTCCTGGGAGGGCTGATCAACGGCCACGGGCGGGGCTTCGCCCGCGCCTTCCCTCACCTGTGCGGCACCGGCAACCACCTTCCCGCCCTCTCGTTCCGCGACCTGGCCTTCTCGCTCGACTCCTGGAACGTGCTGACCCAGATGTATCAGGACTTCGGCCCGCGGGTGTCCTTCACGGACTTCTTCTGGACCTGGCGCTACGCCTACTTTCCGCTCTTCAAGCTCTTCAACGCCGAGATCCCGCGAGCCCGCGTCTACCACGCCGTCACCACCGGTTGGAGCGGCTTTATGGGGGTGATCGCGGCCATTCGCTATCAGCGACCTTTGATTCTGACCGAGCACGGGTTGTATGTGAATGAGCGCCGCATCGAGATCACCCAGGCCGACTGGATTTACGTGGACAAAGCCTCCTCGGTCAACCTCGAGTCAGGGCTGGGCACCTTCAAGCAAATCTGGATCAACCTCTTCGTGGGACTGGGCAAAGCCTGCTACGAGAACGCCAACTTCATCTACACGCTGCACCGCGAGAACAAGGAGCTGCAGATCCAGTTCGGGGCCGACGGCAGCAAGATCAAGCTCATCCCCAACGGGGTCGATCTCAAGGCGCTGGAGCAGACCACCGAGCTGGCGATGCCCCGAGACGAGAGCAAGTTCCGGGTCGGGTTCGTGGGCCGCATCGTGCCCATCAAAGACCTCAAGACGCTGGTCAAGGCCATCAAGCTGGCCGAGGAGCGAATTCCCGGGCTGGAGGTCTTCCTGTGCGGACCCACCGATGAGGACCCCGGCTACTATGCCGAGGTGAAGACCATGGTGGAAGCCCTGGATCTCGGCCACATCGTCCGCTTCATGGGTCGGGTGGACGTGCGCAAGTACTATCCCGTGTTCGACGTACAGGTCCTCACCAGCATCTCGGAGGGTCAGCCGATGGTCATCCTGGAAGGCTTCGCCGCCCGGCTTCCCTGCATCGCCCCCGACGTCGGATCGTGCGCCGAGCTGCTGCTCGGGGGTGAAGCTGAGGACACGGCCCTGGGGCCGGCTGGCGTTCTGACCTGGGTGGGCAACCCCAACCAGACAGCCGATGCGCTCGTGCAACTGTATCAGAACCCGGAGCTGCGCAAGTCCATGGGAGAGTCCGGCCGGGCCCGGGTGGAGAAATACTACCGCCAGGAGCAACTCTTCGCCCGCTACCGCGAGGTCTATGAAGAGTGCCGCAAGGCCCACGACCGCACCACGGTGGGGATGCTCTGATGGCAGGCATCGGCTTCAAACTGCGCGCCTACACCCAGGAAGGCACCTTCCTGGGCTTCACCAAGGCCTATATCCACGCCACCCTGGTGGCTTCCGGCCCCTGGGTCCTCACGGTCATCAGCCTGGTGGTCTGTCAGCTGCTCATCGCCCGCACCGGCCTGGCCCACATCTACAGCCAGTTCTTGATGGAGACGGTGATCTACATCTTCGCCTTCTCGCTGATCACCACCGCGCCGCTGCAACTTGCAGTGATCCGCTACCTGGCCGACCAGCTCGACGCTCTGCGGCTCGACTCGCACTTTCCCGCCCTGGTCTC
>QWHO01000498.1 GCA_021404945.1 bacterium CPR1
GTTTTCAAATTCCGACCGAGCCGCAGGACCCGGACGCTCGACCCCTGGCTTGTGTGGCGTCGATTGGCATACCCCTGGCCCTGAAAGGGCAGTCCCGGATCATCGCCGTCAGGAACGGCGTAACGCTTGACTCCCGCCTGGCCGATCTGGGCTGCCCCGGGGCTCTCGCCGTCTTGTCGGGCCGGGGGCTGGCTGTGGAGCCCGGCACTCTGCGAGTGGTGGAGGATAGGGCCTGGGAGCAATGGCTGGCCTACCTGCGAGCACAAGTTCGAACCATGGTGTCGGGAATACTGGCCAACTTGATGCTGCTGGAGCAGACCGATCCGGAGTTGGTGGGCTACATTCGTCGTCGACTGAGGCCTCAATCAAGCCTGATATCCTGAGCGCTTGGGACGACAGGGTTGGCTCCAGATCCTGTCCTTGGCGGATGCTGGCTGAAGAGACGAAGCATGCGGTTGCGTTCTCTTTGCTGAATTCTGGAGAATGTCTGTCGTTTTCTACCGGCGGTATCGATTGTGTGTTCGTGGCCCGCGCACCCTGGAGCCTGCTCAACCCCGGTTGTCTGGGCGGCGAAAAAGACCATGTTCCTCAATTTTTTTGCGTTATTGCGGAGTGGTCGAGTAGCCTCGCATGCAGGTTGATTCCAGTGGTGGCACTCACTCCTGCGGTATCAAAGTCGAGCCCCTCAGCTTGACCTGGACGCCTGCAACGAAACCACACCGGGCAGCGCTCAGGCGATGATCTCTCCGCCGTCGAGAATCAGGCCGCGCCTCGCCTCCACGAGCTCCACGAAGACGTTGCCTGGCTCGAGCCCCAGCTCTTCGGTCAGCACCCTGTCGACGGTTCGCAGCAGAGCCTGCCGTACTTCCAGGGAGCGACCCTCCAGCGCCAGCAGCCGGACGATCGGGCTGTGAGAGCCTGGCGGCTGGCTGCTGGCATCCTGGCCGCCTACCACGTAGTGGCTCACGAATTGCCAGGTGGCCCATACGCCGGAGTCGTCGCCGCCCTCCACGGCGGCCACCTCCTGGCACAGCCGTGCCAGGATCAAGTTGCAGTCTCGGGCGTGCGGCAAGCTGCGTACCTCGACGACGGGCATCAGTGCTCGATCCGGCATCCTTCCGGGCAGATCGGCCGGTCTATCCCTTTGCAACGCGGAGGAAGGCGCAGCGCCCGGGCCACCCTGGCCGTCCGGGCGGCCGGCAATCCGAAGGCGGGCAGCACCGTCTCGACCCGGAGAGGACCCCAGCAAACCGGATCGAGTCGACGAATCTCCCTCAGGGTCTTGTAACGCATGCAATGCTCCTGGTCGAGTCCTCAGGGTCTTGCCCAGAGTTCGCCTGACCCCGAGCAGGGCCCTTCTGAAGAACCGCCAAAGCAGGTTGCTGGGCTCCCGCTTCGGGACCCTGCCCGCCCCGGTCAAGAGCCGGCTGGTGATGGACCTCGTGATGGGAGCCAGGGCCAGGCCCTGCCTCCTGGCTGGTTCAGCGGCTTATGTCACGCACGCCACAATTTGAAAGTGAAGTCCCTCGGTCGGAGCCCGGTGCGGGAAAACTGCATGCCGGGCTCTACGAGGGGCCGGCGGGGCGACCCGGCGGTCTACCTACCAGAAGGTCAGATCCGGGGAAAACTCGGCCCAGATGGTGATGCTCGCCCCGTTGCCGCGGAGGCTCGATCCCAGCAGCCTGCGCGAGTCCGCCGAGCTCAATGCGAGCACTGCTTTGACCGTCAGTCCACGTTCGCGGTGGTCCTCGACCTCGCCGCAGGCACCATCACAGCGGGCGGGAAGAAGACCTGCCTGCCGAGGCGGCGTCCGCTGGTCGGCTACATCGCCGAGTTGGAGGCCCCGGCCTCCAAGCAGCTAACTCGGGTCGAAGCGGAGAACCGGTCCAAAGTGCTCGACGTGCTGCGGCAGGCCCGCGACCTGGCCGATGGACAGGGCGATCTGACGGCCCTGCGCGAGCGCGTTCCTCGGGACCTGGTTTTCGAGCCGGAGAGCCTGCAGCTCCTCCATCGCATCGTTGACCGAGGCCTGGCGGATAGTCCGGAGGATGCTTACGCTCTGATGGAGCTGGTTCAGGCCGCAGCGTTGGGCAGTTGCGACCTGGTCTTCCGGTAGCAAACGGCTCTGGCGCTGGCCCTTCGCACAGGGATGGGAGGGGCCATCGAGCGGCGGCGTCAGGCTATCGTCGAGGCTCTCGAGTGTCTCCGCCGTCAAGGCCGGGCGGGACCTCGCTCCGAGGAGATGGAGCTTAAACTTCGCTCCATCTGGGAGCAGACGCGGTCCAATCACGGGGATATGATATCCTGGAACTCTTCGATCCCTCGCAGGCCGACCCGGTAGAGGATTGGCTGAACCTCGTCTGGTGGCACTCCGAGATCGGAGGCGGGCTGACCCTTGTCACGCACCTCGATCCGGCGCAGCGCCTGGCCCTGCGGCTGCAACACTGGAGAGAGCGCCGAGGTCCGCTGGACGAGCACGTGGCCCGCTTTGTGAAACGTTGCGACTCGCTTCTGGACGCCCTTGGACCGGCCCGCCGCATCTGCATCCTGGGAGATGCCCTGATGATTGTCGGGGCATGGGACCTGGCGGCTCGAGCTCACGGAGCCGTCGCTCAGCGGGGCGGCGCGAGCGGTGCTGACGAAGAGCTTTCCGGAGCAGTCGGTGCGCAATCTTGAGAACTTCCACCGGTTCGCTGAGGGCCAGAATCCCCGGATGGTCGAGGGGCGGCCGGGCGGCAAAGTCTCCGAGCGTCCCCTGCCCAACGATCTGCTCGGGCTGACCCAAAGCCTGCTAGAATCCGACCCCCATCCCGAGGCGTGGGGGGCTGCCTGGGGCCAGCTCGTACCGACCCTCGGGACGGTGGCGGAGATTGGCCAGCGGGCAGCAGTCGTCCCCGGCTCAGGCGCTGCTGGAAGGGGCCCGGGTCTGCTCGTTCGATGCCAGGGGCCGAGAGGCCCTGGCCGGTCGTCTGACCGAGGTCCGTGGCAAAGCTCCAAGGCTGACCCCGAGCTCGTCAAGGAAGGCCGGATGGCCAGCCAGGCTCCTGACAATGCGGCGCTGGGCTTCGTGATCGCTGCGGCCATCTGGGACGACCCGCAACGAGACCCGCTTGAGACGACCGTAGAGCTGCTCGAAAACCCGAGCATGAAGTCGGGGTGGTTCCCGCTCGAACCGAGCGATCTGAAGAAGGCGGCCGAGGTTCTGCCCACCCTGAAACAAGCTCTCGAGCTGAAACGCTCGAGCAGCAAGGCGGGCATCCAGGAGCAGGGGAACCGCGTGGTGGTCGGCGGCACGTTCATTCGCAAGCGCAACACCTAGGAAGTCCGACCGGGCTGGGCTTCTAATGTGCTCGCACTTTGGTCTTGCACATTGGCACAATCTAACGAACGCGCCGGAAAACTGCGTTCCAGCGCGTTTTAAAGTGCAAGACCAAAGGCCTTGCACTTTAGCCATCAATTCAAGGCTACGCCCCCACTGCGTCCGGAGATCACATCCGACAAGAATGCAGGCGCTCAGCAGCGCGACAAGCCACGGCCGCGAGCACAGGCCCCACTTACGCCTCCAACGCGCAAACAGGCGGTGGGAAGGCCGCAGTGGCTTATCGTTCAGCCGATCGGACCAGGAGACGTTTGGAGCTCAGGCTCGCAAGGAATCAGATCTCTCTCCTGGTAGAACTGCTCGTCGCGGTCCGGCACACCCCTCAGGCTGGCTTCCACCCCGGGCCGCGATCAGAGCCAAACCGTAAGAGTGGAGCGGGACGACATCGTTGGGAAGGAGAGTGAAACTGGTGTGGCATCCAGGACAGAGCTTCCGACAGATCCTTGCCGGCCCAGGGCCGCCATCAAGGTCGAGCTGCCTGAAATACCCACCGTACTTGACGAGCCTCAGGCCGGGGGGCAGAGAGGGCCCGCCCACGGGCACATAGAGTCAACGTCTACACTTTTTTTCAAAGCACAGTGATCGACCGGGGCGCAGGGACCGGTCGGGGCCGGGGCGTAAATTTCCACCATGGCGCTCTCCACCTCGATCAGCCAGATCCGCTTTCTGTGGCTCTATTTTGCGGCCATCACGTTCGCTTTCTACGGCGTCGTCGAGCTACTCTCGGTGCTTCTTGCGCCCCTGCTCCTTCCGATGCTGGTCACCTCGCAGGGCTGGGCCGTGATGGCCTATCAGGGGTCAACTTCCACCATTGCATCGTGGATTCGTACATCTGGAAGGTCTGCAAACCCGCCATCCAGCAAGACCTGGGAATCCAGAAGGAACTCTCGGCGGTAGTGACCGGCTGATTGGGCTCTTACTTCCGCTTCGAACGCTTGCCGGGGGCCATTCCCGCTCTGGACGGATTGCGCGGAATCGCCATCTTGATGGTTCTGGGGCGCCACGCCGGGCGCGCCATCGGCTTCGATACCACCTTCACCCCGATGTTCCCCATAGGCTCCTGGGACCTGATGATCCCGCTGATCAACGGCTGGGCGGGGGTGGATCTCTTCTTTGTCCTGAGCGGCTTTCTGATGACCCACTACCTGCTCAAGCGCAAAGGGCAGGTCTCGCTGCGCAGGTACTGGCTCAAGCGCTTGCTGCGCATCGTTCCGGCTTACTACGCCGTCTTGCTGGTGGTGGCCATGGGCCTGGTGCCGCTCTACCCGGTCAGCCCCTTTTACTGGTGGTGGCGGCTGACCTATCACTTGCTGTTCTTGCAGGACTACCTCCAATCCAACTTCGTGGTGGCCTTCTGGTCGCTGGGGGTGGAGGAAAAGTTCTACCTGCTGGTGCCGCTTCTGATGCTGCTCTTTCTTCGCCTGGGGCGGGGGCCGTGGTTGCTGCTTACCTGCATCTGCATCTCGCCGCTGTGCCGTCTGTACGGTTTTCTGGCCTGGCAGCACGAGCTGAACCACCTGAACTACTTTCTGTGGCTGCGCAGCCCCTTTCACATGAGCTGCGACTCGCTGCTGATCGGCGCCCTGGTGGCCTGGCTCTATCACCACCGGGTTTCCTACGGCTGGTTGAACGCGACCCGCAGCGGGCCACCGCTGTTCTGGGTCGGGCTGATTGCATGTGTCTGGCTGCTGGGCTCGAGCATCCTGGTCAAGGACCTGACCCTGGTCAACGTGGTTCTGACCCCGGACGCCCTCGCCCTCTCCTTCGGTACCCTGATGCTGGGCATGTTGCTGTGCCCGCGAGTGCCCGGAGCAGCCTTCTGGAACAGCCACTTTCTGCTCGTCTTCTGTCGGCTGAGCTATACCCTGTATCTCGTGCACATGCTGTTCATGCGCTCAGTGTTGGATTTACTCTGGCTCTTGTTGGACCGCCCTGCTCCTATCGAGCGCTTCCCTGCCGAGCCGGGCTTCTTTCTCCTGTACCTGCTCGTCTTCACGGCTGTCTCGGTTCTGGTGGCTATGGCGGTGCACTTTGCCGTGGAGAAACCCTTCTTGATCCTCAAGGACCGGGTACGCTAAAACTTCGCGACCAAAGTGTTTGGGCCAGAAATCGGCACACCAGCATCACGGCCTCTAATGGGCTCGCATTTTGGTCTTGCACATTGGCACAATCTGACGAACGCGCCGGAACTACGTTTTCTATTCTGGACAGGTCAACGCGGTCGGTCACGGTCTCCACGGCCGTCTCTCCCTATAAATTTTTGTAGTTCTCTCGCATGATTTCCTTGAAGGTGTCGGGCATCCAGAATAGGTAACCCAGCCCCAGGCACAGGACGGCCACAAAGTTGAGCCAGTTGGCCTTGAGAAGGTAGCCGGCCAGCAGCAGGTTCAGGCCCGCAACGAAGAAGCCGAGCGAGCACACGGTCGCCTGGGCCCCAAGGGGGTCGGAAGCCAGCAGGGTCGCCGCCGGGCCCGCTGCCAGGCTGACCGCCACGCCGACCCAGGCGCCCGGACACCGGCGCCCCTCGGTCAAACGCCGGCCGGTGGCAGCCACGGAGCCCAGAACGGCCAGGATGAGCGCAGCGACCACCACGGGTCCGACGGACAGGGGCATAGCTATCCACTTCGGCCGGCACCAGGCGGATCCTCCGGTGATCGCGGAGCCAACCTGGAGGGGTCCGTGCCCCGAAGTCCAAACATAAGGGAGATGACCAGCTTCGCCCAGTCCTCTCCCCACTGGATCCGCAGCCCACGATTCGACAGCGCCCTCATCGCCTGCGGCCTGGTAGCGGTGGGGAGCGGGTTCCTGGTGGTCGAGCACCCCCGGCTGTTCATGCCGATTTTGCTCGTGGACGTCTGGCTGCTCGGCTCCCAGCACGTCATCGCCACCTACACCCGCCTTTGCTTCGACACCCACAGCCTCAAAAAGCACTGGTTCCTGGTTTTCGCCCTGCCCTGGCTGGTGTTCGCCCTGGTAGCGGCCGGCATCCTGACCGGTGGGCGCTACCTCATCACCACCATTTACCTCTACTGGCAGTGGGCGCACTACACCCAACAGAGCTACTTCATCGGACGCCTCTACTTGTGCAAGTCGCCGCCACTGGGCGCCGTCAACGACGCGCTTACCACCTTGATGATGTTTTCGGTGCCGCTGTGGGGCATCCTGTACCGGTCCTGGCAGTATCGCCAGATCCCCGGCGGCCAGTTCCTGGGTTCGAAGTTCTACGCCCTCCCGGTGCCTTTCTGGCTGGTGGTGGCCGTCGGCCTGGTTGCTTTCCTGAGCCTGGCCTGGTGGATCGCGATGCAACTCGGACTCTGGATCGACGGCAAGTTCTCGGCACCGGCCGCCACCTACATCGCCTCACATACAGCCGTCTTCATCGTGGGCTACTACGTCATCGGCGACATTACAGCCGGGTGGCTGGTGGCCAACGTGTGGCACAACATGCAGTACATCCTGCTGGTGTGGAACTACAACAACCGGCGTTTCGGCGACGCCGTCCACCCGCGCCACAAGCTCCTCTCCTTTATCAGCCAGAAGGAGTTCCTGTGGCTCTACGTGCTGCTCTGCATGGCTTTGACCATCGGCTTTTACAGTCCCGCGCATAATTTCGATCACCCCCCTTTAGGCCGCAGGAGCTAGAAAGCTCTTCATGGTGCTCCGCAGCGGAGCCGGGTTTCCCTGGAAGC
>QWHO01000499.1 GCA_021404945.1 bacterium CPR1
GGAGCAGCGTGAGCTGAAAGAGCTGGAGGTCAGCATCCCTCGAGACGAGCAGCGCCAGGCCGAGTTGGAGCGGCTGCTGGCCGGTGACTCGAGTGACTACGAGGCCACCCACCAGCGCTTCGAGGAGCTGGAGGCGCTAAAGAAGCGCCTGGAGCGTGACCTCGGGCGCTGGGTCGAGCTGAGCGAGCTTGCCTGAGAAGTGACCGGAGAGCTGAGTGACCGCCTGGAGCGGGGGGCTTATCGTAACAGGAGGGCGACCCAGTAGACCACGCTCCAGAGCAAGACGCCCAGGCCATTGATGCAGATCATTCCCTGCAAGATCCCGGGCATGGCGGGAACCAGGCGAATCCAGGTCGCAACGCCCCCCAGAGCGGTGAGCAGCGCCAACCCCTTGGACAGCCACACGTTGTCGGACAGGTGCATGGCGGCCAGCGCCACCCCGTTCGGCAGCGCCAGCAGCCCGAAGAACAAGAGCCCGGTCAGAAGGACGGCCCGCAGGTCCAGCACCAGAGTCTCCCTTTATACTCCCTCGCATAGACTGTCAGGTTGAACTTCGTCGCATCGCCCGCGCCACAACACTTTGGGAGCGGCTCGAAACAAGTTTCTCACCGCACGTTACGTGGCACGGTCAATGCGACGAAGTTTAGAATCGATCAGGGATGCTACGCAGAAGCCCGGACCAGAGCTCAATCGATGGCACCATGGTAAACCTGGGAGTCTAAACCCCCAACCCGCGCGCCAACGCCCCGCCAACACGACCACCCAGGCTGGCGCCCAGGGTGTAGCCGGCCAGAGCGCCAACAACCAGGCCTACGGCGCCCCCCACGGGGCCGGCCAGGTGGTAGCCGGCCATCAGTCCGCCGTAGGGCCCCACCATGCCCCCCACCAGAGCCCCGGCCGCGCCGCCGACGCCGATGAAGGAGGCCTCGCCTCGCCTGGCGGTGAGTCCACTGGTCTCAAGCTTCTCGAACTTATCCATCAACCCGAGCTTGCTGCCAGCCCAACGAACCCCCATCTCGATGGGGTCGGAGAAGGTGCGCACGGCCGCGTCGCCGTCGGCGGCGGTGATCTCCCCCCGGGCGATGGCCCCGTTGAGGGCGCGGTGGGCGCCCTGCAAGCCCATGCCCGCCACCGCCAGCAGCTGGCTGCCGAACAGCACTCCCGCGGTCAGGTTCAGGACTCCGCTCATATGGTGGTGGGGATCGTCGGTCTCGCTGGCCTTGCGCAGCTGATCCCAGCCCACCAGTGCCTGCAGGCCTCCGGTGGCCCAGTAGAAGACTTCCACCCCGGTGCGCAAACCCTGGTTGGGGAAAGCGTTCTCGCCGATCCACTTGCCCGTCTCGCGGAACTCCTGGCGGTCGATCAACCGCTCCATGAAGCTCTGCTGCTCGTGCTTTTCGATCAGGGCATACTTCTCAGGATTGGCCTCGCGCAGGCGCTCCGGATCCACATGGTACTTTGCATAAGACTCGGCGTAGTCCTCATAGTGGCTCTTGCCCGAATAGTCGGTCACGTAGGGGCCGGCCCCCCAGGGCTCGCGGCTCGAGTGGTTGCCGCCCAGCTCGCTGGGGTGGTTGAACCAGGCCGAGTTGTAGTCCTTGGTGTGGCCCACCTCGTGGGTCAGCACCTCGCGGAACCACTCGGGACGAATCGAGATCTGCTCGCGGCTGAGCTCGATCTGGTTGGTCACCGTGTGCCGGAAGGCCAGGCCCGAAGCGTCGGGAATGTCCGGCACCACCTCCAGCGACTTGACCGTGTTCACGTCCTTGAGGGGCAGGCTGTCGAGCACGTCAAGGATAAACTCACGCTCCTGAGGGGTGGCCCCGGTGATGGTGGGATAGATGAACTTGGGGAAAGCGTGCAGGCCGCGCGACACGGCCATCGCGTCCCCCACGGTGGCCTCGAGCACGGGGTGGCGGTCCAGAAAGTCCGTGCTGGCCCGCACTCCGTCCAGGAAGACATCTTTGATCTTACCGGGGAGGGAGCGCTTGACGTCGGCCTCATCGGGCTGAGCCGGCCGTGGAGTGGGTCGGGAGGCGGAACAGACGGACACAATCATGGCGCCTACAGGATACGCCCCGGTGACGAGAATGTGATGAACCAGAGGTTACCGCTTCACCACGCTGACCGAGCTGGTGTAGAGAACGGGCACTCTCCCGTCCTCACTGGTGAAGAGGGGAACCAGGTCGCTACCGGCCAGGGCCCCGGCCGTCGGATCCACCCCCAGCCAGCCGCTCCCCGTCCAGACCTCGGCCCACACGTGGCCGCCTCCAGGCACCATCCAGCCCATCACCTGGCGGGCCGGGATTCCCTGGGAGCGGCACAGGGTGATGAAGAGGTCGGAGTAGTCCCAGCACTGACCGGTCTTCTGCTGGAGAAACTTCTTCACGCCCCAGCGCGAGCCCGAGACCCCGCCGTAACGCATGTTCTGGTGCACGTGGCTCAGGAGGGCTCGCACTTTGTCCTTCTGGCTGCCCACCGCCTCGCCCGCCAGCGTCTTCAACTCCGCGTCGTCGGCCGGCCAGAACGGCGTGGCGCCCGTCTTACCGGCCGTCCCCGGGGTCAGGCCGAAGGCCTCGCTGTCCACGTTGACCGCCACCGTGAACTCGGGAAAGCCGAAGCGCGGCTCGGCCGGCTCCACCTCCGCTTTGGGATTGCGCAAGACGAGCTGGCGGGAAAACTTGAAGGCGGACGAGAGCTCGTCCACCGTCTTGCGGTCGCTGGTGCGGCAGGCGTTGAACATGCGGTTCCAGGCCATGGGAGCGCACTCTTGCAGCCCGGCCGCCCGGAAGGTAACCCGGTAGCTCTGCTTGCGCGCCTTGAGCTCGAGCGCATAGATGGCCTGCTGGAGCAGATAGGCGTCCTGGCACACCAGCTCGGTGACCGTGCTGTCCCGAGCAAAGATGCGCTGCGGTTGCCCGAGGCGCGAGTGCAGCTTGACGGCATCCTGCGAGCTGGCGCAAAGGATGGTGTTGACCTGAAGCGGCTGGCCTTCCACTTCCAGGAAGGCGTTCTGCACGCTCTGGAGGGGTAGGCCCAGTTTGGCCGAGAGGACCTTGGGGTCGGCCTCGACCGTGCGCAGCTCTTTCCACCCTTGCGGCCAGGCGGCCGCCGGTAGGGCCAGCAGCAAGCAGAGCAAAAGCCGAAGGACCGCTCCTGTGGTCGAAATCCGAAGGAACGCTCCTGTCGCCGCTAAAGTCATCGCTGCGCGATCAGGTACTCCACCGGCTCATCTCCCAGCACCCGGGCCGAGTGCACCGTGTCGCGGGGCAGCTCCAGGCGGTCGCCCGGCTCGAGCTGTTGGCGCCGGCCGGCCACTTCCATCTCCATGCGGCCTCTCAGAATGCACAGGACCTCATCGTGGGGGTGGGTATGCGGCGGATAGACCGTGCCGGGGCGATCGCTCCAGGTAAAGCACCGATAACCCTGACTTTCCAGCTCGGCTTGCACGCTCACGAGCGGGCCTTCGCTTTCACGGGAATTTCAGCCTGCTCCCTTATGCTGACAGCACATAGCCCGAAAGAGGAGCTCCGTCCATGATTGTCACCGCGTCCGCCTTCAACTCGACCTGCCCGGTCCGCGCCACCTCCAGTCAGGCAGCGCCCGAGGAAAGTCCGGCTGCCGACAGCTCCTTCGACGCCAAGAAGGTGGCCTTCGCGGCCCTCCCCTTCTCGGACGGTCCCGACCAGCGCCAGAACAACTTTGAGGTGCTCACGCGCATCGCCCAGAACTCGGCCGACCCGATCGAGAAAGTGATCGCCCAGACGGCCGCCGAGGCCGGGGCCGAGCGGATGTATCCCACCACGGCCGTGGCCGTGCAATCGGCCGCCCTGGAGAAGCTCTCCCAGGGAGCAAAAGCGCCTGTCGGATTGACCCTGGCCGAAATCGGCCTGAAGGGTTTTGCGGCCGCCCAGGACCCGGGCGAGTCGCGCCGGCTCGGAGGCAAGATCCTGGAAGCGATCGCCGCCCACAGCCAGAACCCCTCCGAGGTGGTGTTCGCCAGAGCCGCCCGCCAGGGCGCCGGAATGAAGATTTTCGACCAGACCGGGGCCAACCTGATCAAGAACGCCCTGGAGCAGATCAAAGCCGGCCTGAACGAGAACCCGGCCGTGGCCGTGGGTCAGCTCGGCCAGACGCTGCCCCAGGTCACCCAGAGCGCCGGCGAGCAGGCCCTGGGCGAGAGCTGCAACATCGGCATGGCCCTTTTCAGCTCGCTGGCCGCCGATAGCACCTCCACCTCCTGCGC
>QWHO01000500.1 GCA_021404945.1 bacterium CPR1
CTCCAGGTAGTTCTCCAGCCCCCAGCGCCCGAGCTCGCGCCCTACCCCGCTCTCTTTCACGCCGCCCCAGGGGGCCTCGGTAAAGGTGGGCTGCGAGCAGTTGATCCAGACGATGCCAGCCTCGAGAGCCCGGGCCACGCGCTGGCAGCGATCCTGGTCGGCCGACATCACGGCCGCGGCCAGGCCGTAGGGCGAGTCGTTGGCCCGCTCCACCGCTTCCTCCTCGGTGCGGAAGCTGGCCACGCACAGGACAGGGCCGAAGATCTCCTCGCGCCAGGCGGTGGAGCTGTCGCTCAGGTCGGCCAGGATGGTCGGCTTGTAGAAGTATCCCCGCGGGAAATCCGAGGGGCGAGCCGCCCCGGTCAGGGCCCGACCGCCGTCTTGCAGGGCCTGGGCCACGAAGCTCTCCACCCGCTGGCGCTGGGGAGCGCTCACCAGGGGACCGAGCTTGACGCCCGGCTCCAGGCCGTTGCCGATCTTGATGCGCTCCGACTCGGCCACCAGGCGCTCGAGTAAAGGCCCGGCCAGCTTCTCGTGCACGAAGAGGCGGGAGGTTGCGCTGCACACCTGGCCCTGGTTCCAGAAGATGCCAAACAAGATCCACTCGACGGCGGCCTCGAGATCAGCGTCCTCGAACACCACGAAAGGCGACTTTCCGCCCAACTCCAGGCTGACCGTCTTGATGGCCTGGGCCCCGGCCTGCATCACGCTGCGTCCCGTGGGCACGCTGCCGGTAAAGGCCACCTTGCGAAGCCGGGGGTGGTTGGCGATGGGGGCCCCGGCGTCCTTGCCAAAACCGGTGACCACGTTGAGCACTCCCGGGGGCAGGCCGGCCTCGGCCGCGATACCGGCCAGCTCGAGAGCGGTCAGCGAGGTCAGCTCGGAGGGCTTGAGCACCGAGGCGCAGCCGGCCGCCAGGGCGGGGGCGACCTTCCAGGCGGCCATCAAAAGCGGGTAGTTCCAGGGGATGATCAGCCCGCTCGGCCCCACCGGCTCGTGGTAGACGCGGCTGGTGAATCGCTCGTCGGGCACGGTAACGACCTCGCCCTGGCGCTCGTCGAGCTCGCGCGCCAGGCCGGCGTAGTAATCGAAGCAGCCGGCTGCATCGCCCACGTCCCACTCGGCCTCAGGCAGGGGCTTGCCGTTGTCTCGAACCTCCAGCACCGCCAGGTCCCTTTGCTTTTCCCGAATGAGCGAGGCGATGCGGGCCAGAATTTCGGCTCGGAAGCCCCCCGTGGTCTTTCCCCAGTTCTTCTGGGCCTGCACGGCGGCGGAAACGGCCGCCTCCACGTCCTCGTAAGTGGCCGCGGCCACCTCGGCCAGCGGCTCCTCCGTGGCCGGATCCACGGCGGGAAACTTTCCGCCCCGGACGGGGTCCACCCACTCGCCGGCGATGAAGAGCTTTCCAAAAGCAGTCTCCCCGAGCATGGCTAGAACGCCTCCGTGCTGACGGTTTCGATGGACACCTCGAAGTGGCGCCTGGTCACCTCGGCCAGAAAGGCGTCCGGGTCGAAGCACTCCTCCGGGGCCCATACCCCGGGAAGGAGCTGTCTGTCCAGCATCTGCTGCACGCCGATGGACAAGAACATGGAGGTGGCCGCGTCGGCATAAGGCTCGTAGGCCGGATGGGGGCGCCCGATGACGCGGGCGGTGACCCGGGTGGCGCGCCCCTGGCGCTGGCCCACCCCGACCGCGAAGTGGATCTCGTGACTCTCGTAGGCGGGGGGAGGGGTGCGCTGGCGCTGGCGCTCCATCACCGCCTGCAACACGTCGAGCGGTTTTACCGTGCCTCCCGGCACGCTCACCGGGGTGTCGTAGTCGCCAAAGCCTGCCCGGGCCAGAGCCACGTAGGCCTGGTGGTCCTGGATGGGCAGGGAGAGCCGCCAGGTGAACTCGCGGATCCCCTTCTCGGCGATCCCCCTGGCGAATGGGATGGTCAGGGGCTCGGAGTGCTGGGTGAAAATGAAGGTGGTGCGGCCGAACGGCTCGGGCAGGTCCAGAGTCTCCACCCCGCCCCGGGCCGGGACCTCACGCAGCTCGCCGTCCAGGAACTGCATGCTGGGGTTGGAGTATTCCGACAAGATGGTGGACAGGCTGTAGGCGGGCACCAGCACCGGGCTCTCCGGACCGATGCGAACGCCCGTCCAGTAGAGGTTGATCTTCTCGATCGAGTCCAGACGGTCGGCCACCGCCCGGCAGATCACGTTGGAGAGGCCCGGGTCGGCGCCCAGGCCCACCACGGCCGCCACCCCGGCGGCCTCGAAGGCCTGGTGCATGGCCTTCTGCTTGACGGTGTAAACGCCCATGCCTCCGTAGTCGGTGTAGGCCTTCCCCGCCTCGAGGCACGCCTGGAAGATGGCCATCTGGTAGCCGGCGAAGGTAGGCACGGCGTTGACACAGAGGTCGCAATCTTGCAGGGCGGCCAGCAGGGCCGAGCGGTCCGAGACGTCCAGCACCCGGGTGCTCAACCGCTGGTGGGCCGGCAGGCGGGAGAGCCGCTCTTCACTGGAGTCAGCTGCGATGATCTCGTGAGTGCTGGTGTCGAGCATGTCGCGGATACTGCCCGAGCCCATCAGCCCGGCTCCGCCGATGAAAAGAACGCGCATCAGGAATAGAACTCACTCTCTGGGTAGGGATACCACCAGTCGTGCACCTTGGGGGTGGCGTCCACCACCACCATCTTGGTGCGCCGAAAGGTGTTCAGGCCTTCGCGGCCCAGGGCTCGGCCCACCCCGGAATGCTTCCAGCCTCCGAAGGGCAGGGCGTCATTATCGATGAGAGGATTGTTGACCCAGGCCATGCCCGACTCGATGCCTTCCACGAAGGCCATGGCCTCGGCGAGATCGGTGGTGAAGAGCGAGGCCCCCAGCCCGAACTCGGAGCGGTTGGCCAGCTTGACGGCCTCGTCAAAGGAGTCCACCGCGCAGATCGAGGCCACCGGGCCGAAGACTTCCTCGTGGAAGATCGGCATGTCGGGCGTGACCCCGGTCAGAACCGTGGGCTCGTAAAACCAGCCGACCTCGCGTCCGGGCGGAATGCGCCCCCCCGTCTCCAGACGCGCCCCGCGGGCCACGGCGTCGTCCACCAGGCGGATCACCTTGGCCCGGGCCGCCTCCGAGACCAGGGGACCGAGCTCGGAGCGCTCCAGACCAGGCCCGATGCGCAACTTGCGAGCCCCCTCCACCAACCCGGCAACGAAGCGATCGTGCACGGCCCGGTGCACGAAGAAGCGCTCGGCCGAAGTGCAGATCTGGCCCGACAGGTGGAAGGCGGCCGTCACCGAGCCGGCGATGGCCACCTCCAGAGGGGCCTTGTCGGAGACGATCAGCGCGTCCGAGCCGCCCGCCTCGAGCAAACAGGGCTTGAAACGCTCGGCGCAGGCGATGCCCACGGCCCGAGCGGCGGCCACCGAGCCGGTGAAGGCCACCACGTGGGTGCGGTCCGACTCCACCAGGGCCCGCCCCACCGCCGCTCCCCCGGCCAGGGCCGAGAGCACGCCGGGGGGCAGCACCTCGCCCAGAAGCTCCAGGAAAGCCCAGGTGCAGAGCGTGGTGGCCTCGGCCGGCTTGGCGATGGCCACGTTGCCGGCGGCCAGCGAAGCGGCCAGGGTCCAGGACAAGAGCAGGATGGGGAAGTTGAAGGGCACGATGTGCACGCTCACCCCGTACGGGAAAGCTTGCGAATACTGAAATGAGCCCGGCTGGATGGGCCCGGCCACCTTGCCGATCTCGTCGCGCGAGAGCTCTGCACAGTAGCGGAAGATGGAGGCCACGTTAGCCAGCTCGCCCATGGCCTCGGGGAACGGCTTGCCCATCTCGCGGGTCATCAGCTCAGCGACCCGGCGCCGGTCCCCTTTCTCGATGGCGTCGGCCAGGCGGTGGAGCACGTTGGCCCGGCTCTTGGCATCCATCTGAGCCCAGGCCGGCCGGGCCTGCTCGGCCGCCTGCAGGGCCAGCTCGATCTCCCCGGAGGTGGCCTCGGCGATCACTCCCACTTCCTCGAGCGTGGCCGGATCGAGCACCGGGCGGGGGGGTCCGGCGGCCTTTACCAGCCTGCCCCCCAGGTACTGAAGAGCGCTCATGCGATGAAGTAGACCTTGCGCACGGTCTCGTGCACCAGACACGTGCCTTTCCAATCTTTTGGGAAGAAGGCGGCCGTGTCGGGCTCGATCTCGATCACCTCGCCGGTGGCGTCGTGGGTGTAGGTGCAGCGCCCGCTCAGGAAGTGGCAGAACTC
>QWHO01000501.1 GCA_021404945.1 bacterium CPR1
CGTGATCGGGCTCGGAAGCGGATCATGATCCACCCTCGAGCCAGAGCCCGGAACGCACTTTCGTCGTGATGCGGATCATGATCCACCCGCGAGCCAGAGCCCGGAACGCACGTTCGTCGTGGTCGCCGTGGAAACAGGGGGTGGGTTCCCGCGGCTTACGCTGGTGACAAATCAGGGGGCGGGTGGCGGATGGTCTCCGGCCCCGATCACCAGGGGGGCTCAGGCTTCCTCGGCTCAGGCAAACCATGAGGGCAGACTCACACCGACTGGGCCCAGAGGAACTCAAGTCGATCAACAGGAAACCAATAAGAGGTGGGTTTCTGGCGAGTCACAACGCCCCTCCTTCCCAGACCGGGAGGGACTGTCTTCAGCTCTTCTGAGAGCCGATCTTCGAGAGCTCGACATCCATGATCGGGTAGCTCTTCCAGTCGCGATAGTCAAAGTGCCACCACTCGCTGGGCAGCACCGCAAAGCCCTGCTTCTCCATTTCGCGGCGCAGGAGATCGCGCAACCGCCTCTGCTCCTCGGTGCCCCCCTGGTAGTCGGCGTGAGCCTTCTGGCTAAAATCGTCGTAGCCGCTGGGCATGACCACCTGCTGGCCGGTCTTCAGGTCGTAGAGGCTGCAGTCCACGGCGCAGCCGCGGTTGTGGCGTGAGCCCTCCCGGGGGTCGGCCACGTAGACCCCCAGCCACTCGGGCGGGGAGCGGTCGGCCATCAGCTTGGTGATGCGCCAGGGCCGGTAGCCGTCGAAAACAACGATGCCATAGCCCTGCTTGACCAGCGAGCGATGGGCTCTGACCAGAGCCTCGGCGGCGGGCTTCTGCAGGAAGGCGCGGGCCTCGGGATAGACCGGGAATCCCAGGAAGTTGTCCGAGCGGGCGTAGTGGATATTCAGCTTGAGAGCCGGCTCGAGCTTGATCAACTCGACCAGGCAGGGGCGTGCCTGGGCCAGAGCCAGGGCGCCCAGGACCCACACCAGTAAGAGCGTTCTGCGCATCGCTGGCCAACATTCTGGCAGGAACGCTGCGGGCCTGCAAGAGCGAAGCGCACAAGTCGATTCCACGAAGAAGCCCCCCAAGATCATGGTTGAGAATTTCTAGAAAGACTTTTGCGTGTTGCCCAAGAAGGGCCGGCGATGCTTCTCATCGTCATGCTCGTGGCCTTGCTCATGGCGAGCTGCACCGGCGACCAGGCCGCCTCGGGCCTGCCGGTAACCCCCGGGCCGCCGCCCGTGGTCACGGTCGACCCGGGCAACCTGCCGCCCGAGGTGACCGGCGTGCGCTACACCGGCTTCGACGAGCAGGGCCGTGTGGTGCTCGGGCCGGTCACCCTGGACCGCCAACCCCAGCGCCTGGAGGCCCACCCTCGCCTGGTGACCCTGCAGCTCGAGACGCTCGACCGGGCCGGGCGCGTGCAGCACGACTTCGTGACCGGAGTGGAGCCCCCGACCGTCATCCAGAGCCCCGCCCTGGTGGCCTCGGAGAGCCACGATCCCACGACCTTCAGCTTCGTGTTCTCTGGCTGCAACCGGCTGGGCTCGAGCGAGGTGACCTCGGCCAATCCCAGCACCGCCAACCTGGGCCAGCTCGAGCAGGACATGACCGACATTCTGGGCCTGCCCCACCACCCCGGCTGGTACTTCTGCCTGGGCGACCTGGTGCTCAACGAAGAGCCCGGCTCGGCCGCCCTGCAGAGCCAGCTCTCGGCCTGGGTCTCGGTCTACCAGGCCGGCCCGCTGGCCAGAAGCGACGTGCAGCTCTGCCCCATCACCGGCAACCACGAGATCCTGGTCCAGACCGGCAAGACCGAAGCCACCGAGCTCCCCAATCCGGCCACCCTGCCGGTCTGGCTGTCGATCATGGCGCCCTACATCCGCGGCTCCAATGGGCCCACCACGGCCGCCCCCAACCCGGACGGCCTGACCTTCGACCAGAGCCAGCTCTCCTACACCTTCCAGGAAGGCCCGGTAGCCTTCATGATGCTCAACACGGACACGTTCATCGACACTACCACCAATTCCGACATCCCCCTCAACTGGATCACCGGCCAATTGCAGGCTCTCCAGGCCGACTCGAGCGTAGAGCACATCTTCGTGATGGGCCATCGCCCCATCACCTCGCCCGATGAGGGCAACCTGGGCATCCGACCGCAGGAGGCCCCTCAGTTCCAGAAGCTGCTCGAGGAGACCCCCAAGGTGCGGGCCTACCTCTGTGCCCACGCCCACCTGTGGGAGTCCACGAAGTTGGGCAAGTTGCCCCAGATCATCTCGGGCAACGCCGGCAGCCCGCTCGAGCACAAGTACAAGAAAACGAAGCACGCCAACTACGGCTTCACCCAGGTGCACATCCACCGGTCGGGCACCGTGCACGTCGAGGCTTACGGGCGCCCGGTTCCCAGCCCCTACGCGGCCCCCCCTCCCCAGCCGAAAGCCACTTTGCGCGAGAAGTTCAAGCTGTGAGCCAGCATGCTTTCCTCAGCCGCATCCTGGACTACGCCGGCATGTTCCCGCCCGCGGCCCTGGCCCTGGAGCCGGCCCTGGAGCGCTACGTCAGCTATCGCGGCCACTTCATGCTGGGCGGGTTCATCCTGGCCGTGGGGCGCCTGGGCGATCTGAGCGCTCAGTCCCTGTTTGGGCAGGGCGAGTGGCCCCTGGTGTTGTTGGGCAGTCCCCTCTCCCATCCGGCCAGCGCCCAGCGCCTGGCCGAGGCTGACGTGGAGGCGATCGCCGGCGAGCTGGGCGCTCGCCTGGGCCAGGTCGTGAGCCTGGAGGCGGTCGAGATCGCCCCTGCCCCCGAGGCCCTGGCCGAGCTGGGCCAGGCGGCCCGGGCCCAGGTTCCGCTTTACGAGCAGCTCTCGGATCGTCTGCAGGTCTTCTACGAGGTGCGGGGCACGGGCTTTGAGGCCCTGGAAGGCAGTGGCGCCGGGCTCAAGATCCGCGCCGGCGGGGTCACCGCCGACAGCTTCCCCACAGCCCGCGAGCTGGCCGCCTCCCTGGCCGCCTGGGGCCCGCTCTCCATCCCCCTCAAGCTCACCGCCGGCCTGCACCAGCCACTGCCCCACTACGATCCCGAGCTTGAGGTTCGCCAGCACGGCTTCCTCAACGTCTTCTCAGCCGCCATGCTGGCGCGTCGCGACCATCTCCAGGCCGGGCCGCTGCAAGCCATTCTAGGCCTGGATCGTCCCGAGCATTTCCGCTTCAGCCCCGCCGGACTCGAGCTGCCCGGCCACCAACTGTCCCTGCAAGACATCACCACGCTGCGCCAGGTCGTGAAGAGCTTCGGCTCGTGCTCCTTCGACGATCCGCTCCAGGCCCTGACCGCGCACGGTTTTCTGGAGGCTCCATGAGCTGGTTCGAGATCCCCGCCGAGAGTGACTTCACCCCGGCCAACCTGCCCTACGGGGTGTTCCGCCCCGCGGGAGAGAGCCCGCGGCTGGGCGTGGCCCTGGGCGACCGGGTGCTGGACCTGACCCGGCTCGACCTGCCGGGCGACTTCTTCGCCGAGAGCTCTTTGAACCGCTTCATGGCGTCGGGACGCGAGAGCTGGGGCGCCGTGCGCCGCCGCCTGCAAGAGCTGCTGGCCGGCCCGCCGGTGGAGGCGGCCATCCACCGCCAGGCTGAGGTCGAGCTGCTCTTGCCCATCGAGGTAGGCGACTACGTCGACTTCTACTCCAGCAAAGAGCACGCCACCAACGTGGGCACCATGTTCCGGGGTGCCGAGAACGCCCTCAACCCCAACTGGGTGCACATTCCCATCGGCTACCACGGGCGCGCCTCCTCGGTGGTGATCACGGGCCATCCGGTCAAGCGGCCCTGGGGCCAGCTCAAGCCGGGTGACGAGCCTCCGGCCTTCGGAGCCTGTAAGAGCCTGGACTTCGAGCTGGAGATGGCCTTCGTGGTGGGCGTCCCCTCCCCCATCGGCCAGGTCGTGCCCATCGAAAGGGTGGAGCAGCACATCTTCGGGCTGGTGCTGCTCAATGACTGGTCGGCGCGAGACATCCAAAAGTGGGAGTACGTGCCCCTGGGCCCCTTCCTGGGCAAGAGCTTCGCCACCTCGATCTCTCCCTGGGTGGTGCCGCTGGAGGCTCTGGAGCCTTTCCGAGTGGCCGGCCCGACTCAAGACCCGGCTCCCCTGCCCAACCTGGCTCAGCCGGGAGCGGGCAACTTCGACATCCAGCTCGAGGTCTGGCTCGAGCCCGAGAAGGGTCAGCCGGTGCGGATCTGCCAGTCGAACACGC
>QWHO01000033.1 GCA_021404945.1 bacterium CPR1
CCCGGTCGAGCCGGCCGAAGTCATGCAACGCAACGTGGTATCCGACCTGTGGCGCGCGGGGCTCGAGGAGAAGGGCTTCCTGGTCCAAGGGGGCGAGGTGGCCCGAGTACGGGAAAGCGAGCGCAAACGCGAACCAGAGCCGGCTGTGGACACGGGGTTCTTTATCCCGATTGGCGAGCTCCCCTGAGCGGACTCTCCTGCAAGGCAAGAAGTGTCCTCGCCGAGTCCACCAGCGCCGCCTGCACGGACAGGTCGGTCTGCGGGCATGGCTCCAAAGCGGCCTGTCAGCACTCCTAGAATCGTGCCCCAGAAGGCCTCTCGGCCCTCCTCTTGGCCCAGGACGAGCTCCTTGGCCAGGACTTCCAGACGCAAGATCCAGTCAACCAGCCGGAAGACGTGCGATCACCTCTCGATTCGTGAGCTCAGATCTTGATGTAGGTGGGATTGGCATGCTTGAGGCCCAGGTCGAGCTGCAGCGTCTGCCGAGGAGACATGGCGCGCTTGGTCAGCTCGTGCCACACGAAAAAGCAGCTCGGCGCGAGCTCGAGCTGGCAGGGGCGTCCCTGGTTGCGCCGATCGATGGCATTGGACAGCTGCAGCTCGGCCAGCTCCAGATCGCGACCCTGCATGGGGGCGTAGCCGCGAATGCCCTCCATGGCACGGCAGGCTACGACGGCCGGGTCCTCACCGGCATAGCGCTCGTAGCGGCCGGTCACTGCGTCCACCAGGGCGGCGGCTTTCTCCTCTGGCATCGCGAAGCGGTCCGGCACCTGCCCCCCCATCAGCGGCTCGAAGACGTTTCCCTGGCGCAGCTCCTGGCGATTTTCGATCAGCACCCGGGCCAGGTTCTCAGCCATGGCCGAGTTGGCATCGGGCAGCTGAGCCACGGCCTCGCTCGCCAGCCTGCGAATCTCGCCGTCGCTCAGCCCGACCACATCAGCCACCGCGGCGGCCACGTTCTCGGGGGTCGCGCAGCGCGAGAAGAGCTCGAGGTGCACCTTGGGAATGGCTCCGAAAGCCTTCACCCCCGGCATGGCCGCGCAACCGACGTCACCGAGCAGAACCTCACCGCCGGGCTCCACCCAGACGTTGTCGTCCTTGACGATGCGATCATAGTCTCCCAGCCAGGCATTGATCACCAGGCCGCGGATGACCTGATCGGGGCTCTTGATCGGGTCGCTGTGCTCGGAAAGGAGCGCGAACTGCCGGAAGGGCGAAGCCAACCCCTCGAGCACCTTCCCCTGGTGCTCGGCCCGACCATAACTGTACGGCACCGCGTTGGCGCCCAGACGCTGGAAGGCCAGCGAGGCCAGCAGCTGAGCGGCCCACCAGTAGTTGCGCTTGGCGCGCTCCTCGGGGGTCCGGGCCGGCTCCACCTTGAGCACCAGGGTCTGACCGGCCGCATCGCGGGCCAGCAGCAGGGGTACTTCGGAGCGAAAGTTCCCACGACCGATCGAGCGTGGCTCGGCGTTCTGGTCACAGACCAGGCTGAGGGTAGGAAAGCGTCGAGGTCCCTGGATGGGAGGCCCCTCCCCCTCCGAGGGCAGAAAGCGATCCGGGTCCGGGGCAGCCGCTACAGGCGCGCTGGCCCAGCGGACGGGGCTGCAGGTCGCAGGGGAGAGGGCACCGATGAGCATGCAGGCTCAGCATAAGGCCATCGGCTGAAAAGCTTCAGAACAGCATTTCCAGGTCCCGCCGAGCTTACGGTTCAGAGGTCCAAGGATAGCTGGGGGCGGGTGAGCCTCACTCATTGCGAGCCCGAACCGGCACGCGCACGCCGCCCACGACCACGGCCATGGCGTCCTCCTTGACGGCCGAGCCCGCTCCCACCGTCTTCCAGTCGCGCATCTCCTGGCCGGCCTGGTGGATCTCCTTGAGCGACTGCAACTGCGGCTCCCAACGGTTCAACATGATCTCCACCTGGCGGGCGTTGCCTCGCTTGTTGGCCCCGTACATCAGCGCCCCCATGGTGGCCAGCATCATCCCCGCGCCGACGGGCGCAAGAGCCCAGTGCCAGCCGGCCACGGCGATGGTGGCCAGGCTACCCCCCAGGCCCCAGGGAGCAAAGCGCACAAAGGGTAAGGCGCTCTCGTCTTGCTGGCGCACCACCGCGCGCAGATCGTCCAGGCTCTTGGCGGGGTAGCGGCCCAACTCTTTCAGGTCGCTTTCGACCTGCTTGCGGGCCGCCTCGAGCTCGGGCTGGGGCTGCTCGGCCAGGCTGCCCCGGGTGGCCTCGAGCAGCCCGCGCAGCTGGGCCACGCTGGCTGGCCCGGAGAGGTCCACCTCGGTGGGCTGCCCAACCAGGTTGCCGTTGCCCGAATAGCTCGAGGCCGGCAGGAAGCTCTGCAGTGACTCCGCCTGGCCCTTGAGCCAGCTCGTTTTCTCGTGGCGGTCCACAGCCAGGATGCCGGTCATAGCGCCGCCCAGCAGGCAGACCACGTTGAGCCCGGTGGTCCAGCCTCCTCCTCCCGGGCCTCCGGTGAGCACCAGGCTGGTCGCCATGGTGCCCAGCATCGCGGCGCTGGCCAGGCCCAGGCGATTGCGTCCTGAGGCCATCTGAGCGGCCTGAGCCAGGAGCTCGGTCCGTACCTGGCCAACGGTTTCTCCAGGCGTGTGCTCGAGCAGGTCGATCTGCTGGCTGAGCGTGGCGTGAGCGGCCTGACTGGCGGGGTTGGTCAGGTGATTCTCGAATCTCTTCGCACGCTGGCGCAAATCGGACAGAACATCACTCTTGGCCACAGAGACCTGCATGATGCCATGATAGAAAACAGCCCTGAAAAAAAATTGCTCGACCGACTCGAGCAGCTTTACGCTGAGCAACAGCTGCCAACCAGCCCGCACAATGCATGCGGCAGCTGCTTCACCTGCTGCACGGCCCGGGGGCTCACCCGGCACGCCGTGTCCGAGCTCGAGCTGGCCTACCTGGCCGACCGGGTCAGCCCGGCGGCGGCCGACGCCATGCGAAGCTATGTGAGGCGCGAGCGCAACGAGGCGGGAGAGCTGCGTTATCCGGTCTGCCCTCACTACCAGGAAGGCTGCACGGTCTATCCCCACCGCCCCTTCTCGTGCCGAGTCTTCGGGCACTTCCGCGAGCAGGGCAGCCGCCTGCCGGAGGGGTGCCTGCTGTCCGGCAGCGAGCGCGAGTTCCCCCGCGGGGGCGCGCTCAGCTCGGTTCCCGGCTCGAGTGAGCTGCGAGAGCTGGTGCGCGAGCTCAGTCTGTATGAGCCGGCCGCCAGCCAGGCCGGGACGGTGGAGCCGGGCGACCCGCACGATCCGCTCGATCGTGCCCTGGTGCACGTGGCCGCCCGGCGCTGGCCGGAGGCCCTGAAAGAGCTGAGCCAGGGAGTCAGGGAGTCGGCTTTCGCCCTGCAGACCCTGGGCCTGGTGCAGAGCTCACTGGGCGATCTGCCCGCCGCGGTGCGCGCCTACGCCCGGGCCTGCGAGCTGGCCCCCGACAGCCTGGAGTGCCTCTGCCAACTGGGATCGACGCGCCTGTTCGCGGGCGAGTTCGCGCGCGGGGTGCAGGACCTGGAGGCGGTGGTGGCTCGCTCACCCGAGCACGCTGCGGCGCTGAGCATGCTGGGCTCTTGCTACACGCTGGCCTCGGATCACGCCGGAGCAGCTCACTACTACGAGCGGGCGGTGCGAGCCGCCCCCGACCAGCCCGAGCTGAGGTTGCGTCTGGCCAGCGCCTACCTCGAGCAGCAGAACATTGCCGCGGCTCGCGAGCAACTGGAGGCGGCTCGAGCCTTCGAGGCCACCCGCGAGGTGGCCGAGCGCGCGTTGCTGGCGGGAGGATTCGAGCTCGATTGATTGAGCGCTATGCGGGCTCAACGCGACCTCATGCGGGCGCGTTCGACCCGCACCGACCCGGGCCGATGCGCTATGCGGGCTCAACGCGACCTCATGCGGGCGCGTTCGACCCGCACCGACCCGGGCCGATGCGCTCAACGCGAGCTGACGCGGGCTCAGGCCGAGGCAGCCATGGCCGGCAGAGCCTTCTTCCAGCTGGCCATCTCCTGGATGCGGCCGTACCAGCTCAGGATGTGGCTGTACTGCTGCAGCGGCACCTGGGCCGTCTCCCAGTAGAACATCAGGGCGGCGATGGCGAGGTCCGGCAGGGTGGGCTCATCGCCCAGGATGTACTGGTTCTTGGAGAGATGCTCGTCGAGCACGGGTGCAAAGCGAGCCACCTTGGCCAGGGCGCCCTCCACGACTTTCTCATCGGTCACGAAGCCCTGAATGAAGTGAGGAGCCAGGCGCTGGAACTCGACCGTGGCCACGCCCGGACCCCACTCGCAGTTGGACCAGTCGAGCCACTGCAGAGCCTGAGCCCGCATCTTCGGGTCGGAGGGCCACAGCGATGACCTGGCCTTCTCGGCCAGGTAGACCATGATGGCGTTGGACTGGTTGAGCGTCAGGTCGCCGTCCACCAGCACCGGGATGGTGCAGTTGGGGTTGATTTTCTTGAACTCGGGCGAGAAGCTTTCGCCACCGGGGAGGTCGATGATCTTTTCCTCGAAGGGGAGGCCGACATGGTGCAGCACCGTCTTGACCTTGATGGCGTTAGGTGAACCCGGGTAGTGATAGAGAAGCATAGAGAGAGTGGTTCCTTTCCCCGATTGCCGGGGGGATCTTGCCCACCGGCGGGAGGTAACTTTTATTATGCAAGTGAACTATCCTGCATGACGACGGCGAATCTTCTTCCGGCGACGGAAGCGGTCTTGGCAGCCACGACAGACGGGTTTTCCCGATGAGATCACCCTGCCCGCTGGCCAATGCCCTCGACCTGCTCGGAGACCGCTGGACCCTGCTGGTGCTGCGCGACCTGTTCATGGGCAAGCGCCGCTTTGGCGACTTTCTCGAGTCTCCCGAGAAGATCGCCACCAACATCCTGAGCGAGCGACTGCGGCGGTTGGAGGAAGCCGGCTTGGTGGAGAAACGGCGCTACCAGGAGCGTCCTGCCCGCGAGGAGTATCGCCTGACCTCCCGCGGTGCTGAGACCCTGCCCATCATCCAGGCAGCCGTGCGCTGGGCCACCAAGCACATTCCCGACACCTGGCGTCCGCCCGAGTCCCTGGCATCCATGACGCCGGAGCAGTGGCTCGAGTCCCAATCCTGAGCGCTCTCCCGAGCGATTCCGATCTTGCCGGATGATTCCCATGCCAGTCGACCTCTGACCGTGCTATGCTCAGGCTATGAAATCACGCGCTCTCACGGTCGTGCTGGTCCTGCTGCTGGCGGGTGGGGCTCTGGCCACCACCCCCGACGAAGTGCCCAACCCGCGCAAACAAGGCAGTTGGGTGACCGACCTGGCCGGGGTCCTGTCCACCTCCGACCGCGCCCGCATCGACTCTCTGGCCAATGAGCTGCAAGCGAAGAATGGCAGCCAGCTGGCCGTGGTGGTGCTGCACAACACCGATCGCACCCCCAAGAGCTTTGCAACTACCTTGTTCAACAAGTGGGGCATCGGCCAGCGAGGCGTGAACAACGGCGTGCTGGTGCTGGTGGTGATGAGCCAGCGGCGCATCGAGGTGGAGGTGGGCGACGGGGCCCGGGTCCACCTCCCGGACCAGCGCACTTCCTCCATCTTGCAGAGCTCGGTCATCCCTCATTTCAAGAACCAGAAGCCGGCCCGCGGCATCGTGTCCTGCGTGGAGGAGGTCTGCGGGGTGCTGCGCCCGGTTCGCTTCGCCGTCCGCTCGAAAGTCTACACGGGCTCAGCGATCTCCGACTTCGCCAACGTGCTGGGAAGAGACTTCAAGCAGAACCTGGTCCATCGCTGCGAGAAGCTCTACCGCGAGCACGGGGTGGAGCTGGTCCTCTTCACCCGTCCCAGGGCCCGCTCAGCCGAGCAAGAGTTCCGCGATCTGCAGCTGGGCCCCAACGCGGTGCTGGCGCTGCTGGCTACCGAGACGGGCACGGTGGACGTCTTTGCGGGCGCCGACGTCAAGGCTCCCGACCTGCAGGCGGCCCGCAAGTACGCCGCGGAGAAGAGCTGGGACCTGGCGGCCGGCAAGCTGGTGGGCAGCGTGGAGGACGCCTCCGCCGACCTGAAAGTCGGCCCTCGCAGCGCCGAAGCTCCGCCTCCTCCGCGGCGTCCGGCAACCACCACCTCGGTCACTCGCCGAGCCCCCTACCGCTCCAGCGGCAATCCACTCGGATGGATGATCGTGGCCGGGGGCATCGTCACCTGTGGCGGGCTCTACCACTGGATGCGCAATCGCCCTCGCAAATGCCCCCAGTGCGGCACCCGCAAACATCGGATGTCGGAGGCCGAGGACGATCAGCACCTGAGCCGCGAGGAGATTCTGGAGGAGCAACTCGGCAGCGTGAACTACGACGCCTGGCTCTGCCCCAACTGCTCGCACGTGCACACCGAGCGCTGGAACGCCTGGGTGACCGGCTACCGGAACTGTCCGAGCTGCTCGCGCCGCACCCTGCATGTCACCCGCACCACCGTCGACTACCCCACCTACGATCACAGCGGCCGCGGACGTGAAGACTGTGACTGCCGCAACTGCAGCCACCAGTCCACCAGCTACTACACCATCCCCCGCAAGACGCGCAGCTCGTCGAGCTCGAGCTCTGGCTCGAGAAGCTCGGGCAGCTCGGGCTTCGGAGGGGGCCGCTCCTCGGGCGGAGGCTCGGGAGCAAGCTGGTAGCCCTGGATGCTTTGGACCGGCTGCCAGGGGGCTGACCTGGCTCCGACAGTGCCGGTCAGGCTGACAGCGCGCCCTCCGGGAAGATCGAGAAGCTCAGCGTGTGGGTACCGATCTGGCTGTCCACCTGGACTGCCGCCTTCTCAGGGATCTGCTGGTAGCGGGTGGTGAAAGCCACCTGCTCGCGCGCCTGGCCGCGGGTCAGCTCCAGGAAGCCCTGGGCTGTGACCACGTTCTTCTCCACCGTGTAGGGGGTGGCTCTCACCGCCAGGCTCTCTTGCTTATTGCGCAAAACCTGGCTGGCCGCCCCCTCCTGGGCCATGTAGATCTCAGTGTAGCCCCAACCTTCTCGGTTGTTGGAGGACACCGTCCAGGTGGTCGTGCTCCAACTGGCCCGACGGTCGATCTCGACGTCACCGACCTTACCCCGCACGGCGTAGGCGTCTTCGTGGAGCAGCGGGGTGCTGGGGGTAGGGAACTGACCCGGCATCATGTTCATCTGCACGCCGTCGCCCCCGAAGCTGGGGGTGAGGGTCACTCTGGTCCCCCAGGTCATGGAGTGCTGACCACGCTGCTTGAGCTCCTCGCTGAGGGGCACCTCCCGCGTCTCGCGCTGACTCGAGAGCTTCAACTCCTCATTCTGGCCTCCCACGGTGCCGGTGAGCTGGGCCTGCTGCTCGTTGGTTACGTCGCCGCCGACTCCGAAGAAGCTGCCTCCGGTCCGGTCACCTTGCATGGGCGCAATCTCTTCCTGTACCTCGAGGCCAGCCACCACGCCCTCGACTTTGACCGAGCCGTCGGTCTGGCGAGAGTAAGTGAGATGGATCCGCTCGCTGCCGTCGAGCTGGCCGCTGAGCGTGACCCGCTCGGGCTTCTCGTTGAAGGCCTGCATCTTGAAGATCTGGCCCACCACCCGACCCACCATCGGGTCGTGGTTGGGCAAAAGGGCGGCTTGCATCGGCGTGAGCCGGGCGCTGACCGGGCTGGACATTGGGTTACCCTCCAGATGGTATTCTTTCTGTCTTGTAAGGGCTTCACAGGTTGCTCGCGCCACCACGGGTTGGTGGCACGGTCATTGCGACGAAGTTTAGCCGCCAGGCCCGGCCAACTCCACGGGCAAGATGTTACCGTTTGGATCGATGGGATCTGCCCCGCTCCGGTCGCAGCTGTTTAGAACACGGCAAGGCTCCGTTTACAAATCGGCAAGGCCGGCCTGTTAGAGTGAGCTTTGCAGGCCACCGAAGGATCAGCACGTCAACAGAGGGGATGGGCTCAGCATGAAACACCAGAGACTGATGGCAGCCCTGTTCATCTTGCTGGGAACCCTGGCCACCGGCTGGAGAATGGGCGAAGCCCACGCCGCCAGCCAGCGAGCCGACTCCCGCCGCGAGCTGGCGGCCGCCCTGGCCCGCAACCAGGCCATGCGCGAAGAGTGCTTCCACAATCTTCGCAACCAGTTCACCCCCGGATTCCGCGGTAGCCAGCCCCTGATCTGGCTCGACCAGGGCCGGGCCCAGATCGATACCAGGCAGGGTCAGATCTTTGCCACCCAGACTCCCACCTTCCTCGCCATCAACGGTCCCGGCTTCTTCCTGGTGGGCCCACCCGAGGCCCCGGTCTACACCCGGGACGGGCGTTTCACCTTGCGCGAGGGCGTTCTCTGTGACAGCCTGGGCCGGGCCTTGCTGGGCTATCTCCCCCGGCAGCCCGGACAGCTGGTTGCCTTCCCCCGTCAGAGCCCCGACCTGGTTTACTCCACCAGCCTGCGCTTCGACGAGACGGGAGTGGCCTTCCGCGACCTGGTTCGGTGCGATCCGGTCACCGGCCAGCCATACACGGAGAGCGTCCCCATCTTCACCCTGGCCCTGGCCAGCTTCCCCAACCCCCAGCTGCTGGTGCGCTGCGGCGAGACCGGCTTTCTCCCCGGCGGTCAGTCGGGTGAGCCCTCGATTGGACCGGTGCTGCCCCATCTGACCCGCGGAGTGGTGGTTCCAGGCAGCCTGGAGCTGGCCAACGTGGACTTCAACCAGCAGGCGCTCTGGCTCGGTGCCCTTCGCTCCCAGGCCGGCCTGCTGGGCGAGCCGGCGCCTCCGCCCGCGGCCCCGGCTCCCTACCAGGCGCCCGCCCACTTCATGATGCCGGGCGCCGACCCGCTGCAGTTGGCCCCGTTCCCACCCACTTCTCCCATGCGCGCCCGGCCACTGCAACTGGCCCCCCTCAAGACGACCCTCACCCTGACCGATCTGGCGGTACGGTAACTTGCCGGCAAACACCTGCCCGGTGACCTGACGCCCTAATAGGGTATCTTGAACACCAACCAGATCTATACAGCCAATCTCCCCGCGGCGGGCCGGGCCTACGGGCTCGACCTGGACGCCAACCTGGAATTCGACCCTCGCCACGACGCCGTGCTGGCCTTCGATCTGGCCGGCGACGGAATCGTCTCCGAGCTCGACGTCGAGCTCAGTGGTCAGGCCTTGCGGGCCTTGGGGGGCGACTACGACCTCGACCAGGACGGCCAGCTCTCCTTCGACGAGGGTATCATCGGCTCACGCATGCACAGCGCGGCCCAGAGCTGGGATCGCGACCATGACGGGCTGCTCTCAGCCGAGGAGCTGAAGCGGGCCCGGGCGCGCGTGCTGGTGGACGGCAGGGTCTACAGCCCCGAGGCCTTTCCCCTCCCGGACGGAACCACGGGCAGCCTGGCTCGGGTCGATCCCCGTTATCACTGCTCCTGGGTGGCCAGCGACCGGTAGACGGCCAGCGGGTCGGGAGGCGGCTCCCACTCCATCACCGGGCAGGCGTCCTCCACGTAGCGTTGCTGGCGCATGCCCACCAGAGCGGTGGTCACGCCTGGCGTTCCCAGCACGGTCCTGAGGGCTTTCTGGGACAGGCTGGCCCCCGGGCGAGCGGGCAGCTTCTCGTGCAGAACCTGATTGCGGCTCTGACTGATCCGGGCCGAGAGGCGCCGGATTTCGAGCAACACGGCGTGGAAAGCCTCCAGGTAGCTCTCGCGCCAGCTCCTCTCCATCCGATCGGCCAGGCGGTCCAGAGTATCCAGCGTGTAGGGCCAGAGCTGGTTCTGCTCCACCTCGGCCCAGTCCGAATAAGAGAGCGGGCTGGCGGCCACCCTCTCGAGCTCGCCTGCCATCTGCAGCGTGTCCGGACTCTCCAGCGAACGCAGACGCTCGAGCAGCTCGCTCAGCGACTCCGGCCCCGCTCCCAGCTCGGGCGGGTCGGCCAGGCGCAGCAAGCTGCGCCCCTTGAAGGCGTTCAGGGGACGGTTGATCAGTACACCCAGGTTGGCCTCCCCGGCCAGCTCCAGCACCGACTTGCCGCCGTGATGGCGGGCCATCGCCCCCTCCGATTCGATCAGGTTCATGGGTAGCTGCAGCACCCGAAAGCCCTCCCCCGCCTGCTCGAGCATGCGCGGCAGCGAGGTGGACTCGGGGTCGGAGGGCGGGTCGGCCACGGTGTTGGAGGAAACCCCGTAGCAGCTGATCCGACCTGCCGCCACCTGGCTCTCGAGGTAGGCAAACGAAGCCTGGAGGCGTCGGTAGAACTCGTCTTTGACATCCTGGCCGCGGTGGGCCGCCTCCATCAGGAAGTACTCGGGGTTGTGCAGCAAGCAGACGTCCAGGCGCTCGAGGCCCAGTCGTTCCAGAGAGCGCTGCAGCTGGTCTTCCAGAAACTCGGGGTGGATGCAGTGCCAGCAGCCCGGCGAGTACTCCACCACCTCGGGGAAGCTCTTGCCCTGCAGCTTGCGCTGGCGGGCCAGGCGCAGGTTGCTGCCCTGCACGTAGCCGATCTTGGAGACCACCACCAGGCCCTCGCGCCCCCGCTCGGCGAGCACCTGGCCCACCAGTCGCTCGCTGGATCCATCCGTGTAGTTGGTGGAGGTATCGATCAGGTTGACCCCCCGATCCAGGGCGGCCAGCAGAGCTTCCTTCTGGGCCGGGCTGTGCTCGTCCACGCGGTAGCATCCGAAGCCGAGCGGGGAGACCTCGAGCCCGGTCGAGCCCAGGGGGCGCTTCAAGAGCCGAACTTGACGGGAGGCTCGGGCGGAGGCTGCGCAGGAGCTTGACCGCCGCCCCGCAGCTTCTTCCACAGCATCGCGCCCACGGCCACCGGAGCAGCCACGATGGCGGGCAGGGCCAGAGCTGTCATGACCGGCAGGCTGGCTCCGCCGATGGCGGCGGCCATGGTGGCGGTCAGGCTCAGGGCCCCGACCCGGGCCAGCTTGTCCCCGGTGGACCCGCGCCAGAGGCCGCCCTTGCACAGGAAGATACCCACCGCCACGGGAGCGGCCAGCACGCCCAGGCCCAGCAGGCCGGTCACGGTGCTGCCCAGGCCCACGAGTTGGGCCACCCCGCTGGCGGTGGCGCTCACCGCTGCCAGCCTGGCCAGCTTGTCCGCCCAACCGGACTTCTGGGCGGGCTGGTAGCCGTCTACCGGCTGGTTGGCGGCGCTCTTCTGGCCCGCGACGGCCTTCGGCAGGGCAGCCACGATCGGGTTGAAGCGGAGGGGATTGACATCCATGAAACGGTGATTCGGGACCTACCCGGCGGGTCCCTCGCAGAGCTCCCACGAATGAGGGTAGAATGAAAGCGATCATCGTCCTGCTGCTGGGGTTGCTGGCCTGGGGATGCGGAGCTCCGGATCCGAATCCGACCCCCAGCCCGACGCCCAGCGCCATCCCTTCAGCCAGCTCCGCAGGAGGAGGCGGGACCGGTGACCTGATCGCCCCTCCGCCTCGGCCGAGGGTGAACATCCCACCCCCTCCGACCCTCGATCCCGAGTGATACAGACTGTGCCGGCGCGACGCCCAGCAGACTGGAGGTGCTGCCGGACCTCTAAAGTGCAAGGCCTTTGGTCTTGCACCCTACAAAGCGCTGGAACGCAGTTCCGGCCCGTTCGTCAAATTGTGCTATGTGCACGGCCAAAGTGCGAGCACATTCGCAGGCGGATGCCCTGTACTCTATCTTGCGGTGGCGGAGCTCTGCTTCGACACCACAACCAGTTTTGCATCAGCCCCCGCCTTTGAGCACCACCTCGCGCACGTAGCGCTCGAGCTCGGCGCGATGCTCCTTGCGGTAGGCGGGATAATCCTCCACGATGCCCTCCCTGGCCATCCCCAGCAGGATGAAGGCCTCCAGCAGGCCGGCCTGGTTGAGTTTGTGCAGGGTCAGCAAGGCTTTGTCGGGGGTGATGTTGCCCTCGGAGGCGGTATTGAGAGCCACCCGGATGGCGCTGGCTTCCTCCTCCAGACTGTGCCGGTAAGGCTGCCCGGGATGGTAGCGAGCCCACTTGCCCGACTGCCAGTCGCTGCGCTCGAAGGCGTAGGCCAGCCAGGCCGGACCGGCGCTGGGAGCCACGTGCAACTTGCTGGCTCTGACCTCGACCGGAATGTCCACCCGGGGATGAGCCAGCACGACGCCATGCTGTTTGGCCCAGGAGATCAGCCCGTTGCGCGAGAGCCGTCCATAGGGCTCGCACAGATAGCCCTCGAGGTACTTTGGTAGGGCCAGCTCGCTCTTGCCCGAGGCCATCAGCGAGTTGCCCCAGTAGCGGTAAGCCGCCTCGCGCTGGGGAGCGATGGCCACCGCCCGGGCATACCATTCGTCGGCCTGGCTGAAGGCGTTCTCCAACCGATAGGTCTGGCCGATATAGAGGGCCGCTTCGTAGAGGGTGGGATCGACCTGGATGGCCTCCTGATAGGCGGCCCGCGCCTCGGCGTAGCGACCGGCGGCGAAGGCGGTCTCAGCGCGCTGCATGGCCTCGTCAGCTTTGGAGTTGGCCGAGAAGACCGGCTCCTCTCCACCATCGGTGGCCAGGCTCTCGAGGGCAGCGGTCAAGAGCGAATCACGTACCCCCAGCCGGTCGGCCTCCACCAGAGCCTCGCGCGCTCTGGCGCGCTGGGCCTTGCGCTGAGCCTTGTCGGTCAGGGTGTTGGCCTGGACCAGCCGGCAGAAGCCCAGCTTCAGCTGCACCTGGCCATCGGACGGATTCTGGGCAGCCAGCTCCTCTAAGAGCGGCAGCGCCTCCACGAAGCGGTTCTGCTCGCACAGCTCGAGGGCCTGCTGGCGCTTGTCCTGAGCCAGCGCGGGCATGAGCAGCATGGCCAGGACCAGCAGCATCCGCAGAGGCACGAGCGCAGCGTCCGTAAAGTCCTTTCCTACCGTTACCCCTCCTCCCTCCGATTCAGGAGAAATGAGGGAGTTGGGAGATGCCAGGGAGATCAAAGGTTGCTCTCCCCGATCCCCACGCTCTCCTGCCCTCCTGTTGTCAAAACGGGTCGGGACGAACTTACCGGACGATGCACTGGGTCTTCGGCTCGCGGGTCTTGAGGCGCACGCCACCCACCTGGATGTGGCCCTCACGCTCGGCGATGGCCACCGACTCGGGCTTCTCGGCCAGCTTGAACACCGAGTTGTAGACCTCGGCCTGGCGCTTGAGGTGCTCTTCCACCAGCTGCGGCCCGTTCTCCATCCAGTGGGCCAGCACGCCCACGTCGCCTGGAGGGGTCATCTCCATCAGCGTGTTCAGAGGCTTGTGCTGGATCGAGTTGGCCGCCATGATCAGGCCCAGCCCCCCGAACAGCGCCCCGGCGCAGCCCACCAGCCCGGCCGAGCCGGCCACCATGTAGGCCGGGATGGCCGCCATCCAGCTCAGCTGGGCCAGCGCCAGCCCCCCCGAGCTCATCCGATCCACCATCTTCTGGCTCTTCAGGCTGGCCTCCAGGGCCTTCTCGCGCCGCTGGAGCACCTCTTTGTCCTGACCGACGGCGGCCGTCTGCCAGGTGCGGTTCTCGGCCAGGTTGTTGGTATACTTGTCATAGCGCTGCGGATCGAGCACCGGGAACTGGCCCGCCAGCACCATGCGCAGGTCGTTGCCGAACGAAGCCGCTTTGACCTTCTCGGGGTTGCCCCCAGAAGCGCGGTAGACCTGGCTCCAGGTATCCAGCATCTGCTTGATCTCGGCCTGCTCTTTGGGATCGGTGGCCTGGGCCTCTTTGGCTTTGAGCTCCTCAACGATGAGGCCCAGCTCGTAGCGGTTGCGCTCGAGCATGGTCGTTCCCTTGCCGGGAGTGCTGACCAGGGGCGAGATGTTCATGGCCAGAGCATACCGCAGCGCCTTGAAAGGTTTCTCAAAGGGCCGCAGGGTCCAGCCAGTACTGGGGGCGCAGTCAAACCCCGAGCTGTCAGCCCCCGGCCATGGCTCCCACCACCAGGAAGGGCTCCTGGCCGACCGCCACCGCCTCGGGCAGGGGAGCATCGGGGGACTCGTGGCTCAAGTCCTCCTGGCAGGCGTAGAACCGGACAAACGGGCGCCGCTTGTGGGTCTCATGGTCGCGGATGGTCCCGCGCAGGGCGGGAAAGCGAGCTTCCAGAGCAGTCAGCAACGAGCGCTGGGTGGGCGTGCCCTCCACCTCCAGCTGAACCTCCCCCTCCACCCGCGCCAGGGTGCGCAGGTGCTGCGGCAGCACCACCCGGATCATGCCAGCGTCTGCACCTCCACCGACAGCACTGCCGGGAGATCGCGGGCGATGGCGCTCCAGCTGTCGCCCGAGTCGGCCGAGGCGTAGACCTGGCCGCCGGGTGCCGAAGTAGATGCCGCACTCGGGCATCGTGTCCACCGCCATGGCGTCGCGCAACACGTTCACGTAGCAGTTGCGCTGAGGGAGCCCTCTGGTGAGGGCCTCCCACTCGTTCCCGCCGGTGCGGCTGCGATAGACGCGCAGCTTGCCGTCGGGGGGATAGTGCTCCGAGTCGCTCTTGATGGGCACGACGTAGATGGTCTCCGGCTCATGGGCGTGCACCTCAATGGGGAAGCCAAAGTCGCTGGGCAGGTTACCGCTGACCTCGCGCCAGGTCTTGCCCGCGTCGTCGCTGCGCATCACGTCCCAGTGCTTTTGCATGAAGATGGTATCGGGACGCGAGGGATGCATGGCCAGCCGGTGCACGCAGTGGCCCACCTCGGCCTCGGGGTCGGGGATCTGGTCCGACTTGAGGCCTTTGTTGATGGGCTTCCAGCTCTTGCCGCCGTCGTCGGAGCGAAAGCAGCCCGCGGCCGAGATGGCCACATAAAGCCGCTTGGGATTGCGCGGATCGACCAGGATGGTGTGCAGGCACATCCCCCCCGCCCCCGGCGTCCAGGCCGGGCCCGACTTGTGATTGCGCAGGGCGCTCAGCTCATGCCAGGTCTTGCCGCCATCTTTGGAATGAAACAGGGCGGCGTCCTCGGCCCCGGCGTAAAGCTCGTCCTTGGATATGTGGGAGGGCTCGAGGTGCCAGATGCGCTTGAACTCCCACGGGTGGGGCGTTCCGTCATACCACTGGTGGGTGCCGGTCGGACCTTCGTAGCTGAACTTGTTGTCCATCGGATCCCAGCTCTTACCGCCGTCGTCGGAGCGCTGGATGACCTGCCCGAACCAGCCGCTGGACTGAGAAGCGTAGATCCGGTTGGGGTCGACGGGCGAGCCTTTGACGTGGTAGATCTCCCAGCCCCCGAAGTGGGGCCCGTCCACCTTCCAGCGTTTGCGCTTGCCATCGGAGGTCAAAACGAAGGCGCCCTTGCGAGTGCCCACGAGGACTCGAACCATGATCGTTGCTCCTTTACAGCACGGTGGGGATGGATTGGGGGAAGCGAAACACGTTGGTGGGGCCGCTTGACCTCAACCAGTCGCTCCAGGTTGCTGCCGTAATAGGCGCGCAGGTAGTCCTGTTGCGACTCGTCGATGAAGTTCTGGTAGCAGAAGCCCGAGGTGAAGGAGAGCATGGCCTGGTGGAACTCATCCTGCCAGGCCTGGTTGAGGGCCACCACCTCGGGGGAGGTAGTACCCAGCCAGTCCAGCTCGATGCTGCTGATCAGGCTGGCCTGACGGTGGACGAAGGCGGTCGCGTCCGGGGCCAGCGCGGCCACCTGCTCGCCGGCCAGGAAGAACTTCCAGTTGGCGGCGGCCCCGGTGCCCGGCCAGCGGCGCAGGTAGTCGAGGATGACCGCCGCTCCCTCGGCCGAGATGGGACGGAACGCGTAGCGCGAGCGCTCGTGGGAATAGTCGGTGGTATCGGGCTCGGCCAGAAAGTCCTGGCCGTCCCAGTAAGCCATGTCCTGAATCTGCTCGGAAAAGGGAGCAGCCACCTGGTAGAAGGGCTCGAACAGGGCCCGCAAGTCGGCGGGGCTGCCCACCAGCTGGCCCAGGAGCTCGAGGCTCAGCGTGGTGCCGTCGGTCGCCGCGGTCAGCTTGGCCCCCAGCTCGCGGGGCATCTGAGGGAAGAGCTCGAGAGCCAGCGGGAGTAGAGTCTCCAGCCGCTCGGTCCAGATGATCTGGTAGGCGGTGACCCGATCCACCGGGTAGGTCTGGAAGATGAAGGAGGTGTTGACGCCGAAGTTGCCCCCTCCCCCACCCCGGCAGGCCCAGAAGAGGTCGGGATTCTCGACCGCGTTGGCGCGCACGATCTCGCCCGAGGCCAGCACCACCTCGGTTTCCAGCAGCTTGTCGCAGGTCAGCCCGTGCAATCGCATGTCAAAGCCGATCCCCCCTCCCAGCACCAGCCCGGCCACGCCCACCCGGGGACAGCGTCCGTGGGGCAGGGCCACCGAGGCGGGACGCAGTGCATCCTCCACGTTCTGGTTGCGCCCGCCACCCTGGACCCGGGCCATTCCTGAGACCGGGTCGAAGTCGACCCGATTCATGGTCGACAGGTCGATCATCAGCCCGGTGGTGGTAGAGTAACCGGCGTAAGAGTGTCCGCCCGAGCGAGCCACCAGGGGAACCTGGTTCTCTTGAGCCCAGAGCAGGCTGGCGCGCACGTCCTCGGCCGACTGGCACTGAGCGATGGCCAGTGGGAGCACGTTGGCAAAGCGCAGGTTCCAGGGCAGGGCGGCGTTCAGGTAGCCGGGCGAGTTGGGGCGAAGCAGCGTGCCGCGCAGCGAAGCCGCCAGCTGGTCGAGGGGAAGCGGAGGAGCCAGGGCGGCCGGCGGAACGAGGGTATCGCCACCGCAACCGGTGATACCCAGCACGCCCAGGCCGACCGAGGCTTTGAGAAAGTCTCGTCGGGAAAGCAAGAGGGCGCTGGTTCGCAGTCCACCCTCCGGGGCCCTTCGTTCACAAATTGGCAAACCAGTTCGCAACCTGGTTGGCTAAACTTCGTCCTGGATCGGGGGGTGAGAAATCTGTTTCGAGCTGGCCCGTGAACCAGAACGAGTGAGAGTGACCATGAAAATCACGCCGCAAGAAATCCAGGCCCGTCTGGCCGCCACCCGCCCCGAGGCCGACTGCCTGCAAAGCAAGATGGGCGAGCACCTCGAGGGCGAGGTGCTGGTCAAGCTGCCGGATACCGCCGACGTGGCCGAGCTGGGCCAGGACTACGGCCTGCAGGTGCTCGAGACGATCAAGTTCTCGGGCGAGATGCAGAAGAACTTCAACGGCAAGCTGGTGCACGCACGCCTGCCCGAGGGAATCTCCACCGCCCAGGGGATCGCCCTGCTCGAGAAGGACCCCCGCGTGATCTACGCCGATGCCAACGACGTGGTGGAGCGCCAGGCCACCCCGGACGATCTGCACCCCCAGCTCTGGGGACTCAAGAAGATCGAGGCCGAGGCGGCCTGGGACACGGTCAAGGGCAGCCGCAACGGACCCATCGTGGCCGTCATCGACAGCGGCATCGATCAAGATCACCCCGACCTGGTGGCCAACCTCTGGACCAATCCCCGCGAGACCGCTGACGGGCGCGACAACGACGATAACGACATCGTGGACGACCTGCACGGCTACAACGCCATCAACGGCAGCGGCAGCCCGGAAGACGACAACTCTCACGGCACCCACTGCGCCGGCACCATCGCGGGCGTGGGCAACAACGGCCTGGGCGTGGTGGGGGTGAACTGGGAGGGCCAGATCCTGGCCGGCAAGTTCCTCTCGGACAAGGGCAAGGGAGCCATCTCCAACGCCGTCAAGGTGGTGGGCTACGCCAGCGCCCAGGGGGCGCGCATCCAGAGCCACTCCTGGGGCCACACCGGCAGCTGGGGCAACCGGGCCCTGGAGGACGCCATGCGCTCTTCGCCCTCGCTGCACATCTGCGCCGCCGGCAACGACGGCAAGGACGTCGACTCCGAGCCGCACTACCCGTCCAGCTTCGGCCTGGACAACATCGTCAGCGTGGCGGCCAGCGACTGGTCCGACCAGCTGGCCAGTTTTTCCAACTACGGCGCGGTAGGCGTTGACCTGGCCGCTCCCGGGGTGGGCATCTACTCCACCACACCGGGCAGCTACGGCAGCATGTCGGGCACCTCCATGGCCACCCCCCACGTGAGCGGCGTGGCCGCCCTGATCGCCACTGCCCAGCCCAACGCCAGCAATGATCAGATCAAGCGCCGGCTGATGGCCAGCGTGGACGTGGTCGATTCGCTGGCGGGCACCTCCCAGACAGGGGGGCGCCTCAACGCGCGCAAGGCGGTGGAATCAGACAGCGTGGCCCCGGGGGCGCTGGGGAATTTCCGCGTGAGCGCTCGGGCCACCGGTGAGATGCAGCTCGGCTGGATCGCCACCGGCGACGACGGCAACCAGGGCCGGGCCTCGAGCTACCAGCTGCGCAGCAGCCCCAACCCCATCGACGAGGGCAACTTCGAGTCGCTGCCGGTGATGCGCACCGGCATGCCGGCCGAGGCCGGCCAGGCCGAGACCCGGCCCTCGCTGGCCTTCCCCGAGACGGGCGACCGCACCATGCACTTTGCCATGCGGGCGGTGGACAACGTGGGCAACCGCTCGCCGCTGGCCCGCACCTCGGTGCTGATTCCGGGCACGGGGGTGGCCTACGACGACAACATGGACGGCTTTTCCAACCGCTGGAGCGGCGAAGGCTGGGGACGCGTCTCCATCGAGGGGCGGGGCAAGGTGTGGACCGACTCGCCCTCGGGCGACTACGAGCACGGCGCTAACCGCGCCCTCACCTCGCCCTCCATCTCGCTGGCCGGCGTGACCGGCGCGGCCGTCACCTTCGACTACAAGCACGACCTGGAGAACCGCTTCGACAAGGTGGCCCTGGAGGTTTCCTCCGACGGCCAGAACTGGACCGGCCTGCAGGAGTTCACCGGCAAGAAGATGTGGGAGCGGGCCCGGGTGGATCTGTCGGCTTATGACGGGCAGAGCATCCAGCTGCGTTTCCGGCTGACCACCGACAACGCGGTGGCCAGGGACGGGTTCTACCTCGACCGAGTGGTGGTGGCGGGCTCGCAGAAGTAGGGGCTGTGCTGTGTCGGCTGCGTGGGGCACAAAGTCGTGGCAGCTCCGGCGGGGTTTTGTTCAGCTCCCCCGTGTCGCTCCCGGAGTGGCACTGGATGTGTCAGCCCCCCATGGGTCGCTCCCGGAGTGGCACAGAATGTGTCAGGCCCCCATGGGTCGCTCCCGGAGTGGCACAGGATGTGTCAGCCCCCTCCATGGGTCGCTCCCGGAGTGGCAGGAGGATGTGTCAGCCCCTCAGACCGGTGGTTCCGACTCCGCGTCGAGCACCTTGAGCCAGTAGCTGGCCACCTGGGTGGCGGGATCGCCAGCCAGCGCCAGGTTGGGCAGGGTCAGCGACAACACCGGTCGGCCGGGCTCCCCCGCGGCTGGCTCCGGGGGCGGGCCCTCGTCGCTCGAGAGCTCCAACGTGTCCTCCTGGAAGAGAGGACTCTCACGCTTGCGCCGTCTACGCCGGCGCCGGCCTTCCTCGGGATGATGATGATCGGCGTAGAGATCCGACTCCAGCATGCGATGCAAACGCATCTGGTAGGCACTGCTGCCCAGATCCACGGCCCCCACCTGCCTTTACGAACAAACGTTCCCATGGGCAGAATAGCACGAAAAGAATGGCTTGTCTACGGGGATCTGTTGCAGAGCACCGATACCATCGCTGCTCTAGCCTTCCACCAGACCCTCACGCGAGATGAGGAGCGGATAGGGAGGGGGCTCATCGATTACAGCCACAAGGTGGGAACCGGATATGCGACGACCTGAGCGTCCGACGTGACGAGCCGCAGCCCGTGCTCGAGGCACTGGCAGATCAACATCCGATCAAACGGATCGCGGTGAAGCTGCGGCAGCTTTTGAAGGTGAACGACGGACGACTCCGTGAGGGGGAGAGTGTCGATGCGGTGGCGGCTACGCTGGTTGCTCACGTATGAGGCTGCAGGCGCAGGCAGCGGCAGTTTCCCAAGAATGTTCTTCACCACGATCTCCCAGGTTGAGACGCAGCTGAGGAAGACCTCGTTGCTCGGATCGAGGAGCTGGTCCCGAACCGGCTTTGGCAATCGGCTGTCGCCCGCGATCCACCACAGGAAGGTGGACGTGTCGAGCAGCAACCTCACCCCTCAAATGCCCGCAGGATGTCCTCTGGAAGAGGCTCATCGAAGTCGTCCGGAACCTGGAGCTCGCCCGCACACAGCCCGAAGGGCCGGGGCTCGACCGAGGGGCGAGAAGCGATCAGGCGCAGCTCCACGATCGGCTCGTTGCGTCGCGCGATCAGAACGCGCTCGCCCGACTCCGCCCGCTGCAACAGCTCTGTCAGACGGGCCTTGGCCTCAGAGACATTCACCACAACCATACCAAAAACATAGTCGAGTTCATGGTCCAAGTCAATGATCCGGAATGCCAGGAAACCTGGTATCAGCCCTCGAGCTGACACCGAGATGTGAAACTGGCCCACGCTGACGGGCGGCTGAGCCTGCGGCTGGGGGAAGCGCTGGCGCCAATGCTGCAAAAGAAGGGCTACTCGGCGCTGGGCTACTCCATGCCCGGCGGCGTTGCGGATGCTTCTTGCCAGGCGTCTCCCTGGCCGGGAGCCCAGGAGCCCGTCCACGCCAGTCAGCGCCTCAATGAGCGACGGCTCGAGTCGCCCCAGGGGAGGGCTACGCGGCCATTAGTCCGGCACACGACCCGACGAAGAAGAGCACATATGCTCGAAAGGAATTCAACCCCGGGCTGCCGCAGGACCGTTCACGGGCGACCGACGCAGCCAGCCGAGCTCCGGCGGACGAGCACCAGGCACATCAGAAAGGAGCCGCCCATGAGCACAGAGACAATCGAGGACCTCCTCGGAGAGATCCTGCTGGACTGTTACGGTGAGGATGAAGAGCTGTGGGGCTTTCTCAGTGCCTTCTCGGAAGAAGTGCCGGTTCCGGCCGAGGCGAGCATCATCGGCCAGCGCGTCGAGGTGCTGGAGTTCGACTATGACGGAAACCCTCTGCGCGGGCTGACTGCCTCGTGTCGCGCGGGCGACGGACGCGTCCATAACGTTTCCGTGGCCGATCTCTCCTTTCCGACTACGTCGCCGGGAGCGCTGTATCACGCGGCCTACCGCTCCTGGCTGGGCCCGTGACCTGCGACGGTTCGGCGCAGGAGCTCGAAGGCTTCATTCGAGACTGGCACCACGACGAGAACTCTCACGCCCGGGCACGCGAGATGGGGGCGTTCTTGCTCGGCGCTCTGGCTCATCTGAGGGAGAGCGGAAGCTCCGAGCGGACCCTCCGTCAGCACCGGTCGAACCTCTGGCTGATCGGGAAGTTCGAGTGCGACTATGCAGATGACGGGCCTTTCGGGCCGGAGCGCTTTCCTGACGCCCCGCAATGGAGGTCCGAGTTCCGGCGGAAGGTGAGCGGCTCAGAATGGGCCTGGCGGTCCTACTGCTCGACTTGGCGGCTGCTGGAGCGCTACTCCCGTAAGCAGACAGCCAGAGCAGAGCGTTAGCAGTCACTGTCTCCGGTCAACTGTCGAGTGCCAGGGCGGCCATCAATCAGGAGAAGGTCTCGAACGTCAGGGGGAAACCAGTACGCAAGCATCCAGAAGCGCGACAAAGGCCACCGAGGCTCCAGGTGCTGCTCTTCACCTGCCACCCCGAGCGCTTCCGGGGGCTGGAGACGGTCAGCCGGGTGCACCGGCTTTGAGCCCGCGAGGCTACCCTGGCCCGCTCGCAACAGCCGCAAACATCCGCCAAGCGCCGTGAAGACGCCGGACACCGGAAACAGCGATCCCGAGGGAATCGCAACCGGCTCCCCGAAGGGCGCTGCAATCCACGACTTCAGGGGGTAGTGTTGCCATCCGTTGCCATCGCAATCGACCAGATTCTGGCCCTGCAATTTGCCCTGGCCTGGGCCGGGGAAGGCCAGTGCGACCCTCCGCGGCTCGGCTGGTGGCGCACCGACCTGGTCAACGAATACGGCGGAGGCGACTTCATGCAGAGGCTGGCCCCCCGCACGCATCGCTGGGCAGCCCTGGAGGCGGTGCGTCGGGCCGCCCGGCTGACCGACCAGAGGGCCCACAGCCACGAGAACGTCCGCACCCTGTATCGCTGGGGGTTCGAGCTGGAAGAGCAGCTCGACGAGCGCATCCGCGAGCTGAAGTGGAGCCAGGTGCCTCCCGAAGAGGCCCTCAAGCTGCCCATCAGCGTGTTGCCCACGGCTCGCTTCGATCGGGCCGCGCTCGAGCAAGCGCTCGGTCCCCAGGGCGACTATACGGTGCAACCGGGAGGGCGCGAGCTGAAAAGCCCCATGCCCTCCGACCCCGCCGAGGCGGCGCGTTGCCTGGCCGCCGCCATGCTGCCCCTGCCGGCGAGCTATCCGGCCCCCTACTACCGCCTGTGATCGCCCTGGAGAAACTGCGCGAGGCCACCGAGATCCACACCCGCATGCTGCGCCTGGGGCTGGGGGCCGAAGACAGCCGCGCTTACTGGGAGAATGCCAACCGCCAGCTCTCCGAGGCCGACCGGGCGAAGGTGGCCTTCGAGGAGCGCTGGTTCGGAAGTCGCACCATGGCCAGGGTACGCTACCTGGTGAGCAACTTCATCCATCGCTACGACACCTACCCCCGGGCCCTGCAGGTGATGCACCGCTGGAACCCGGCCGACCCACGCGAGCGCAAGGTGCTGTGTCACTGGCACGTGCAGCTTTCCGACCCGCTCTACCGTGAGTTCACCGGCAGCATCCTGCCAGGGCGACGCCTTCACCCCGAGCCCACCATCGATCGCACCACCACACTGCGCTTCGTGGACCGCAAGACCGAGGGGCGCTGGGCCTCCTCCACCAGCCAGCGCATGGCGGCGGGTCTCTGGCCTGCGCCTGCGAGGCTCCCGGATCGGGATCTCCCGAGCTTCCGGCCCGGGCCACCCCGGAGCTCTCGCCCTTGGAGCGGACCCTGATTGGCCCGCCTTGCTAACGCGCCCCGAGTGAGATCGTCGTTTCGAGCCCCTCG
>QWHO01000502.1 GCA_021404945.1 bacterium CPR1
ACCTCGATTTCTCCATCGCCGGTATCTGTGTGACCAGATACGTCGCTCTATCCACCCATCAAGTTGGTGGAAAAGCTTGCGTATGTGCGCTCGCCGGAAAAGTGCAAGACCAGAGGCCTTGCACTTTAGATGTCCAGCCCCCCTGCTGGGGCGTCGCGCACCCGGAAAACCGTGTCAATGGGGTTTCCGGCTGCGCTCCTGCCTGAGCGCAGCCGCAAGGCCGAGCCGATCAACAAGCTCACTCGCGCGTGACCAGGTAGCGACGCACCAGGTCGCCCCGCGAAACCACGCCGACCAGCCTGCCACCCTCCAGGACCGGTATGTGGCGGACCTTTTCCTCCACCATCTGGTCGGCGACACTGGCCACGGGGGTATCCACCGAAGTGGTGTGCACCGGGGAAGTCATCAGCTCGCTGACAAGCACGGCCGTGATCTTTCTCAAGGTCTCATCCAGTGACTCGCCGCCCGGTAAGGGAATGACCGCGCCCAGGATGCTGAAGACGGGAGGGTAATGGGGATGAGCGACCCTCACCAAAAGGTCGCTCTCGGTCAGAATGCCGCAGGGCGTATCCTGCTCATCCACCACCACGACCGCACCGAGACGGTGCTCAGCCATCAATCGCACGGCTTCACCCACCGTCGCATCGGGCCGCACCCGAACGACCGGGTGACTCATGACGTCGCGGGCCAACACCTCAGGGCTGCGCTTGGACCGGCACCACCTTGCCGTTGATGTTGATCTGGTAGTCTTCCGTCTTCCTGGACGGAGTCACGGTGAGATCGCTGACCTTGTTCCCGGATGCGATCTTGCGCACCTGGCCCTCGGCCCGAGCAGCGTCGCGCTCAGTGTAAACAGCGTTGGGGGAGTAGCCTGGCCAGTAGACGGTATCATTGACCGAGCGATTGACCCAGATGGCACCTTCGGCGTTGATAAACCGCATCTCGACGTCGTTGAGCCTGGGGTCCACCTCGGCGGGGGGCGGGGAAGTGGCTGGCGGGGAAGGCTTGTTCTGCTGGGTCTGCGCCCCCGCCGGAGCGCTGGCCAGCACTCCCCCCACCAGAGCCAACAAGATCAGAGTCTTCGGCATTGCGTCTTACCTCCATGTACCTCACTCGGCTTTCTCTTCCGGAAGGCCGCCTCCCTGCGCGTGGTTCAAAAGACCGGCCAGCAGAGTGCCCTGCTCGATAGCATCTGCCAGCGCGTTATGAGCATTCAGATTGCGGGGCTTGGGAATGCCCGCTCGACGCATGGCAAGGCTCAACTCCTTACGCGAGCAGCGCAGCAGCCCCAGCGCGTAACTGGCGATGTCGAAGCCGCTGTGACCCAGAGGATTCCTACCCAGGAACCTCTGGCAGTACCACCCCACGTAGGGCAGATCGAAGCTGGCCGGCCAGGCCGCCCCCAAGCCTCGCCCGTAGTGCTTCACAAGGCCCGCGTGGTAGGTCGCGAAGCGCTCCATGGCCAAAGACGGGTCGAGTGCATGCTCGAGGAGGTAGTCCCGGGTCAGACCGTGCACGGCTGTCGCTTCGGCAATCTCGGCCGCTCCCGGAAGGGGCTTGAGCTCGACATAGAGCTCCGAGCCTTCAACCAGTTTCCAGCTACCCTGACACACCAGGGCCACTGCGCCCACGCTGACAAGACTGAAGAGGCCAGGGAATGGGCCCGAGGCTTCCACATCCAAGCTCAGATAGAACACTACCCGGGCTTCTCAGGCTGACAGGAGGAGTCCTGGCAGCTCAGAAGCAGGTCTGACCATGCAGATCACGACCTTTCATCAACCCCTGTCCGAGCTGAAGACCGAGTTACTCGTGCTGGTCGTCGACCCAAACGAGAAGCTCTTTGAGCTCGCTCACTCCCAGCTTGAAAGCCGGCTGAGCGAAATCCGGTCTGGCTTTGAGCAGGAGCGCATCAGCCGCGAGGTACTCTTCGACCTCGAAGGCGTGGGACTGGTGGTGGTCTTCTCGACCCTCACCGAGAAGGCATACAGCCTTTGGGAGAACCTGAAAACTTTTACGGCCCGGGCGCTGCGCCTGGCGGCCGAAACCGGCCGTCGCAAGGTGACCGTTGCCCTGAACAGCTCTGAGCTGGCTGCCCGCGCGGTGGAGGGGGCCATCCTCGGAGCTTATGCTTTTGAAAAATACCGGCGCGAGCCGAAGAAACGCTTTGAGGATTTCACTCTGGAACTGATGGTGCCCGCCTCCGACGACCTCGAGGGGCGCCTGGAAGGGGCCCGAACCGTTGCTGAGGCGGTCAACCTGGCCCGCGACCTCGCGAACGAGCCGGCCAATACCCTGGTGCCCGAGACGCTGGCCCGGCGAGCCAGCGAGATCGCCGAACGCCACGGCCTGGAGTGTGAAATCTGGCGAGAGGACGAGCTTGCCGCCCAGCGCTGCACGGGCTTGCTCGCGGTAGGGGCGGGCTCGCAGCATCCCCCTCGCATGATCCGGCTGGCCCGCCCGGTCGAGGGCTCGGCCCACCACCTGGTGATGGTTGGCAAGGGGGTCACTTTCGACTCGGGAGGCGTTTCCATCAAGCCAGCTGCCGGCATGGAATTGATGAAAGGCGATATGTCCGGAGCTGCGGCGGTGCTCGGGGCCATGGAGGCACTGGGCAAGCTGGGCGCGAGTGTGAGCGTCACAGCCGTAATCTGCGCGGCCGAGAACATGCTCGACGGCAAGGCCCAGCGTCCGGGAGATATCCTGATCTATCCCAACGGCAAGTCCGTGCAGGTAGAGAACACCGACGCCGAGGGACGGCTGATTCTGGCCGACGGATTGATCCGCTGCGGAGCTCTCAAAGCCACCCACGTGCTCGATCTGGCCACTCTCACCGGGGCCTGCGCGCGGGCCCTGGGGCCCTCCTTCACCGGGCTCATGGGCAATGCCCGCGAGCTGGTCAACGCCGTCACCCGGGCCGGAGGCAACCACGGCGAGTCGTTCTGGAAGCTCCCGCTGCCGATGGAATATAAGGAGATGCTCAAGTGCTCGGTGGCCGACCTGAACAATGTGGGGGGTCAATATGGCGGAGCCATTACGGCGGGTCTCTTCTTGCAGGAGTTCGTTCCCGACAAGGTTGCCTGGGCCCACCTCGACATCGCCGGCACGTTCTGGCGCGAGAAACCCTGGAAGTACTTTCAGGAAGGGCCCACCGGGGTGGGAGTGCGCACCCTGGTGGAGCTGGCCCGCAACTGGACCGACTACATCAGCGGTTAACGGCGGTGCCCTTGAGCTCCTCGATGCGGTCGAGGTGGAAGACGGTCTCCAGGGGCACAACCTCCATCCAATTGTCTGCAATGAACTGATTGAGCTCGCGGGTGAAGGGATCGCTGCCCGCAGAGGCTTCCTCCATCACTTTGTCCATGCTCTCGGCCTTGGTGTAGAAGAGCAAGTAGTCGTCGGTATACACCCGCTCGAAAAAAGCCGACTCGATAACCATGGTTTCGCGCCGCATGGCCGCCAGAGCCTCGGGTCGTTTGATCAACCCCTTCAGCCAATCGAGCACCTGGGCGGTGCATCCGGGCCGAATCTTGATGCGCAAGAGCTGGCTGTGATATTTGTCTTCGAAGGCCACGATCGTTTAGCTCCCTTTGCCGTTTCCCCGCCACAGTAGGCTTCCCCGAAGCTCGGGCTCAGTCCTTCGCGAGCGCGGGAAAGAGACCCGACCGGGGCGAAGCCACTCCCTCATGCGTCCCTGGACTCTGATTCTGGCCCTGCTTCTGCTGGCCGCAGCTCCTCTTCCCGAGGGGCGCCTCTCGCTCGATCTGCAACGCCACCTGACCGGCTCGGACAATCTCTGCCTGGCTCCGCACAGCCTGGCCGACGCTCTCTTGATGGTCGGCGAGGGTGCCGAAGGGGCCACTCGGGCAGAGTTCGAAGCCCTGCTCGGCCCACTGGACGGGCCGGCCGCCCACGCCCGCAATCTGCGCCTGCCGGTGGTCACCGCCACCCGCCTGTGGGTGGACAGAGCCTTTCCCATTCTGCCCTCCTACCAGAGCTTCTGCCAGAAGAACTTTGGCGCCCAGGCGGGGCAGGTCGACTTCCGGCGGCCCTCTGAGGCCATCGAGCAGATCAACGCCTGGGCCGCGCGTCAGACCGATGGCAAGATCGACAAACTTCTCTATGAGGATGCGGTGGAAGCCAACACCATCCTGGTGCTCACCAACGCCACCACCCTGAAGGCGAAGTGGGAGCTCCCCTTCAACCCCACCATGAGCCAGGAAGCCGATTTCCACC
>QWHO01000503.1 GCA_021404945.1 bacterium CPR1
CGGGGGTTCGAGTTTCAGCGCAAGCGCCTGGTGGGCTCGCTGGGCTGGACCTCCTCCACCCCACTGCAGGCCGGTCAGGCACTGCTCAACAAAGACCCCGATGACCTGAGAGTGCGGGCTGCCCCGGAAGGCGCCTGGCTGCCCCTGCGCGGACCCGACGATCTGGTCGTGCTGACGGCCTTTCAGGCCGGTGAGCTGAATCGTCTGCCCGGCCCCGAGTTGGCCCGCCAGTTGGAGCTGCTGGAGCGCTCGGGCCAGGTATTCGAGCACGAGGGCCAGCCCGTGGGCGCCTGGGGCGCCTACCTGAGGCTCACCTCCGGGGTGAGCGTGAGCGCGGCAGGCAAGTCGCTCGAGGGCCCGGAGGATGTGGCCATGCTGGCCTACCTGCAGGGCCAGTTGGGCCCCGAGGCGCTGGAGCAGCCCGAGCTGGCCCGGGGCCTGCGTCAGTTGCAGGAGGAGGGCTATCGCACCGATGCCCTGGAGCTTTATCGCGCTCGCGCCGCCGAGGTGCCGCTTAGCTGGCACGAGCGCGACCTGGGCAGCTGGAAGCCCGGTCAAGATCCCGAAGCCTTCTGCAAAGCTCTCAAAGAGAAACGCCTGGCCCAGGCGCGCGAGCAACTGGCCCCGACCGTGCGCCGGCCCGAGCTGCTGGAGCCGGCTGCCGTCGAGCTGGACGCCCTCCCCCTGGCTGTTCACCCGTCCTTTGTGGACTGGCTGGGACGCCTGGAGCACCCGGCTGCGGCCGCTCGACTGGCCCGCCAGGAGCCGGCTGCTCAGGAGGCCCTGCGCAACTGGCTGGAGGGCGCCGTGCCCGGGATCGTGCCCCAGCACACCTGGGCTGAGAAGGACGGCATCTGGGATGATAGCCCGCTTGCTCCCTACAAAAACAGCCAGCAGAGTCACCTCAGCCTGCCGAGCGTCAATCTGCGCCACGTCACCGACTGCACCCTGACCTTTCGCTGCCAGCACGCCCTGGAGAAGGGCCACGACTGGCTGGTGCTGGAAGCCTCGTCCGACGGCAAGAACTGGGACACGCTCAAGCAGTTCACCGACAAGTCCGACTGGGCCGAGCACCAGATCTCGCTGGTCGCCTACCAGGGCGCTCCGGTAGAGCTGCGCTTCCGCCTCAGCTCGGACAGCTCGACGGCTGGCCAGGGGGTCGGACTGAGCCACCTGGTGGTGCAGGGCCGTCCCCGCTTTGAGTCAGCCCCCCGAACGCTCTATCAGCAAGACCGCAGCGACGAGCGCGCTGCTCTGGCCGCCGAAGTGGCCCGGCTGGTGGCCGCCGACCAGCCTCTCGAGCCCCTGCAGCAGCTGGTGGCTGCCACTGGCTCGGCGGCCGAGGCTTTGCGTCTGGGCCTTCCGACCCGGAACGGCGCTCGCAACGCCCGGCTGGTCGAGCAGCTGGGCGGTGAGGCGGAGCCGATGGCGCGCACCTTCCAGGCCGCCGGCCGGCTGTGTCCCACCCCCGACGACCTGTCCGCGGTGCTGGCCGTCTATCGCGAGCTGGCCGAGCTTCCCGTTGCCAGCCAGGAGCAGGTATCCCGGCTGGTGCAGCGCACCTGCCCCACCTGGCAGACGGAGGGAGGCTGGCACTCCACCGCGGATGGCGCCTGGTCGGATAGTCCGGGTCGCTACAAACACGGCCAGAACGCCTCCCTGACCAGCCCGGTGTTGGACCTGAGCCACTACTCTGACCCCGCCATCAGCCTGCGCGCTCGCTTTGACCTGGAGCCCAACGTCGATTCCGTGCTGCTCGAAGCCTCTCGCGACGGCAAGCAGTGGGAAAGGCTGCACAGCTTCACCGGTCGGAGCGACTGGTCCCATCGGAAGGTCTCGCTGGCTCCTTTCGGACAGGGCACGCTGCAGCTGCGTTTCCGTCTCAAGTCAGACAGCTCCGGCAACGGAGAAGGCCTGGACATGGCTGACTTCCGGCTCACGGCCCGCCCCAGCCTGCAGCCGGACGCCCCCCGAGAGCTGGTCTTCACCGACCAGGCCTCGGCCCGGCGAGACATTCTGGATCAGATCCTCGACCTGGCTCGCCAGCGCGATCTCTTGGGTCTGGAGCGAATGGATCAGCTCAGCCAGGCTTTGTCCACCGAGTATTCCCTGCGACTGTTGAAGTTGGAGGCCTCCCCCGAGACCCTGATCCAGGCCGCTCGGGCGGTGGGCCTGGAGGCTACCGCCGCCCTCTACCCCGACCTGGAGCCCGAGTCGGTGCAGGCTTTCCAGCTCGCTCGCCAGGTGGCCAATCGTCTGCAGCAAGCCGAGCAGCTCGACAGGTGCCTGACCGATAGCCGGGCTTTGCGCGGCGTCCAGTTCCCGGAGAGCTTGCTCGAGTCGCTGCACGGCTGGCAGCCCGGAGAATGGGTGCGCTCCGAGCCAGGTGTCTGGGCCGACAATCGGGTAGGGCGTTATCGTCCCCAGGCCAAGAACAGCCTGATCAGCCCGGTCCTCTCTCTGGCCGGTCAGGACGGGGCTCGCCTGAAGTTCGACTATGACTGCGTCCTGGAGAACGGCCCTGACCTGGTGAGTCTGTGGGTGCGCAGGGAGGGGGGGGACTGGCGGCAGCTCAAAAGCTATACAGGCAAAGTGTCTCAGGGGTCGGAAGAGCTCGACTTGAGCGACCTGGGCGACGCTCGGGTGGAGCTATGCTGGAAGTTGACCTCCGACTCCAGCACCGAGGGGCAGGGATTCAAGCTGCGCAATCTGCGGGTGGAGGACTCCACGGGGCAGATCTTCTTCAGCGATCGGCCCGAGGATCTGGCCCCACTGCACGAGGAGCTGCTGACCCGGGTGGGTGGACCGCTCGAGCCCCTGACCGAGCTGGTGAAAACCCACGGGCTGTGCTCCGCGCTGGCCATCAGCGCCGTGGCCTCCGAGCCCGAGCGGCAGCAGGAGCTGGCCAGCCTGGTGGTCCTGAATGGACTGAGAAGCTCTCTGCGGAGCTGGGATGAGATCGGGCAGCTGTCGCTGCCGGAGCTGAAGTCCGAGGTGGCGCTGCGTTCGGAATGCTCTTTGTTCCGCTCTCTCGGAGTGGACCCCGAGAGGTTGGTGGAGGCCTTGCGCGACGCCGCGCTGGATGAGCCCGGGAGGGCCGCCCTGAGCAAGCTCCGCGATGGCCTCGGTCAGGCCGGTTGGAAGCCTTCAGGCGACTGGGGGCGCACCCTGCGGGGTTGGAGCGACAGTCCGGGCGGGAACTACAAGCCCAGGCAGCTAGCCGCCCTGGAGTCGCCCCCCACGCTTGTCCCGCCGGGAGCTCGGCTTTCCTTCGAGACCCGCTACCAGTTCGAGAGCAATGCCGACACCATGCAACTGGAAGTCTTGCCCGAGGGCAAGAAAGACTGGGAAAGCAAAGCGAGATACACAGGCACCGGCTCGGGCCGACAAGAGGTGGATCTGTCCGCCTACGCCGGGCAGACCGTGCGTTTGCGCTTCATGCTGCGCACCGATTCGAGCTCGGAATATCCCGGTATGGACTTCTGGAACCTCAGCCTGACCGACGACGCCGGGCAGACCTGCTGCCTGGACGAGTTGGGCCAACGCTCCACCGACGGCCTGCTTGAGCTGGCCTGCACCCCCGAGTTGCAGCCTTCCGAGCGCTCGCGGGCCCTGCAGATCTTGAGCCGGGTGCCGGCACCGCTGGCCGTCCAGGCTTTGCGCGCGCTCAGCCAGCTCTTCGAGAACCAGGAGCCGGAGCGGGCTCTGGCCCTGGTCGAGCGCCTGCCCGAGGTGGTTCTCGATTCCGAGCCCGAGGTGGCCATGCAACGACTGCTAGAGTCGCTCGGCCCCCGCCTGCGCGAGGAGAGCGAGGCGGTGCTGGTAGGCGGAGTGCGGGTTCGCAAGCGCTAGAATTCCGGCCGCAAACCCCCATGTGGTGGCGGAGGGAACCTCCGCCACCACAAGATATTGAGTGTTTCAACCAAACTAAATCCATTCTGTTTATTGGGGATTTTATTCATTTTGAATATCCATTTGACTTGTAGGCGGCCGGACTTCTAGCACAATATGTTGGGCGTCGCGCAGCCGGAAAACTGTGTCAAGGGGGTTTCCGGCCGCGCTCCTAGGTCAGCCCGGCCTCCAGCCTGAGGCGAGTCAGGTCCTCTTGTACCCCCAGCTCGACCGCCCAGCGCTCGAGGTAACCCCAGTCCAGCTCGCGAGTCTGCATTACTCCCAGCACATCCCGCCACTGGCGCTCGCTGCGGGAGGCTCTGGCCCACTC
>QWHO01000034.1 GCA_021404945.1 bacterium CPR1
TCAAATCGGTCAGGCTCAACTCGGCGTCGAGCATGGCGACCGGGTCGGGCTCCTGCTCTACGCCGCCCAGCACGATCTCCTCACCAAATAGAGCTTTTCAGGCCTTCTCCACCCATGGGTCGAGAGACTTTTTCCAGCCTCCGCCCGATGGTCGAGGGGCCTTTTTGGACCTATTCTGCGAGCGGTGTGAATGTGAGATACCCCACATTCGGGGGGTATCGGGAATGCTAGTCTGAGAGCGGTCAAAAACCGACCCGAAAAGGAGAGTCACAAATCCTATGTTGAGGCAACGGACGAGGAGAGGTCGTGGCTTCGTGTTAGCCATGACCCTCATCATCATCGCCCTGATCACGCTGGTGACCTTTATGGCGGTCAACGTCTCCACCCTGGAGTCGCGCACGGCCATGCAAGACTATGCTGGCTCGCGCGCCATGTACGCGGCTCGCGGCGGTCTCAATTACGCCATGTCCAAGGTGACCCAGCTCAATGATACCAGCTGGGTGGTGAGTGGGGGTACCGCAACCTTGCCGCTCGAGCCCGGTGTGTCGTCCTTTACGGTCGTGCTGCGACCGCACCCCGACAATCGAACGACTCGCACCTCCCAGCTGGCCTGGGAGGTCGTCTCCACCGGGTTTTATGGACAACCCCCCCGCCAGGCCCAACGTCAGTTGGTGGCCTTCATCCAGCAAGAGCCCTTCTCCAAATATGCTTACTTTACCGACCGCGACATCGGCGTGGGCGGAGCCATCATCCGCTTCGTCTCCAACGACGCCATCACGGGCCCGGTGCGCACCAACGGCTACTTCACCATCGCCGGCCACCCGCGCTTCTCCGACCAGATGCGCTCCTCCAACCAGACCGATACAGCCTATACCGCCGGGCCGCCGCCCGTGTATCGCAATCCGAACGGGACCACCACCTCCGACCCGACCAAGTTTCATCGCACGGAGAGCAACGGCTCGTATGCCCAGAACTCCCCTGTGGCCCTGAACAACAGCCCCAACTTCTCTTTCGCCGGCGGCCAGGCCGTCATCCCGTTGCCGACCGACAACGACAAGATTCGCACCCTGGCCGAGTCCAACGCGCCCGATACCGCCAACCTGGCCATCAACACCCCTGGCTCCCTGCCGCCGAACCACTACAAAAACCCGTCCAACGCATCGGCGGACTACGACATGGTCTTTGACGAGAGCACCGGCAAACCCAGTAGTTTCACCAAGAACGGCAATGCCATCAGCACCAGTGACGCACCGCCCGTCTTCAAGATGACCTTCCGCAGCTCGCCGAACCCGGCCGGCGCTGTGGTTCAGCGCTGGGACGCCGGCACCATGAGCTTTCGGAACTGGGACCTGACGGCCCGGAGCTTCACCACTTCGACCATCGTGCTGGACACGTCGGCGGATACAATTCACGTGGACGGATTCGTGGTGATGGAAGGCACCGTCAAGGGCCGCGCCACGGTCGGCTGCAAGTATGACGTGCACCTGAGCAACAACCTCGTCTACTCGGACATGGCCCAGGACGTGCTGGGAATCGTGGCCAAAGAGGACATCATCGTCGAGAGCCGCACCAACACCAGCCAGGACCGCACCATCCACGCCACCATGATGGCCCTGAACGGATCCTTCACCGTGGACAAGTACAACCAGGGCAGCCCCCGCGGGACGCTGCACCTCTTTGGAGGCATCATCCAGCGCACTCGCGGTGCGGTGGGCACCGGCTCGGCCTCGCGGGTCTCCACCGGCTACGCCAAAGACTATCGCTACGACGACAAGCTGATCACCAGGCCCCCGCTCAACTTCCCCAATACGGGCGAGGTCTACATCGTAAATATCAACGACAAGGGGGCCACCGGTTCGCTGTGAGCACTTACCTGCGCCCAACCCGCAAGGGATTCACGATGGTCGAGCTGCTGGTGGTGATCTTCCTGCTGGCCCTGGTGCTGGGACTGGTCATCTTCAACGGCCGGCGCGGCATCGACAACCGCGAGCAAGACAAGGCCGCCAAGGAGATCGAGTCGGCCATCAACCTGGCCCGCCAGACGGCCACCAACCGGATGCCCCCGGCCGGCCAGCCCGCCAACACCCCGGTGGTGCGCCTGGCCCTGGTCAGCGGCACCGGCGGCGCCGAAGGGTCCTGGACCCTGAGCACCATCGGGGGGGGCAACGAGCAGGCGGGCCGGCTGCACCGCAGCATCCAGCTGACCGGCGCACCCGACCTGACCCTCAACTTCCTGTCGACCGGCGGGCTGAGCGCCAACTACACCATCACGGTGGGCAGCTTCAATACCAACCGCACCACCACCATCTCGGTCAAGCAGTTGACCGGGGGCGTGACGGTCTCGCAGTAAGGAGCGCGCGATGAGACAGCTACAACGGAAGGGATTCTCCATTATCGAGGTGCTCATCTCGTTCATGGTGCTGACGGTCGCCATCCTGGCCCTGCTCGGCCTCATGCCGGCCGCCTCCAAGCAGGGCTCGACCACCGGCAAGCAGAGCCAGGCCCTCTACATCGCCCAGAGCCACATGGACAACCTGATCTCCCAGAACACTTTCAACGCCGCCGGCACGGTCTCGCTGCCTGCTCTGGCCACGGGAGCGAGTGCGCGCTGGTGGTGCACCGCAGGGCCCGACGGCAACACCCAGGTGTTGCACGTCGAAGTGGTCTGGCTCGAGTTCGGGCGCTCGCGGCGGGTTGAGCTCGCCAGCATGGTCTACCGTTGAGAAAGAAGGCAATTAAAGTGATACGCGGATCTTTTCGGCGACGAACCAACTTTCGAGGCCTGACGCTGGCCGAGGTGCTGGTCAGCCTGTTTCTCATTGGAATCTTTGGCCTGGTGGCGGTGGGCAGCCTGCAGATGGCTCTGCGCCAGTGGGGCAGCGTGGCCCAGAAGGTCAACGCGGCTCAGAATGCTCGCTTCATCACCAGCACCATCGCCAATGAGTTGCGCCAGGCCATCCCCTGGGCTGACCCCACCCGTGGATACATGAGCATCACCCCGGCAGTGGCCCCCACCGGGGTGTTGACTCCCAATGCCAATGCTCCCAACTCGGCCCAGGTGGTGTTCACCGAGCCGCACCCGACCACCACCGGGGGGGCCTGGGACCCGATGCAGAGCGGCTGGAGCAGCACCAGTGCCAGCAACTACAGGACCATCACCTACCGCGTGCAGGGACTGGATGTCATTCGCGAGAATCGGCCCGGCACGGCCGGGACTTCGACTCAGGAGATCATCGCCAGCGCCCAGCAGAACGGTCAAGTGACGCTGGCCTTCTTATGGCAATCGCCCAGCATGGTGAATATCACTGTGACGGCGCGAGAGGGGCAGGGCAGCCAGTCCTACACCTCGTCCTATCAGACGGCCTGTTTTATCGTGGGGAAATAATCATGGCGCGCGCAGAACGCTGGGAAATCGCTTCCGACGCCGAGCTGGTCAAACGCGGACGCATCCTGACCATCTTCGGGGTCATCATCTTGTGCCTCGGCTCGTTGGTGACGGTCGCCTTGATGTCGGTCACCGGCACCAGCGGCCCTCAACGCACCGGCTCGGGTCCCATCCGGCTGGTAGCCCCTCAGGTGGCCAGCCACTCCAACTCGGGCTCGACCGGCGGAGCAGCCTCAGGGGGAAGCGCGGGAGAAGCGACCCCCGGTGGAGCCACCACCGGGGGCGCCTCGGGCGCCGAGCTTCCAGGGGGAACAACAACCGGAGCAGGGACGGGCACGGGCGTGACCGGGCCCTCGAACCTCGATCCCAGTCTGGTCCCTGCTCCGGGCACCAACATCCTGGGGCTGCCAGTTCTGGGAGCGACCCCGAGCAGCACGCCCACACCCCCGTCGAACACCGGCCAGTTGTTCGATCTCTGACTGTAGATGGTGGAATGCTGAAGATTTTGCGGGAATTTGCGCCGGCAAGCTTGTAGGGAGGCGCCCCTGAAGGACAGGCAAAATCCTCGGCAGCGATCACCTCGCTACCCCCTGTTGACCGGCCTGGTTGTCCTGGCTCTAACCCTGCACGGACTGGTCTGGCTGGTCCACGGCGCCCTGATGGTTTCCGGCCCGTATGAGATCGATTTCGGTGAGGGGCCGGTGCTGCAACTGGCCTACCAGGTTCACCAGGGCGAGCCGCTCTACCGCTCGCTGGAGGAGCCTCCCTTCCAGGCTTGCCTGTACACGCCCCTCTACATCGGCCTGGCGAGCCTGCTGCAAGGCGAGCATCCCAGCCTGGGCAAGGCCCGAGCCCTGTCGGCCCTGGCCACCCTGATCGCCGCCGCAGCCACGTCTTTCGCGCTGAAGAGACGTCACGGTTGGCTGGTCAGCCTGACCTTTCTGGCGCTCTTCCTGGGCCACGCCCTGACGCTCAACTGGAGCTTCTACTGCCGGGTGGATTCTCTGGCGCTGATGTTCTCCGTGCTGGGCTTGCTGGCCGCCGCGCCGGACTGGCGCCGGCCCCTGGCTCAGGAAGCCACCGTTGCCCTCTGTTTGTCGCTGGCCGTCCTGACCAAGCAGTCGTTTCTGGCCGCCCCCGTGGCCATCTTTCTGCTCTGGCTGCCCCGTCCGCTGCGGGCCCTTCGGCTCGTCCTGCTCTGCGTGCTCTTCACCGGTCTGCCCCTGCTGTCGCTCAACGCTTCCTCCCAGGGGCAGCTCTTCAACCAGCTCTTTCGCTACAATGCCCTCCCCTACTACCTCCACCAGATGACCGGCTACCTGAAGGGCTATACGGCATCGGCCGGTTGCCTGATGGGACTGGCCCTGCTGGGAGCCCTGCCGGCCTGGCGCAGCGAGCGCGTCTTTCTGCTCTACACCTTGACCAGCCTGGGAATCGTGCTGGGGAGCGGGCGCATGTTCAGCTGGTACAACTACTTCCTGGAGCTGCAACTGGCCCTGGCCGTGCTGGCGGCGCTGGCGGTGAAGCGCTGGGCCCCCGACCCGGTCACCCGCATCGCCGTGGCCGTGCTCCTGGCAGGCCAGCTCTTCTGGCTGAGCTTCACGAGCGACCTGAACGGCACCTATCTCGAGCCCGCCGGCGTTCGATTCAAGCAGGAGGTCTGGCCCGTGCTGAGCGGGCGGACCCCGGCCCGGGTGCAAGACCGAATCGAGCAAGCCCGTCGCCTGAAGGACATGCTCGAGCAACACCCGGGCCCTCTCCTGGCCGAGTACTCCGCCCTGCCCCTCTGCCTGGGGCGAACCAGCTGGCTGTGCGACCCCTCCACTTACTGCGCCCTGAGCGGTCTGGGCTGGTGGAACCAGAAGCTCTTGACCGATCAGCTCGAAGAGCGTCGCTTCGACCTCATCCTGCTCACCTGGAAGGAGAACAGCCCCCACTTTACGAGCGAGGCGATGGAAGCAATCAAGGCTAACTACGTCGAAGTGGGCCACACCGGGGGTACGGGTGCGATGTACTACTTCGTCCGCCGACCTTGAGACCGTTGGGGGGAGCATGGCCGACAGCCTGGTGTGCAGAGCCGGCGGAGCGCTGGAGACGCTGGTCCATCAGTTCTCCGATCCGCTTTCCTTCTATCGCGAGCTGATCCAGAACTCGCTGGACGCCCATAGCCGCCGCATCGACATCCAGGTTGAGCACCAGGACGACACCATGGTGATCTCCCTGGACGATACCGGCGAGGGCATGAGCGCCGAGATCATCGATACCCGCCTGACCCGGCTCTTCAGCTCCGGCAAGGAGGAGGACCTGACCAAGATCGGCCGCTTTGGCATCGGCTTTGTCTCGGTCTTCGCCCTGAATCCGGACGCAGTCGTTGTAGATACCTCGCGCGACGGCGCCCACTGGCGGGTCCTCTTCAAGGCCGACCGCTCCTTCGTGCGCCTGGCTCGCGACGAGCCGGTGGAGGGCACTCACATCCGCATCTACAAAAAAGCCACCGCCGAGGAGTGCGCCCAGCTCGTGGCCCGCTCCCGGGAAGTGATTCGCTTCTGGTGCCGGCACGTGGACGGCCAGATCTTCTTCCAGGGCGAGCTGCAGAACGAGCCCTTCGACATCGCCGGTCCCTGTACGGTGCGCCGGAGCCACAAGGGCACCACGATCCTGGTGGGCTACCCCGAGGATGGCCAGGCTTTCATCGGCTTCTACAACCGGGGCCTGACGCTGGCCGAGAGCACCAGAGAGCACACTCTGCCCGGACTGGCGGTGAAGATCGACTCGCGCTTCCTCGAGCACACTCTGTCCCGCGACGGGGTGGTTCAGGATGCCCGCTTTGCCACCTTGATGGCCGAGGTGCGCGAGATCGCCTCGGGCGAGTTGCCCGACCTGTTGCTCGAGCAGCTCGAGCAACGCCTGCGCGAGAACCAGGATGCAGGCCTGCACTACGCAGCCGCCACAGCCCTCTTTGGCTGGCCCTTCAGGCGCCGGTGGGCGGGCGCGGCCCTGAGCCACCGCGACGGCGAAGCCGAGGGGGACAGCTGGCGGGCGGTGCCGGGGCGGCACGGCAGCTGCCACATTTGCTACGGCCCTTATGTGACCGATCTGGAGCCGGGCGACTCAGTGGCCCGCTTCCGCCTGCGCTGTGAGGCGGACGGTCCGGGCGATGTGGCGCAGGTGGACGTGTACGATGGGGCCTCCCTGGTCGCGCGCAATCTCAAGAGCGAGGACTTCCCCTACCCCGATCGGGCCCGTGACTTCTCCCTGGCCTTTCGGGCCGCCCAGGGCAGCAAGCTCGAGTTTCGGGTCTACTGGCACGGCCAGCACCCCCTCCGGGTGGAGCAGGTGGAGGTGCTGGGAGGCGCGCGCCAAAGGCCCGGGGGACTGGAGCGCAACCTGTTTCGCACTCCCGCGGGAGCCGAGGTCTCACTGCGTGAGGTCCTGGCTGCCCGGCCCTGCCTCACGGCCTGGGAGAACGGGCCCCTGGTCCAGGCCCTGGAAGAGCAGGGCAAGCTGGTGCTCAGAGCCCGGCCAGGCGAGGGCTCCTGGGCCTTGCTGGAGGCGCTCTTCGATCAGCCCCCGGTGCCGGCCGCCCTGAGCTGGTGCCTACCGCGCCCGGCCGACAGGCAGCACGAGCAGCAGGCAGAGCCTCTCCGGGCGGCCGTGCAGAAGCTGGCCTGCTCTAACGGAGCCCGGGTCTCCCAGGTGCGGTTGGCCCATTTTGATGGTCCCGAGCGGGTGGCCGGCCAGGCGGTCCCGGGCCAGCTCACCCCGACCGGCCAGCTCGATCGCCTGCCAGCCGGGCTGCTCTCTCGTCCGGCGGGACTTGCGCTCAACCTGGACCATCCGTTGGTCAAAACCCTGATCGAGGTCAGCCAGAAGGAGCCCTGCCTGGCAGCCTACCTCCTGCTCAAGCTCTTCTTGCGCCCGGACGCCGAGGAGGATGCCCGACTGGCCCTGCTGACCTGGAGGCAACGATGTCGCAAGAGTTGATCGAGCAACTCATGGTCGGAGGACGGCCGGTGGCCGAAGGCGAGTTCACCCTGGACAAAGAGATGGCTCGCCAGAAGATGCGGCGCTTTCAACTGGCCGACCCGCACGCCTACGTGCTCGAGCTGGTGCAGGCGGCCGTCATGCGCGGCGCCAGCGAGATCGCCTTCCGCATCGACTCGGACGACATGCACATGCGCTTTGACGGCCCCCCGTTTCAAGCCGACGAGCTGAGCCGGGCCGAGGCGGCCATGCTGGAGAGCGGGGGGGACTCTTCCCTGCGCCAGCTGGGCCTGGGCTTGAGCGCCTGCATGGCGCTCAAGCCTCGTTTTGCCCGGATAGACAGCGCCGGCAACCGGCTGGAGCTTCGGCCTGGCAAGCCGGACGTGCTGGGTCATGGACCGGACGGCACCCACACCCACATCCACGTTCGCGATCGCCCTGGCCTTCGCATGGGAGAGGTCTTCCGCAGCCTGCTCGGACAAACGAGCGAAGGCGACCTGCTGAAGAAGCACTGTGCCCTGGCCCCCGTTCCCATCAAGTTGAACAAGAGCCTGATCTCAATGCCCCTGGAAGAGTACTTTCCCTACGGAGCGGTCTTGATCCAGGGGGAAAACTTCGGGGGGTGGGGTGGGTTCCGCCTCTTCGAACGAGCCCGTCTGGGCTTTCTTCGGGCCGGAGTGCTGGTCGAGTGGGTGGATCTGCCCGAGCGAGTACTCCCCTTTCAGGCCGTGCTCAGCTGCGACGAGCTGCTGGAGAACGTCTCCCAGACCGCCATTGTGCGGGATGCCACTTACGAGCGCCTGGTGGCCGCCTACCGGGCCGCCCGCACCGAATCGGTGGCCCGTCTTTGCGAGCAGCCACTGCTGCTGGTCAAGCACTGGGACTGGCACTCCCAGATGCGCCAGGAGATCCTCACCTTCGAGACTGCCGAGCAAGTCGTCCCCGAGGCGCTGGCCAATTTCAACCTCTGGACCACGGCCACGGGAGATTGCCAGAGCGTCTCCCTGCAGCAGATCCTGCAGGTGGTGGCGGAGCGGGGCGACGTTCCCAGCGCCAGCGAGGGTAATCCCGGCCTGGAGCTGGAAGGCATGCCGCTGGTGCTGTTGGATGACGGGCCCAACTTCGAGCCGCTGAGAAAGCTGCTTCGCCACCGGGTGCGCAACGTCACCCGACGCATCCACAATCGCAGGCGCCGTGAGACCAACCGACGGCTGTGGAGCAAGAGAGCTGCAAGGCCCGTGATCTCGGGGAGAGAGATGGCCGTTCGCCGCTCACTGAGCGCTGAGCAGCTTCGGGGAGAGGTGGGCTTGAGCAGGAGTGGAGGCTCTCCCCTGGTCCGACTCATTGTCGATGGTTGCGAGCTTCCCGAGCTCCAACTTCTTCTCCCTCTCACCGGACTCGAGGTGGTGCTGGAAGGCGCATTCACCCCGGCGGAAGACTTTGACGGCGTGCGTCGAGATGCGTTCTACGCCAGGGCCATGGAGTGCTGGGTGGCTCTCCTGCCCGAGCTCTACACGGAGCTGGCGGGCCAGAGGCTCAATCCATGCTCGCGCTCCTCCCTGCGAGGCTGGGCCCACCTGGCCACCGGCTCGGCCGAGAGCCTCGCCCGGGCACTGCGCCTGAGCCAGATCGCCCTGCCCCGGGTCGACCTGGAATGGCTCGAAGAGCTGACTATCTTTCAAGTCGGCAAGCGCTTCGAGTCGGTGAAGGAGCTGCGCCAGAGGGCTCCGCTGGCCTGGGTCAGCCCCGGTCATCAAGCCGGCCCGGAGGTCCTGCGCCTGGACGAAACCGACCTGGAGACGCTTGAGCGCCTGCTGGGAAAGCAGGCTCTGATCAAGCAGCAGGACAGTCCGCCGGCCCGGTCTGAGCCGGCCTCAACCGCCGTCGAGAATCGCTTTCTCGAGAAGCTGGAGGCGCTTCTGAGCCGCCTGCAAGATGCCCGGGCCGAGTTGCTCCTTTCGCGCTGGAACCTCTCCCTGGTGAGCCGACCCAACGAGCCCCCCGTGATCTGCGCCTGGGACGGTCCGCGCATCAATCGCCAGGATCCGCTCATCAAAGCCGTTCTGGGGGCCTTCGAGCAAGACCCGGCGGCTCTGACTCTGATGGCCTCGGTGTTGCTCAGCGAGGTGGCCCGCTCGGTTCGCGGCGAAGCGGACCTGGAGCTGGGATTCCAGGAAGTGGTGGCCCGCTCGCTCCTGCCCGGCCAGCCCGGGTTGGAAGGTCCTCCCCGGGTGGAAGGCGATCTGGAGCTGATTCGACCGGACGGAGCGGTCCAGGGCTGGGCCCGGGACCCCGCCGAGCCCGACCTCGTGGTTCCGGTCAAAATGTACGTGGACAGCAACTCGATCTGCCAGTTCGTCGGTCTGGCCACGCCCAGCCCCGAGGACGGGCCCGGAGCTTTTCGCTTTCAGATCCCCAGGCACCACATCACGGGTCAGAAAAAAGTCCTGGTGGTCAGGGCCGAGGTCGGAGGGCGCCTGGTCGAGCTTCCCGGCTCGCCCCGAGCCTTCGTGGGCGCGGTTCCCTATGCGACCCCCCCCGTCGGTCACCTGGAGCGAATTGAGCCCAACGGCCTGGCGGTCGGGTGGACGCTCGATCCGAATTGCCCCGAGCAGTCCATCGACCTGCACTTCTATCTAGACGGGCCGGCAGGCCGGGGTGAGTTCGTGGGGGGGATTCGGGGGGATCGACCCCGCTTGGACGTCAACGAATCTACCGGCTATCCGGGCGACCACGGCTTCTTGTTCGAGATCCCGGGCGAGCATCTCGATGGCTCCCAGCACGAGCTCTATGCCTACGCTCTGGATCCCGCCGGCGGGCACAACCCGCTGTTGGTGGGGAGCCCCATGAAGTTCAGCTAGACTGCTGCGCGGCCGTCTCCTGAAAGCCGGCGCTGTGCTTGTGGCCCCCTCCACCCAGCGTGCGCGCCACCTCGGAGACATCAAAGTCGCCCACCGACCGAAGTGACCAGGTGCGAAGGCCGTGCTCATCATCGTAGTAGGCAGCCGCGAAGGGGGCGGCGGGATGTAGATCGCAGAGCCGATTGGCGATCTCTGAGCGAAAGTCGGTGGCATTGACCACCGGCACGCGATGTCCGCCGACCTGCGACCAGCGAGCTCGGGCGCAGGCCTCGTTGACCAGTTGCTCTTGCAGGCGCAGCAAGATGGTCCCCTCGCGCTTGAGATCATCGACCTTCAAGCGGGACCACAGCTCGAAATCCATCGGGTGGGAGCGCAGGGCGATGGTCACCTCTTTGCTCTGAGGCAGGGCAAAGCGCCAGAGGTCCTTGTCTTCCACGTAAGCCAGAAGCTCGGGCAGCGGCTCGTTGGGATGAAAGAGCTCCCAGGAAAGATGAGCCCCGGACCGCTCCATGTCGAAAATCGTGTAGCTCAGGCCGGCCAGCTCTTGCTGAGCCGTCTTGTGGTGATCGACCACGAACAGGTCCTGACAACGCCCGCGCAGGGCCAGCAACTCGGCTCTGGGGTAGGAGAAGTCGACCAGCACCACCCGCGCCGAAACGGGTAGCTGGGGAGCGGGCTCCCCGTGGCTGACCGGAAGGTAGACGGCCCGGTCGCCTAACGTGCGCCAGGCGGCCCAGGCGGCGCCGAAGCCGTCGTCGCAGTGGGCGTGATAGAGAATGTGAGTGGCCGACTTGGGGTCCATGCTACTCCTGGGGCAGAACCTGGCGCAAAACCCTCAGCCAGTTCCCGCCCAGCACCCGGGCGATGTCTGGCTCGCGCCAGCCTGACCGCAGCATTCTCTCCACGAGGTTGACGACCTGCCCGGGATGGCCGAGATCGGTGGGCAATTCGCTCACCCCGTCAAAATCGCTGCCCAGAGCCACGTGGTCCACCCCCATCAGCTCAACCATGTGCTCCAGGTGGCGCAGCACATCCTCGCTGGTCACCGGGCCTTCTGACTTGAGAAAGCGCGGAACGTAGGTGACCGCGGCCAGACCCCCGGTGGAGGCCAGAGCCCTCAGCTGGGCATCGTCCAGGTTGCGCTCGATGTCTACGAACCGGGCACAGCAGGTGTGGCTGTTGATGACCGGTCGGCTGGCCACCTCCAGCACCTGATAGAAGGCCTTGCGCGCCAGGTGGGCTACGTCCACCACCATGCCCAGCTCGTGCATGCGAGCGATCAGGCGTCGGCCGAAGGGGCGCAGGCCGCGAAACCCGGCGGGAGGGGGAGCCATGGGCGAGCCGCAGCCCGCGGCAGCCTGGTTGTCGTGGTTGTGGGTCAGGCCCACGGCCCGCAGGCCCAGGTGAAAGAGGATCTCCAGCCGGCCCAGGTCGCCCTGAAGCGGGCCAGCGCCTTCCAGCGAGAGGAGGAACTGAGGCCTGGAGGAGCGCCGCGAGCGCTCGAGATCGGCCCGGCTTCTGACCAGGGGAAGCTCCAGGCGATGAGCCGCGCTGGCCACCGTCAGGGCCTCCAGGAAGCCCCGGTAGCCGTGCACCGAGGGGTCCACGAAGATGGCCAGGAACTGCAGGTTCTGGTCGATCTGCTGGAGGCGGGGGAGACTCAAGTGCCCGGCCGGCTCCGGGGCGGCGAGATCGTAGCCTTTCAGGGCTACCAGGGCAAGCGTGTCGGCGTGACCGTCGCAGAAGTAGTTGCGGCGCAGGATAGCCTGAGCGTTGGCGGCGGGGGAGTCATAGTCCATAGGGATTGACTTCGACGCTTCCCAGAGGAGTCCTTGAAAAAAATTACATACGCTCGACGTAGATTCGGGCCGCGAAGCTCAGCCGGGCCAGGAACTCGTCAGCGCCCATCTCGACGCGACTGGGGCGACCCGGGAAGGGGTCGCGCAGGATGAAGCCAAGAAGCTCTGGCGCGCCGGAATCGTCCATCTGATAATAGACGGCGGTCAGGACGTAGGCGTGACCTTGCTCGCCGGGATTCAGGCTTCGCAGGCCCACGATCAGGGGCCAGCGCCGGTGCAGGTCGTCGATGACGGTCATCTCGTTGATGTTCTGGGCGTCGGCGTGGACGGCCGAATAGCGGCCCCGCATGTCGGGGGCCCAGCCGCTGAGAGCCTGGAGGATCTGGTGCGGATGCGCGGGACGGTCCACCAGATGGCCGTACACCCGGGCCACGATGTCTTGCTGGGAAACGTACAGCCCGTGGTAGTTGAGCACCATCTGGATGCAGGCCGCCCAGCACCAGTTGGATTGCTGCTGGCGCCCTCCCCCATCGGGAGCGGCAAAGTGGACGAACTGCTCGGTGGGCACCCCCGAGACGAAGATACCCGGTTGAACCTCCTGCGTCTCGGCACGAGCCGGAAGGGACACCAGAACCAGGAGCAGGAGCAACAGAACTCTTCGCAAGCCTCATTACCTCGATGATGTTGTGACGGTCGCCGGGCGACCCTCCTGAAGGTTTCTCCCCCTGAAACCGGCCCCCTCCAGAAAAGATTCCCCTGCCAGGGGATCCTTGAAAGTGCGACGAAGGCTGCCCGCCTACCGATGGAAATTGAATGGCTGATCCTGGCCGACGCCGCTGAGGTCGTCGGAAACAAGCTCTACCTGCTGGGAGGCGGCTGGGACCGACTCACGGTGCACGCTGGCTTCCCGCTTGAGCAACATTGTGCCGTAGCCGCCTCGGTTCGAGTCCCCTGGCACGAAACCGAGATCACTCACGAGTTCGCCATCGAGTTCATCACGGAAGATGGCCAGGTGCTCGAGTCGTTGGGGGCGGAGTTCGAAGTGGGACGCCTGCCCGGGCTGACCCCGGGACGCGAGCAGCGCTGGCAGTTCTCGGGTGATTTCGACCTGAGGCTCGACGTCCCCGGGCGCTACGCCGTGGTGTGTCTTCTAGAAGGCGAAGAACGGGCTCGCCTGCACTTTGAGGTCGTGTCCGGGGTTCGGGCAGCCGACCTTCCCGAGGTTTCTTGAAAAAAATTTGGAGGATGGGATCCCGAGGTGCTCTCGGGCGGCAGGTGGCAACATGCTCAACGCGCTACAAGATCTGATCGGCGGCTTGATGGCCCTGTTCCAGGGCCGAGGCGGCAAAACGCCCGAGGAGCGCCGTCGATTGATTCGGCTCAAGTGCAGCTACGACGTCACTGCCATCGTGGGCGATCGCACCATGCCCGCCCGGGTCATCGATGTCGGCCTGTACGGCATGCGCCTGGAGATGCGTGACCGCCTGCGCAGCGGCTCCTCGCTCTACGTGCACCATCCCAAGCCGTCGCATCGATTCGACAATGAGCACGTGCTGTGCGAGGTGCGCTGGTGCCGACGCAAGCCCAAGAGCCCCAATCTTGAGGTGGGTGTTCAGTATGCCGACACTCCAGGCAACATGCGTCGCTCCTGGGTCAAGTTCTTGCTCAAGGAGCTTGGCTTCGACGAGCGCGCCATCTACACGCGCCGCAAGGCGATTCGCGCCCCCGCCTCCATCACTGGCGAAATGCGCGATGGCCAGACCACCATCCCGGGCACGATCCTCAACCTGGGCGTGGGAGGGGCGCTGCTGCAGTCGGCCAGTTCCTATGCGCCCGGCTCCAGCTTGCGACTTCGGGTCGGACCTTACAAGCGCTTCAAACCGCTCGACCTGGAAGGGACCATCATCTCGACCCGCAAGCAAGACGAGAGCGAAGGCTATCTGACCAGCATCCGCTTCGGTTCGGTTACGCCGTCGCAGGTGCGCCTGCTGGGCGACTATGTCATCGACCTTCTGCGCGACGCCACCGACTGATCTGGTCGACCTGGTGGCGGCAGTCCCCGCCGACACTGCGGTGTTTTATCGCAACCTGGTGGAGGGAACGTGCTGGGGAGCCCAGGCCGATGTCCGCTTTCCTTCCGCCAGCCTGATTAAGGTTCCCATCATGCTCGAGCTTCTTGACAGCGGGATCGACCTGGAAGAACCCTTCGAGCTACAGGAGGGCCACCGCGTCGGGGGGGCCGGTGTGCTGCAAGAGATTTCCACCGGGACCCGGCTGAAGCTGGTGGATCTTTGCCGGCTTATGATCGTGGTTTCGGACAACGTTGCGTCCAACGCTCTGCTCGACCGGTTGGGGCTCGAGGCTGTCAACGCCCGCATGCGGGCCCTGGGAATGACTCAAAGCCGCCTTGGGCGACGCTTCATGGAGCCGGCCGACGGCGAGAGAGATAACTTCATGAGCGCCCGCGATGCCGCTCTCTGCCTGGAGGCCGCCAATGCCCGTCTCGAGGCCCGGGCCATCTTGCTGCGCCAGCAGTACCGTGAAAAAATCCCCCTCATGCTGCCCGAGGGCACCGAGGTGGCCCATAAGACGGGCGAGCTCGAGGGAGTGCGTCATGACGCGGGGGTGGTGGCCGGACGCTACTCGCTGGCCCTGTTGACCCGCAGCGGCGGCCCTCCCTGGGAGGTCGACCTGGCCCTGGCCCGGCTCTCCCGGGCCGTCTATGATCGGGTGTTTGGGTGAAGACCGACTTCAAGAGCGGCTTCGTGGCCCTGGTGGGCAAGCCGAACGTGGGCAAATCCACCCTCCTCAACGCCCTGGTGGGCACCAAGGTGGCTATCACCTCGCCCCAACCCCAGACCACCCGGCGCCGAGTCCTTGGCGTCGTGCATCGCCCCGGCTACCAGGTCGTGCTGGTGGATACCCCGGGGCTTTCGGAAGCCCGCCACGAGCTGGGCCGGCGCATGGTGGGCACCGCCCAGAGCGAGGGCCGGGACGCCGATCTGGTGCTGTTCCTGGTGGATCTCACCCACCCTCCCACCGAGGCCGACCGCGAGGCGGTCAGCCTGTTGGGCAAGACCAGGGCACCCTGCCTGTTGGTAGGCAACAAGCTCGACCGTGCCAAACGCCCGGAGGAAGCGCTGGAGGCTTACCTTCAGCTGGCCCCTTTCGTGGAATCGGTGATCCTGTCTGCCCTCACCGGCAAGAACCTGCCCAGGCTGCTCCAGGCCGTGGTGAAACGACTGCAGCCCGGGCCGCCTTTCTATCCGCCCGAGCAGGTTTCCGACCAGAACCAGCGCCTGCTGATCGAGGAGGTCATCCGCGAGAAGGTGCTGCTCAACACCCGCCAGGAGATCCCCCACGCCGTGGCCGTGCAGGTGGAGGAGATGCGCCCCGGCACCCAGGCCGATACCGTGTACGTGGCTGCCAACCTCTACGTCGAGCGCGAGGGCCAAAAGCGCATCGTGATCGGCAAAGGCGGCGCGCTGCTCAAGAAGATTGGCCAGCAGGCGCGCGAGGAGCTGCAGCAGCTGCTGGGAAGCAAGCTGTTCCTGGAGCTGTGGGTCAAGGTGAAGGAGGACTGGCGGGAGCGCCCGGACTGGCTGCGCTCGCTGGGCTACGAGTGACCGGCGGCAAAGGCTGACCCAGCTCGGTCAGGGCTTTGCGGGCCACCGGATGGGCCGGCTGCAGCTCAGCCGCCGCCCGAAACCGCCCGATGGCCTCCTCGAGTTGACCCTGGTGCAGGGCCAGCACCCCCAGCGCCACGAGCAAGTCGGCGTGGTCAGGCATCAGCTGGTAGGCCTGGTGGAGGGCCTCGGCCGCCTCTGGATAACGCTTTTGGCGCGTCAAAGCCTCACCGGTGGCCAGGAACGCCTCGATGTCGGCCGGATTGCGCTCGATGGCGTGCTTGAGGGCCGTCAAAGCCGGCTCTGGCTGGCGCAGGCGCAGCAGAGCCCGGCCCAGGCCGGTGAAGGCCCGGCTGTCCAGGGGCGGCTCGCTGGCCTGCTCGAACACCTGAGCGGCCCGCTCGGGCTGATCCGTGCCCATGAGGCTGGCCCCCAGCCAATACAAAATCTCTAGCCTTCCGCCTGGGGGCGGGTCCTGGGTGGCTTTCTCCAACCAGGGCAGGGCCGCGGCGTAATCGCGCTTGAGTAAGAGCCAGCGGGCGTACAGCCAGGGAGGCACTCCTGCGCCCAGCTCACCGTTTCTCTGGGCAGCCAGGAAAGCCGCCTGCACCTCGGGGGCGGGCGCGTTGGATGCGGCCAGCCAGCGAGCCTCCAGGAGCGCATTGGGAAAAATCTTGAGGAACTCGCCCACCCGGGTCGTATCTCCCAGGTTGAGCCAGGCATGAGCCGCCAGTAGCAGGTTCTCGGGGGTCACCGCCACGCCGGGTGGCAGGGCACCGTTGTTGGTGCGGCGCATCAGCTCGAAGTTGGCCACCTCGCTGCGCTTGTCATACAGGCGCAAGGGGGCGTGAAACTCGAGTAGCGGCAGATCGTCGGTGTTGAAGGGCGACTGCCCGAAGAGATCAAGCGCCTGCTCTCGAGTCATCACGAAGTGCCCCATCAACTCCTCGGGCCGAAACAGGTCGATGGCAAAGAAATTTCGCTGCATGCCCGGGCTCTGGTCGTAGAGCTGGCGCAGCCGCTCGAGGTCGAGTTGCACGGGCTCATTGGACCCGATCAGGATCAGGTCGCCAAAATTGCTCTGCCAGACCGCCCCGTTGGGGAACACGTCGAAGAAGCTATGCAGCACGTAGCCAACGCATTCGCGCGAAAGGCCGTAGGCATGCAGCCACTGGCACATGATCCCCCGGGGCTTGAGGTGGGCGCGGCAGCTCTGGTAAAACTCGTGGGTGAAGAGGCTGGCGACTCCAGCAATCCAGACGTTGGACGGCTCGCTGGCGATGATGTCGAACATGCGCGGCGAGCCCAGCAGGTAAGTGCGCCCATCGGTGATGACCACGCGCACGCGCGGGTCCTCGAGGACGTGGCCGTTGTAGTCTTGCCAGAGTCGGTTGGCATCGAGCACGGTGCCCTCAAGCTCCGGACAGTCGATCGTCTTGACCCCGGGCAGGTTGGCCAGCGCCTCCACGGTCATGCCGCCCCCCAGCCCGACCACGACCACGTCCTCTGGTCCGTGGTGCAACACGCCGGGGATGTAGCCGGTGAGATACATCGTCTGTCGATCGAGTTGCTCGAGGCTGGCGTCTACCTTGCCGTTGACGCGCAGGTCCAGAAAGCTGCGCCAGCCATCCGAGAAGACGTTGGCGCTGACCAGGCAAGACAGGCCGTCCTTGTAGAAGGCGGGGGGGCGGTAGATGGTGCGGCGCAGGTCGAATTCTGACATTCCCTGGTGGCGCAGGGCCTGCAACACCACGCCGCTGCCCATCACCCCCGGATCCCAGCGAGGCAGAAGCGCTACCAGCGCCAGGCCTGCCAGAACCAGGGACGTGGCCGGACTGCGGTTCCGCCCGGCAGCCATGAGAACCAGCGCACCGACCAGCAGGTTGACTACCGCCGCCAACTTGAGGGCGTTCTGGGTGCCCAGAGTAGGGAGTAGCACGAAACCGGCCAGAAACGAGCCAACGATGCAACCAAGCGTGTTGGCCCCATAAACCTCGCCGATGGAACGGCCTAGCAGGCGCATATCCTGAGTGTAGAGGTGACTGGTCAGGGGGAAGGCCAGGCCCATCAGGAAGGTCGGCCCGCCCAGAACCAGGGCCGACAGGGCGACCTGGGTGGAGAGCACCGCCCCAAAGCTGGTACCGAAGCTGGGGGCGAGGTGAAAGAAGATGCGAGGCATCTGGCCCAGGATGGGGATGGTGACCGAGCCAAGTAGTCCAACGGCGATCTGGAGCCAGGCCAGGTGCTCCAGACGTGGATGGCGTCCTCGCGCTATGCGCGGATAAAGCAGGCTGCCCAGCCCGAGGCCGGCCAGAAAGGTGGTCAGGATGGCGCTGAAGGCGTAGACCGAGGAGCCCAGCGAGAGCGCCAGCCCTCGCGACCAGCCGATCTGGTAGGTCATGGAGGTCAGGCCGGCCAGCCCGAAAGCCACCGGCAAAAGCCACCCCAGACCGGGCGCCGCCGGTGGCTCCTGGGATGGTTCCTCGGCCGCTGACTCGGGGGCACCCTCGCGCCAACCGACAAACCAGGCCGCCAGGCCAATCGCCAGGTTGACGACCGCCGCCAGGCAGAGCGAGATCAGCAAGCCCAGGGTGGGAAGCAGCACGAAACCTGCCAGACCGGCCCCCAGGAACGCGCCCAGCGTGTTGATGCCGTAGATGCGAGCCAGCAGTGAGCCCAGGTCCTGGTTCCGACGCACCAGCAAGCGGCTCATCACGGGTAGAGTGGCCCCCATGGCGACCGTAGGAGGCAAAAGCACCAGCACGCTGCCAACGAAACAGGCCAGGTGCAGGGGCGTACCGCTCCAGCCCTGATGCGAGAGAGACAGGTAGCCTCTCTCGACCAGGCCCAGCAGGGGCAGAGAGAGCAGGGCCCAGATGCCCACAAAGAGCTCCAGCACCCCGTAGAGGCTCAGGAAGTGGCCTGGAGGAAAGCTCGGGTCGGCCGACTTCTTGTCGGCGAAGCGGCCACCCATCAGGCTGCCCAGCGCCAGGCCCATCATGTAAGCCGTGAGCACGGTGCTGACTGCCAGGGTGGTGTGGCCGAAGGTCAACGTCAGTCGGCGGGTCCAGAGCACCTCATAGACCAGGCCGGTGATGCCAGAGAGAAAGAAAAATACCAGCGAGAGCCGGGTACCCAGGCTCATGGCTCGATGGAGTAGGCCTTGCTCCCGGGCTTCTTGCGCATCTGCTGAAGGGCGCGGTGCAGCTTCTCCACGGCATTCTCCTGCCCGGGAGGGAGTCCGACGAAGCACACTCCCACCCAGTAGGATCCGTCCCGATGATCCTGGCAGTAGACCACCTCGGCCTGTACCTGGATGGGGGCCGGGGCGGTATCGTCCACGTCGAAGGCGACCAGGAGCCCGGTGCGCTCGGCCACAGGGGCGCTCAGGTGTAGCCGCATCCCTCCCTCGGCCAGGTTTGAGGCCATAGCCACGAATCCGGGCAACTGGCGCGAGATCACCTGGACCTGTTGCTCAACGCGGGGCCAGCGCCGACGCTCGCCGGCTGCGGATGTCTGGGCCTGGGGGGCAGGGGCTTGCAAGCGCTTCACGAGCGCATCGCCCACTTCAGGGCCACCTTGGAGCTCGGCCTGGTAGATCACGCCCCGGCCGGGGGCGTTCTCTTCCGTGAGCAACACGGCGCTGACCCGCATGGCGCTGCTGTCGGGCAGGATCAGCTTCAAGGTGAGCTCAGCGTTCATCGACAGGCGAGACGGGGAGAGCACTCGCACCACCTGATTCTGGTATCCGAGCACCTGGACGGCCGGCCCGTCCTCATCCTTCTTTTTCAGGAAGTTCAGCACGGCACGAGACCCTTCGGCCGCCGGGTGCCGGCATCCTTCGGCCTCGAAGTCTTGACAGGCCCTTCAGGGTCTGCTAAATTCGCTTCTGCGTTCTTTGACAACTGAAGAGGATAGTAGAAACGAAAGCGATTTCGTCGTGCATGTCACATTGCAAGCAAAGCTCGCAGGAGCCAGTCTCCTGAGTGGTTTTGGGCGTGATGTGATGGCCAAACTGAGCAAGCGCAAGCTTGCTTGAAATCCAATGGGTAAGATTCTCCAAGCTCAGGCTTTCACAAGCTTGATCGGGCTGGCCTTTCGGCTCGTCGGATCGAGACACGAAGTTTGAGTTGAAGTTAGAAAGAGCACATGGTGGATGCCTAGGCGGAAGACGTCGATGAAGGACGTAGCAGGCTGCGATAAGCTCCGGGTAGTTGCGAGCAAACGTTGATCCGGAGATGTCCGAATGGGGCAACCGCTAGCTTTTCAGGAGCTAGAACGTAAAGTGAATTCATAGCTTTACGTGGGTAACCGGGCGAAGTGAAACATCTCAGTAGCCCGAGGAACAGAAATCAACCGAGATTCCCCTAGTAGCGGCGAGCGAACGGGGAACAGCCTAAACTGGATGGACGTGACAGGCTGCCGCCGTTGTTCATCCGGGGTTGTAGGGCCCATTTCGAGGCACCGGCAGGTGTCTCCAGGAGTAAGAAATCCGTTGTCTAGCAGAACTGGTCTGGAAAGACCGACCGGAGTGGGTGATAGTCCCGTAAGCGAAAGAGAGCGGACTCCTGGATGGGTACCTGAGTACCGCGGGGCACGTGAAACCCCGTGGGAATCTGGGAGGACCATCTTCCAAGGCTAAATATGATCTTCCGACCGATAGTGCGAAGTACCGTGAGGGAAAGCGTGAAAAGAACCCCGGGAGGGGAGTGAAATAGAACCTGAAACCGTGTGCTTACAAACCGTGAAAGGCCTATGGCTCGTCCAGGCTGATCGCGTGCCTTTTGTAGAATGATCCGGCGACTTACTGTAGCGGGCAAGGTTAAGGAACCAGGGTTCCGGAGCCGAAGCGAAAGCGAGTCTGAACAGGGCGTAGAGTCCGTTGCAGTAGACCCGAAGCCAGGTGACCTATCCATGACCAGGGTGAAGCGCATTTAATCGTGCGTCGGAGGCCCGAACCGGTGGCTGTTGCAAAAACCTCGGATGAGTTGTGGATAGGGGTGAAATGCCAATCGAACCTGGTGATAGCTGGTTCTCCCCGAAATAGCTTTAGGGCTAGCGTCGGGCGTTAAACCGCGGGGGTAGAGCACTGACAGAGCTAGGGGCCTTGACCGGTTACCGAACTCCATCAAACTCCGAATACCGCGGCGTATTACCCGGCAGTCAGACTATGGGGGATAAGCTTCATAGTCGAAAGGGCAACAGCCCAGATCGTCCGCTAAGGTCCCTAATTCTCAGCTAAGTGGTAAAGGAAGTATGGATTCTCAGACAGCCAGGAGGTTGGCTTAGAAGCAGCCACCCTTAAAAGAGTGCGTAATAGCTCACTGGTCGATGTTTCCGTGCGCCGAAAATGTAACGGGGCTCAAGCTGAGAACCGAAGCGACGGATTGTGTGCAGCGATGCATGCAGTGGTAGGGGAGCTTTCCGTAAGTCTGTGAAGCCATACCGTAAGGAGTGGTGGAGATATCGGAAGTGAGAATGTCGGAATAAGTAGCGTAAAGAGAAGTGAGAATCTTCTCCGCCGAAAGCCTGAGGTTTCCTGGGCAAGAGTTTTTCCCCCAGGGTAAGGCGGGACCTAAGCCGAGGTCGTAAGACGTAGGCGATGGACAGCCGGTCAACATTCCGGCCCCACGGATGTTCGTTATCAGCGATGGAGTGACGCAGAAGGGTAGGTCTAGCAGGCGGTGGTTGTCCTGCACCAAACCCGTAGGGAGTCTGGGGAGGCAAATCCCCCCGGGCGCTCATCCCGAGAGGTGACGGCAGGGGTTTCATGAAACCCCGAGTGACTGAGCCCACGCTGCCTAGAAAAACTTCTAGCGAGAGCATCCGTGCCCGTACCGTAAACCGACACTGGTGGGCAGGTAGAGCATACCAAGGCGGCGGGGTAATCCCTCCTAAGGAACTCGGCAAATTAACCCCGTAACTTCGGGAGAAGGGGTGCCCTGGGGCGTGTACTTCATACGAGGGAAGCGCTCTGGGGCCGCAGAGAAATGGCCCGAGCGACTGTTTAACACAAACACAGGTCTCTGCCAAGCCGTAAGGCGACGTATAGGGGCTGACGCCTGCCCGGTGCTGGAACGTTAAGAGGAGAGCTTAGGAGCAATCCAAAGGCTTGAATCGAAGCGCCAGTAAACGGCGGCCGTAACTATAACGGTCCTAAGGTAGCGAAATTCCTTGTCAGGTAAGTTCTGACCCGCACGAATGGCGTAACGACTTGGGCACTGTCTCGGGAGGGAGCCCGGCGAAATTGCAACCTCGGTGAAGATGCCGAGTACCCGCAGCAAGACGGAAAGACCCCGTGGAGCTTTACTGTAGCTTGATGTTGGATCTTGGTCAGTTCTGTACAGGATACGTGGGAGGCTGGGATGCGAGGACGCAAGTTCGCGCGGAGCCGCCGTTGGGATACCACGCTGGGCTGGCTGGGGTTCTAACCTGGGTAGTTATCCTATTCAGGGACAGCGTCTGGTAGGCAGTTTGACTGGGGCGGTTGCCTCCCAAAGAGTAACGGAGGCGCTCAAAGGTTCCCTCAGCCTGGTTGGGAATCAGGCGTAGAGTGTAAGCGCATAAGGGAGCTTGACTGCGAGACGGACATGTCGAGCAGAGTGGAAACACGGAGCTAGTGATCCGGCGGCACCGCATGGAAGGGCCGTCGCTTATCGGATAAAAGCTACCCCGGGGATAACAGGCTTATCACGCCCAAGAGTCCATATCGACGGCGTGGTTTGGCACCTCGATGTCGGCTCATCGCATCCTGGGGCTGAAGTCGGTCCCAAGGGTTGGGCTGTTCGCCCATTAAAGCGGTACGTGAGCTGGGTTCAGAACGTCGTGAGACAGTTCGGTCCCTATCTGCTGTGGGCGTAGGAAACTTGAGAGGAGCTGTCCCTAGTACGAGAGGACCGGGATGGACAGACCGCTGGTGAACCAGTTGTCCCGCCAGGGGCAGAGCTGGGTAGCTATGTCTGGAAGAGATAAACGCTGAAAGCATCTAAGCGTGAAACTCACCTCAAGATGAGGTTTCCCCCGCGTAAGCGGCTAAGACCCCTGATAGACCATCAGGTACATAGGCCGGATGTGGAAGTGCAGCAATGCATTCAGCTAACCGGTACTAATCGGTCGAGAGACTTCGACACAATTTCCTTCGTGACTGGATCCTCGAGCCGGATCTGGCCTCGTTGGATAATGCAAGTTAGGCGCGCAGTTCATCTGCGAGCGTGGCCTGCAGCGGTCAAATGCACGGTTGCAAGTCGCTTTCGTTTCTAGTATCCTTCTTCAGAACGATGAAAGGTTAAGTTTCTCGGTGGCGTTAGCGGAAGGGTCACACCCGTTCCCATTCCGAACACGGCAGTTAAGCCTTCCAGCGCCGATGGTACTGCCCGGGCGACCGGGTGGGAGAGTAGGTCACCGCCGGGGATATTTTTTGAAGGGCCCGATCACTCGGGCCCTTCTTTTTGTGCGCCAGGCATGGCGCGAAGCGACAGGCGTGGCGCACTACAATCTCGCGCGTTGACCGGTTCAGAACTGGAAAGCGCGGAGTGTAAACAATCTGCGGAACGGCGCCGCGCCAATTCCTGAATTGCTCAACGCATGGCGCCTCAGGTGCCCCGGGGTCTAAACGCAACGCGCGGGCTACATAACCTGCGCCGTGCTGGCGGGTCCTCTGGGGGCCCTGATGACCGGGAACCACTGCGTCTATTCTTTCCCGTAGAAGTGATAGGACTGGGCCTGTTCCCTCACTTCGGGCGCATCGTGCGCAACCTGGAGGGCATCCCCTGTTGACAGGACGCCTCGGGTACGGTAGATTGCCCATTGTCCTCGTGCATGGGGACACGCCAGAGATGGCAAGCGGTCTTTGACAACTGGATAACGGTTTTTGTGAAGTGCACCTGTTGATTTAGTTGCAACCGGCGGGGCAACCCGCTGTAAGCAGCAAGAGCGA
>QWHO01000035.1 GCA_021404945.1 bacterium CPR1
GAACGACGTCAACAATCAGATCAACAACACCAACAAGGCAACCACACCAACCGCACCTCCCCCCGCTTCCAAACCTCCCAAGACCTCGCCGCCCAAAACGGGCGCCACGAAGACGACCGCCGCCCCCGCGGCCGCTCCTGCCGGGATGACCAGCGCCGCCCACCAGGCCGCCCTGGCGGGCAACCTGGATGGGCTGAAGGCCTGCGTGGGGCAGGACCTGACCAGGCTGCGAGCCAGAGACGATCAGGGCAACACCCCCCTCCACCTGGCCGCCTGGAAAGGCCACAAGGACGTGGTGGCTTACCTGCTCGAGAACAAGGTGGAGGTGATGGCGCTCGACCCGATGGGCGTCTCTCCCCTGCATCTGGCGGCCAGCAATGGCCACCGCGAGGTCGTGGTCATGTTGCTCGATGCCGGGGCTGATCCCAACGCGGTCACTCGCGACAAGGGCATGTCAGCTCTCCACCGAGCCGCCGGCTCCGGCCAGGCAGAGGTGGTCCGGGTGCTGCTCGAGCGCGGGGCCCGGGTGGATCTGCCTGATCGCAGCGGTCAACTGCCCCTGGCCCTGGCCGAGCGCTACCAGCAGGGTGAGTGGCAGACGGTGGTGGAGTTGCTCAAGAAGCAACAGCCCTGAGCCCCTTTGTTCGATCGGACCTTTGGAGGACGGGCCGGCCGGGCCGCGATTGCGAGCGTTCGAAAGGTCTCCCAGCGGTCACCGTGGAACCTGCCCCCCCTCCATGAAGCTGTGCTATTGGGTTCTGTTCCTCTTGCTCACTCTCTCCCCAGCCCTGGCTGAGTTGCCGCTGGCTTCGGCCGGCGCGGCCGGGGGCGAGAGCTTTGCCGACCGGGTGCTGGTGGCCCGGGCCTCGCTGCTCGAAGGCCGCGAGCGTGCCCGCGCGGCCATGAACGGCCTGCTCGGCCTGCAACCGACCACGACCCTGGAACAAGCGGTCCTGGCTCGCGCCCTGGGCGAGGGAGCCGTGCACTTCTCCGGCCAGGATGCCTCGCTGTCGGCCAGCCTGGCCCAGCAGGCCGAGCGAGAGCTCGAGTTTCTGACCCCCTGGCTGGCAGACTATCCAGCCCTGATGAAGGTGCACGGCTTTGAGGAGCCGGCCTGGTTGCGGGGACAGTCCGATACCGTGGCGCACGCGTTGCTGGCCTGGGTAGCGGTGGACAAGCTCGACCCCCGCCCCGATCGTCGCAAGATCATCCAGCAGTTCGCCGAGGGCCTGGTCCTGCTGCAGCGCAAGTCCACTCACCTTTATCCCTACGGGGCCCACGTCTCGTTTTATCCCAGTCCCGAGCTCGAGCCTTATGCTCCCACTCCCGATGGCCAGCTCGTGCCGGGAGTCTCCTGGATCTTGCAGAACAGTCCCCAGGTCGAGGCCCTGGTGGCCGCCGGCACTCACCTCAGCAGCCCTGCTTTGATCCAGTCGGCCGAGGTGGAGGGGTTGGGCATGCTGGCCCACGTGGTGGCTTCCGGCAAGCTCGCTTACGGGTATCTTCCGCGGCCCCAGGATGGGGGGTCAAGTCGGGGGGCCCTGGTCTTGATCGAGAACCTGGTCAGCCTGGAGAAGGCTACCGGAAGACCGGTCTACGCAGTTCTGGCCGGAATGGCCGCGGGCTGGGCCCGGCCGGGCTCGAATCCGGCCGAGCAGGCGGCCGCCCAGCTGGCCGACTCGCTCCTCAAGGGCCTGCCGGCCGAGCGCTACCGCCCGGTCGAAGACCTGCAGCCCCCCTTCAGCTACCAGGTGATGGATGCCGAGAATGGCAAGGCGGTCATCAAAGCCTTTGACGTGATGGACGTGACCTACCCGGGAGGCTTTCCGGGCAAACTGGTCACGGTTGGCCGCGAGCAGATGTTCTGGATGCGTTTTGACGTCGACCGCGAGGACGAGTATTACTTCTACCTGGTCTGTCTCAAGACGACTCAGGCAGGGCTGGTCTCGGTGGCCATGCGCATCGACGGTGACAAGATCTTCACCGTTCAGCTCGGGGGAGCCACCGACAGCTCCTTCGTGGATCTGGCCTTCGTGGCCGGTCCCCGGCGCTTGAGGTCGGGCCCTCACAGCTTCGGGATCCGTTTCTCGGGTCTCTTGATGAAGCAACCGGCCATCCTGGATGCGGTCATCGTGCAACCAGTGGTCGAACGCCGCCTGGTCAAGCTCAAGGACGGCGAGCATCTGCTCCTGCTCAAGAATCTCAAGCCCGAAGCCACGGCCACCGTGGTCACCGAGTGCGACCCTTCCCTGGCCCGGGTGGTGGCCTCGGTGGACGGCACCGGTCAGAGCTTCCAGCCCACCACCAGCGTCGACCGCAAGGGCAAGAAGCGCCTCAACCTCCCTGCGGGAGGCGTGGTGGCCTTGCAGTTTCGGAGGTAGATCGTGCACATCACCGAGTCGCGTCACCCTGACTCGCAGAACCTGGATCAGATGCCTACCCTGGAGGTGGTGCGCCTGATGAACCAGGAGGACGCTCGGGTCGTGGAGGTTATTGCCCAGGCCCTGCCTTCCATTGCCGCCCTGGTGGACAAAGTGGCCGAGCAGTTGCGCTCGGGAGGACGTCTCTTCTACGTGGGCGCCGGCACCAGTGGCCGATTGGGGGTGCTGGACGCCTCAGAGTGTCCGCCCACCTTCGGGACCGATCCCGAGATGGTGCAGGGCATTCTGGCTGGCGGACTGGAGGCCTGTGTGCGGGCGGTGGAGCACGCCGAGGACGACCCGGATGCCGCCTCTTCCGAGCTTCGTTCGCTCAGTCTGGACGCGCGCGACGTGGTGGTGGGCATCTCGGCCTCCGGGCGCACGCCCTACGCCCTGGGCGCGGTGCGTTACGCGCGGGAGCTGGGAGTCCCCACCGGCTCCATCTGCTGCAACTCCGGCACTCCTCTCAGCCTGGAGGTCGATTTCCCCATCGTGCTGGAAGTGGGGGCCGAGGTGCTGACCGGCTCCACCCGCCTCAAGGCGGGAACGGCCACCAAGATGGCTCTGAACATGATCTCCACGGCCGCCATGGTCAGGCTCGGGCGAGTGCTGGGGAACCTGATGGTGGACCTGCGCCCCAACAGCCAGAAGCTGCAGGTGCGCCAGGTTCGCAATGTGGCCGAGGCCGCCCGGGTCAGCCAGGAGGTGGCCGCCAGCTGCCTCGAGCAGGCTCAGGGCAACGTCCGGCTGGCTTCGGTCATGGCCGCCGGGGGGCTCACGCCGACTCAGGCCGAGGAGCTGCTCGCAGCCCATCCCGACTTGCGGGAAGCCCTGGAGGCCGCGCGCTCGGGTCGATGAGCGCTCGCCTGCTGGCCCTGACAGCTCTGTTGGGCCTGCTCTGCTGCGCCGCCCCCCGACCCGAGACGGACAGGATCTACCTGCTGCGCAGCCAGGCCACCCTGGCCCAGGCTGGCTGGCGGGGGGAGTGGGAGCTGGAATGCGCCCGGCGCACTCTGGCCAGCCTGGGCGCCGAGCCCGAGGTGATCGGCGAGGAGCGTCTGGCGGATCTTGCGCCCGGGCTGCTGGTGCTCTCCAACGTGCGCAACATGAGCGAGCCCGATGCCGAGGCGGTGCGCGCCTTCTGCCGCAAAGGAGGGCGTGTTCTGGCCACCGCCCTGACCTCCTATCGCCAGGCCGACGGCTCCCCCTGGCAACCCAACAACTTTGCTCTGGCCGACGTCCTGGGGGCTGACTTTCTGCGCTGGGGCGCTCCCGACCGCATGGACAAGATCCTTCTGGGCAAGCGCAACGCCATGCTGGTCAGACCTCGCGACCACGCCCGTGTGCGAGCTCGCTTCGAGAGCGGCGATCCGGCCATTCTGGAGACCGACTGGGGAACCTATGTGGCCGAAGACCTGCTCGCGCCCGAGGATACGGCCGCCCCCGAGGTGCGCAAGCTGCTGGCCGAGCTGTTGACCCGGCTTTCTCCGCTGCGCAGCTTCGCGCCCGGTCCCTACACCGAGCTGCCGCCCCCCCTGCCCTTTCGCGAGACGCTGCCCGAGGGCGAGAGGCTGGACGTGCTGGTGGAGGAGAAGGTCCCTGCCATCAAAGTGGGCTCGCGGGAGGTGCGGGCCATCCTCACGGTGGGCAAGCCCCCTGCCCTGGCGCTCTATGACCGGGCAGGAAAGCTGCTGCGCCGCAGCAGCGAACCCCTGATTTTGCAGGAGAAACCTTACACGGCGTTGCGCATCACTCGCAGCAACGGCAGCTATCGCTGGTCGGCCTATCGGGGGGAGGTGGTGCTGGTTCCCGAGCTGCACGGACTGAGCGTGCTCAACCGGTTGACGCTGGAGGAATATCTGGCCGGAGTGGTGCCCAACGAGGTGCCCCCCGGTTTCCCGGCCGAAAGCTTGAAAGCGATGGCGGTGGTGGCCCGCAGCTACTCGCTGGCCCACCGGGGGGCGCATTCCGGGGCCGACCTGTGCGACGAGGTGCACTGCCAGGTTTACGGCGGACTCGCCTCCGAGGCCGACAGCACCACGGCGGCGGTGCTGGCCACCCACGGCGGCGTGCTTTCTTCTCTTGGCCAACCCGTCGACGCCACCTTCCACGCCGTCTGCGGCGGGGTGGGGCAGGACGCCGACCGGGTCTGGTCCGGTCGCGGGGCGGCCTATCTTCGCGGCCGCCCCGACACGCTCGAGTCCGATCCGGGCAGTTTGGCCAGCGAGGAGGCGGTGAGGACTTTCCTCGAGCACCCTCCCGAGGACGCCTGCTGTCGCCAGGCCGGCCGGTTTCGCTGGCGGGAGAGCTACTCTCGCCAGGAGATGGAGCAGCGTCTGAACGCCTCTCTCAGTGTGCTGGTCAAGGCCGAGTGGCACGGGCTCGGTCGCTTGAAAGCCCTTCGAGTCACCGAGCGCGGCCCTCTGGGGCGGGTCGAGGCACTCGAGGTGGAAGGCGAGCAGTGCCGCTATACGGTACGGGGGGATCGGGTGCGCTGGCTGACCAGCGGTGGGAAGATCGGGGCAGCCGGGTTGAACAGCACTCTTTTTGTGGTGAAGCTTGTCGGGGACAGGGTCGAGCTGGACGGGGGGGGCTGGGGCCACGGTGTGGGCATGTGCCAGGAGGGCGCGGCCGGAAGAGCCCGCTCAGGGTGGAAGTACCCGGCCATTCTGGAGCATTACTACCCGGGAACCGACCTTACAGGACCCCCTGCACCCTGAGCGAAGGGCTCTTCTTCCAGTTTGCATGGGAGGATGCCGATGTCGTCACGAGCGTTTCTGTTTGTTTGTCTGGGGTTGATGCTGCTGCGGCCCGTGCCGGCTCAGGCTCAGGCCCAGGAAAAGTCTCTCTATGAGCGGCTGGGCGGGCTCTATGCGGTCTCAGCTCTGGTGGACGATTTCATCGACCGCCTGCTCTCCAACGAGCTGATCATCCAGAACGAGCACGTCAAAGGCGCTCTGCAGCCCAGGCCGTTCAACAAGGTGCCCGGGCTCAAGGTGCACATCGTCAACCTGGTCTGCCAGCTTACGGGTGGGACCGAGCACTACTCGGGTCGTGACATGGCCAGCTCCCACGCGGGGCTTCAGATCCGCCCCAACGAGTGGGACGCCATGGTGGGCGACTTCAAGGCCGCCATGGAGGCCATGAAGATCCCTGCCAGAGAGCAGGCCGAGTTGCTCGAGCTGGTGGGCTCCACCAGGAAAGACATCGTCCGCTAAGGAGGGTTTGAGTAAAGGCCCGATCTCGGTCGGGCTTGGATGCGCCAAGCAGGTCCCTGGGGGTGGAACCCTCGACGCCCCTGGATTGGATGCGCCCAAGCAGGTCCCCGGGGGGTGGAACCTGCCCCGTTTCGGTGCTACGATTTACAGGGTGGCCCGGCTCCGGCATAGGAAGGGTATCACGGTGGCTGAGCTTGTCATGGCCATCGTGCTGCTGGGGATGATCGTGACGGTCACGGTCATGGTCTTTACCCGGATGCTGGCCTCCACCAGCAAGACCACCAACCAGACCGTGGGGCTCGTTTTCGCCCAGCGCCGACTCGAGCAGGCGACCCAGATCGGCCCGCCCGAAACACCCGGAGGGCCGGGCTGGGGAATCTCCGATCCGAGCGAGGTGCTGGCAGAAGGGGTCTACACGCCCGATGATCGGCTTCAGACTACGTTCTGGAATCGCCTGACGGTGCAATCCCTGGACGAGCGCTCGGTCATGCCCGACGGAGGTCGGAAAATGGGTGATCTGTATCGTCTGAGGGTGGAAGTCTACTGGTGGGCCAGCGACCCCGACAACCCTCAGCCGATCGTGCGTCAGGGCCTGGGGGTCCAGAAAGTCGAGCTCGAGACGATCTACTACTACCAGAGGATGAAAGATTGAATCGGCGCGGGCTCACCCTCCCGGAGGTGGTGGTCTGCTTTGGCATCTTCAGCCTGCTCTCGCTGGTGGCCCTGGGGACCCTGGTCTACGGAGCGACCGGATTTCACCAGGTCGTCTACCAGCAGGGCTCGCAGAACGATGTACGGCGAATCATGGCCGCTTTGCAGCGCGATCTTGCCTCCACCCACCATCGTTCCATCACCGTCGAGAAGCGCCAGAGTGTCGCTGGCTACGCCCGCGACGCGATGGCGCTATGCTCGCTCGACAGTTGGAGCGATCCGGCCAACTTCGACAACTACCTGCGACCGCGCTGGAACTGTTACGTCGTCTACTACGCCAGCCGCGAGCAGAACGGCGTCAACGAGGCCGGCAAACTGGTTCGTCAGGTGTGCTATCCTCGGGGCACCCCGGTCGGGGCGTTCGAGTATGCCACCTTCATCAGCTCCCCCGAAAGCCTGATCCGCGATGGGGAGCCGCTGCAGAGCGATGAGGTGCGCTCGCAGATCCTTACGGACCGTCTCTGGAAATTCGAGCTGGTCGACAATCCTCTGACCCAGTCAGTCTCCATCCGTCTGTCCCTGCGCAACCCGCCCCAGAAACGGGCCACGGGAATCGAGCGCGACCTGCACAGCATAGAAGTCCTTCAAGAGATCAAGCCGGCCAACACCTGGCCTCAAATCTGAGCTGAGAGGATCTGCGATGCGAGAATCACGTCAGGGCGTAGCACTGTTTCTCGTGCTCACCATCCTGGGCGTCATCACCACCATGCTGGGTGCCTTCGTGGCCCTCAATCAGCAGAACTTCAGCCTGCTGGCCAGCTCGATGGAGCAGTCCGAGGCCCTGCAGGCTTGCCTGAGCGGCTACAACTATGCTCTCTACCGCATCGAGCACGACAAGAGCTGGGGGAAGGACGCCTTCAATGGGCTCGATGACGCCGCTCCACCCACGGGGACCGCTCTCGATGGAACGCTGAGCTGCGATCTGATCGAGCCCTCGCGCCTCTTCTTCAGCATCCAGGGTACGCGCATGAAGTTCGAGCTGACTGTTGTCAACAATCTCCCGGTTTCCTCGCGCTCGGGGGGGAGCCCGGACCCGGACACCCGACCCGGCGGGATGCCGGTAGTGGCCGACGATGCTCTCTACCTGCGCATCGTGGGTCGGGCCGGTCGGGCCACCAAAAGGGCGGATGTGGTGCTGCACACGGCCCCGGCCTTCGACTCGGCTGCCCTGAGCAACGGCGACCTGGAGATTCGCCAGGGGCGCGTGCACATCGACAGCCATGATCCCATGCGCAACTTCATCAAGTCCAACGGAGACATCAACCTGCCTCGCGTCAACCGGGCCGGCGATGTGCGCTTTCGGCACACGGGCGACACCGCGCCCACCAAGCGTCCGCCTTACGGCCACGCGTTGGCGCGTAACACGGTGCGCTCCGGTCCGACCGACCTGGGGCAGAACGATGAGGCTCTGGCCCAGGCCAGGCAGGACTCGCAGGGGTTTCTGGCTCCCAAGTCGCCGCGCAAGGCCGAGATTCTCAATCTGGACTTCGCCGACATCAATTTGCCGCCCGGGGCCGAGTCCAACCTGCCGCCCGGGAACTACGTGTTTACCACCACCAAGGTCAATATCCCCGTTCAGGTGACCTACACGGACTCGGAAGGGATCCCGGTCTCCGAGCGCAAGAACCTGCGCATCACGGTGCCCGCCATCGTGCGGCGCAACGCCGAGACCGATGCGGTGGAGAAGGTCTGGTGGAGCGACACCGACATCTACATCCCCCCCAATACAGGCACCTGGCTCCCGGGCATCGGGGGCGCCGTGGTGACCCAGCTCGGCGGAGAGAGCCTGGCTGAGAACGTGCCGGCCTCCGAGGTTCTCTCGGGGGAGCCTCCCATGGCCATGCTGGCCCCGGGGGTCCAGGCCGACCTTTGGAACGCCACCGTTCAGGTGCAGCAGAACTATCGGGTCAACGTGGAGGGAGGCTTCGGTTTGCGCTATGAGCGCCGCAGTCAGCGCACCACGGTGCAGGAGGGCCCCGAAGGCATCGACGTGGGGGACTACGAGGTCCCGGAGGGCTCCAAGGATGCCCTGCTGATCATGGGCGACGGCACCAGCGGGTCCTCGATCCGGGCCACGGGCAAGGTGGACCTGCGCCAGGTGACCGGCAAAGGCGCCATCCTGGCCAACGACGACCTGACCCTGAACGGCACGCTGGTGGCCGAGGGGACCGGGGTGGAGACGGGCGGTCTGGCCTTGATGTCGGAGCGGGACGTCGTCCTGAACGTGCCCGAGGAGACCTACGAGGCCGACACGGTCACCGATACCCTGCGTAACACCGTTTTTCGTGGCCTGGTGTACGCCGAGCGAGACTTCGTGGTGCGCCCCCTCAGCAGCGACGCCAGGGTGACCCGCAGCCTGGACATCACCGGCTCCGTGGTGGCCCGGCGCGGCAAGATCGTGGTGGAGGGCACCAACGAGGTCAACCTGACCTACGACCCGCGCTATCTCGACGATGTCGTCAAGGACCTGAGCAACAACCGCATCAAGCTCGAGCGCTACTCCTTCACCTTCAAGTGAGGCTCACTCTTCAGGGGCCAGCTTGAAGCCCTTACGGCCCAGGAACAGCATGACCACGGAGAACACGATGAGCACCGCGCCCCAGATCAGGTTGATATTGACGCCCAGCGACCTGACGTAGGTCTCGGGCGGCGTCATCAAACCGTAAATGGCCAGCAGCAGGCCCTTGACCAGGAACATCAGCCCGATGGGAACGCGAATGTCCAGTCCACCCATCTTTCCTCCTCTGTCAGTAAAAAACCAGATTGAGCAAGATCACGCCGATACCCACCAGCACGGCCAGGAAGGCCGGTTTCTGGTAGAAGGCCAGGTGGCCTTCGGCAGGGCGCTCGGTGAGCGAGTAGACCAGGCCCTTGAGCTCCTCGTCGGGGCGTGGTTTCGTGACCAGGCTGACCAGGATGGTGACCACGAAGCAGGTGGTCCAGGCCGCGATGGCGGTGTAAAAGGTCTGGGCCATCGGGTTGGGATAGGTGTGCAGCACGCCCAGCAGGCCACCCTTGATGCCCGGCACGGCCCCGGCCGGCAGGGTCAGGCAGTGGTGGAAGAAGGCCGCCAGGGTGCCTGACACAAGCCCGGCGAAGGCGCCGTTCCCGGTGGCCCGTTTCCAGATCATGCCGAGCAGGAAAGTGGCGAAGAGAGGTGCGTTCACGAAGGCGAAGACCAGCTGCAGCACCTCCATGATGTTGTTGAATTGGAGCGCCAGGTAGGCCGCCACCATGCTCAGGCCGATGCCCCACACGGTGGCCATGCGTCCCACCCACAGGTAGTGCTCGTCGGAGGCCTCCTTCTTGAGGTAGGCCTGGTAGATGTCGTAGGTCCAGACGGTGTTGAAGGCGGTCACGTTCCCGGCCATGCCTGACATGAACGAGGCCAGCAGGGCGGTCAGGCCCAATCCCAGCATGCCGGCGGGAAAGAAGTACAAGAGCAGGGTCGGGATGACCATGTCGTAGTCGGGCTCAAGCTGGCCGGTGGACGGATTGAGCTTGTTCGGGATGATGCCCACCTGGGGAGCACCGCCCGCCTGCGAGATGGCGGCTGTCTGGTCGGGGGCTCCGGTGGCCACCGGGGTGATGGCCACCGCGATCAGCCCGGGCATGATGACCAGGAAGGGAAAGAGCATCTTGGGCACGGCCGCGATCAGGGGGGTCTTGCGGGCCGAGGTCATGGAGTCGGCGGCCATGGCTCTCTGCACCACCAGAAAATCAGTGCACCAGTAACCGAAAGAGAGCACGAACCCCAGCCCCATGACCATTCCGAACCACTCGACCCCCAGCGAGTTGGTATCGGCGCTGGACATGCCTTTCCAGGTGTGCACCATCTCCTGGTTGCCCAGGGCGACCATGCGCTCTTTCAGGCCTTCCCAGCCGCCCAGGCTCTGCAGTCCCAGCCAGACCAGCGGGAAAAAGCCCGCTACGATCAGGAAGAACTGCAGTACCTCGTTGTAGATGGCGCTGGTAAGTCCGCCCAGGAAGATGTAGCCGAGCACGATCACGGCTGAGAGCAGGATGCTGACCAGGAAGATGTGGCTCTTATCGATGCCCAGAGCCTCGAAGGGCTGGTCGAAGAGCTTGAGAGCCTCGATCAGCTTGGCCATGGCGTACATCGAGACGCCCGACGAGCAGACCGTCATCAGGGCGAAGGTGATGGCGTTGAGGGCCCGCGTCTTCTCGTCGAAGCGCAGGCGCAGATACTCGGGCACCGACCGGGCTCGCGAGCCGTAATAGAACGGCATCATGAAGAGACCCACGAAGATCATGGCCGGGATGGCGCCCACCCAGTAGAAGTGGCTGGTGGCGATGCCGTACTTGGCGCCCGAGGCGGCCATCCCGATGACTTCCTGGGCCCCCAGGTTGGCCGAGATGAAGGCCAGTCCGGCCACCCAGGCCGGAATAGACTTGCCCGCCTCAAAAAAGTCCTTGCTGGTCTTCGTGAAGCGCTTGAGGACAAAACCGATTCCCAGCACGAAAACGAAGTACACCAGCATGATGAGCCAGTCGATCGGGTGCAGGTTCATGGTGGTGTGGTGGCCTTTCGCGGAAAATGCCAGGCAAGACGCCCCTGTCGACGGTAGGCCTCGGACCTGAAATTGGCCTGAAAGTCGGTTGCCGCTCTGAGATCGGCCAGCGACCGCTCAGCCTCCGGGGCTGTAGTAGACCTCCACCTCGATTGCCGCCTGGCCCCGGTCCGGGCCACACTCCAGGTTGAGTCGACGCAGCCTGGTGGGGCGAGCTTGCCGAAGCAGCCCGTCGAGCAAGCGAAAGAGCTCGTCCTTGGGTCCGCTGGCCTGCAACTTCACCGAAACAGAGGGGTTCAAGCCGTAATTCATTTCGTCCAGGATGTCTTGAACGGTGATGGAGACTTTCAGGCCGGGCCGTTTCAGCAACCCCCGCCATTCTTGCTGGAGCTTCTTTGCCATCGCTGACGTGGCGGTCGGGTCAGGCTGGAGCTTGAGCCCTTGACGAAGGGCCTGCACCTTTGCCTCGAGCTCGGCCGCTCGAGCGGTGAGCGCCGGCAGCTCGGCCAGATCGGACTGGCATTTTTGAGGGCGCTGGCGGAGCTCGATGGCCTGCTGTCTGAGCATCTCAATTTCTTGAAGCTTGTCGCTCCAGCTCAGAAAGTAGCCGGCCACCAGCAGCAGGCAGGAGGCCACGACGGCAGCCAGGCTCACTGGTTGAGCACTCCCTCGAGTTGACCTTCCGACTCGGTCAGCCCGGTCACTCCGGGCACGGTCTCCAGCCGCTCCCTGGCGCGGGCGAGGTTCTTCGACTGCACGATCAGGGTGCCGCCCTCATACCCGAAGCGCGTCAGGTCGGTTCCCAGGGAGTCGATAGCCGCAAGCAGCAGCGACTGGCCGGCAGCCATCACCGGGGTCTCGCGCAGAGCCCCCAGGGCCAGCTCGCTGCGCTCGGCCCGGGCCCGGGTCTCTTCCAATGTCTTGATCTCGGGGTGCTGCCGCGCCCATTCGCTCAGTTCTTGCTGGGCGGCCTCGAGATCGGCCCGACCCGCCTCGAGCTTGAGACCGAGCAGGTGCTCGACGGCAGCGCCGGAGAGCAGGGCAATGAGCAGGATGGCCACAGGAGCAAGTCTCACGCCGCAGCCCTTCTGATCTCGGCAGGGCCTTCCCTGCACTGGCTGGAACTATCCTGTATGGACGCGCAGGAGATCTTGTCCTTCCCATGTGATTTCCCCGTCAAGGCAATGGGCAACTCGGCCCCCGACTTCGCCGAGCACGTGGCCGCCATCGTGCGCCGGCACGCTCCGGGGTTCAACGAGGCGGCAGTCTCGAGTCGCAGCTCGAGCGGGGGCAAATTCACCGCCGTCACGGTGATGATTCAGGCCACCAGCCGGGCCCAGCTTGAGGCGATCTACCAGGATTTTCACCAGGACGAGCGCGTGCTCTACGTCATTTGACTCAAGGAGGCCTTGATCGTGTCGCATATGACCGTGGTGGTGACCCAGCTCATCGAGCCGCGCTTCATCGAGAAGGCGGCCGCCGACCTCTCTCACAAGGTGGAGATTCAGGCTCGTCAGAGTTTCAGCATCGAGCGGGTGGCATTCAACTGGAACGGCAAGAGCTATGAGGCCAGCGCAGATAGCGACCATGTGAAGGCCGAGAAGGTGCATTCGCTGGCCAGGAAGCTGAGTCAGCGCTACGCCTATCACGCCACCAGGGAAACCCTGGCCGAGAAGGGCTTCGACCTGGTGACCGAGGAGACCGAGAAGAGCGGCGCCATTCGACTCACGCTGAGGCGGATCGCCTGATGGAGATTCAAGAGGTTCAGGTGGTCATCGGCCCCGGAGAAGGCGCTGGGCAGGGTCTCGAGCCGGGAGATGACCCCCGAGGCTCACCAGCACGTGGAGGTCTCTCAGGACGCTCAGGTTTGGGGCGGCTGAAGCTCCATCACTTCCTGAAGGGCAGCCGGGCCAACGGTCCGGGGTTGCGCGCGGTGCTCTGGGTGCAGGGCTGCTCGCTGGGCTGCCCGGGATGCTTCAACCCCGAAACCCACGCGTTGGAGGGCGGCCAGGAGTGGGAAGTCGATTCCCTCTTCGACGAAATTTGTGCTTTAGACGAGATCGAGGGCCTCACCATCAGCGGGGGAGAGCCCTTGCAGCAACGCGCTCCCCTGCTCGAGCTGCTCGGTCGGGTGCGCCGCGAAACCGGGCTTTCGGTACTGATCTTTACCGGGTTTGCCTTTGAGGAGCTGCGCTGTCCCGAGTTGCTCGAACTGGCCGACGTCCTCTTGTGCGGGCGCTTCCACGAAAAAGAGCGCCTGGCCAGCGGCCTGATCGGGTCGGCCAACAAGGCGGTGCATTTTCTGACGACTCGCTACTCGATGCAAGACCTGGACGAGGTGCCGGTGGGAGAGGTGGTCATCGGGCCCGAAGGGGTGGTGGTCTATACCGGGATCGACCCGCTGAGGAGCTGACCGTGGACTTCGAGGACCAGCTGGAAATCTTTCTGCGTGCTCGCTTCACGCTGATCGCCGTGACCACGGTCGAGGAAGAGCGCGCCCTGGAGGCCATCGCCCGGGTCTGCAAACGCAACAACCTGGGCTGCGTCAGCTGGGACGTGGCCGATACCTTCGCGCACCTCTTGCCGTCCAGGGAAGAGCTCACCTCGGCCCGCGAGCCCTTCACCGCCCTGGAGAAGATCGGCGCTTACCGCGGCGATGCTGTCTTCGTGCTCAAGGACTTCCATGACTTTCTCAATGTGCCCCAGGTGCGCCGTAAGCTCAAGAGCCTGGCCTACCAGCTCAAGGTGTCGCGGCGCCACCTGGTGGTGCTCACGCCCTTCGCGAAGGTCCCCGAGGAGCTGCGCGACATGTGGGTGCCGCTCGACCTCCCCATGCCGTTGGCGGGCGAGCTCGACCAGCTGGTGACCCAGCTCTCCAACGTGGCTGGAGGCAGCGTGCGGCTCACGCCGCTGGGCCGCGAGAAGCTGGTGCAGGCGGCCCTGGGTCTTACCGCCTCGCAGGCTTCGCGGGCCTTCGCCAAGGCGCTGGTGACCGACGGCTGCCTCGACGATCGCGACATCGGCCTGGTCACCGAAGAAAAGCGCCTGATCCTGCGCGAGAGCGAGGCCCTCGAGTTCTTCCCCGTGACCGAGACGCCCGCCGACGTGGGCGGGCTGGGGGTGCTCAAGGACTGGCTGCGCCTGCGCGAGCGGGCTTTCACCAAAGAGGCTCGCGACTACGGCCTGCCCACCCCCAAGGGGATCGCCCTGGTGGGCATTCCGGGCACGGGCAAGAGCCTGACCGCCAAGATGATCGGTGGCCTTTGGAACATGCCGGTGGTGCGGTTGGACGTGGGCAGCCTCTTCGGCAGCCTGCTCGGTGAGTCGGAGGAGAAGGCCCGCCGGGCCCTGCGCCTGGCCGAGACGGTGGCTCCCTGCATCTTGTGGATGGACGAGATCGACAAGTCGCTGGGAGTGGGGACCGGGGCTTTGGACCAGGGCACCAGCCGGCGCGTGCTGGGCACGCTGATCACCTGGATGCAGGAGAAGACGGCCCCCTGCTTCGTGGTGGCCACCGCCAACGACATCCAGACCCTGCCCCCCGAGCTGCTGCGGCGCGGCCGCTTCGACGAGATGTTCTTTCTGGATCTGCCCACGCTGGAGGAGCGGCGCGAGATTCTGGCGGTGCACATCACCCGCCGTCACCGCCTGCCTCACGACTATGACATCGCCCGCCTGGCTGGCATGTCCGAGGGCTACGTGGGGGCCGAGCTCGAGCAGGCAGTGGTGGATGCGATGTTCTACGCCTTCAGCCAGCAGCGCGAGTTTACCACCGAGGACGTGGCCCGGGCCATCCAGCAGCAGGTGCCGCTCAGCAGCACCCAGCGCGAGGTGGTGGAGGGCCTGCGCAAGTGGCTGCTCGAGGGGCGGGCCCAGTCGGCTTCCTTCCGCGAGGTCACCGAGGCCCAGCAGAAGGCCGTGCCCCTGCAGCTGGTCAAACGCTCCTACGGGGTTTGATGCGTCCCGCAGTGTTCTAATGTGTTGAGCGTTACGTGCTGAAGGTTTTGCCTCTCCTTCGGAGGCGCCTCCACACAAGTCTGTCGGCGCGATTTACTGCAAAACCTTCAGCACGGTCTGATGGGACACTTACCCGAACTTCGTTTCAGCGCGTCGTAAATTGGTCGAGGGACCCGGCGGGTTGGGACGGCGGTATCGAACATTCCTTCGGTCGCCCGGGCCCAGTCCCCGGTCCCAGGCCGGATCGCCCCCAAGAATCCTGTTCGATTTTTGAACCGCCGGTATCGGACATTTGTTCGGTCGCCCGGGCCCAGTCCCCGGTCCCAGGCCGGATCGCCCCCCCAAGAATCCTGTTCGATTTTTGAACCGCCGGTATCGGACATTCGTTCGGTCGCCCGGGTCCAGTCCCCGGTCCCAGGCCGGATCGCCCCCCAAGAGTCCTGTTCGATTTTTGAACCGCCGGTATCGTACGTTTGTTCGGTCGCCCGGGTCCAGTCCTCGGTCCCAGGCCGGACCGCCCCCCAGGAGTCCTGTTCGAAATTTGAACCGGCGGTATCGTCTCTTTGTTCGGCATGGGCGGTGTCAGCGCAGTGACAATACCCGTGGACATCGCGAGGCCGATGGTGTACACTTGGGTATCACCATGGGCGAAGTAGGAATTGCCAAAATCTTCATGCATGGGCGCAGCCAGGCGGTGCGACTGCCGGCTGCTTTCCGACTGCCGGGCGAGAAAGTGCGCGTTCGGCGGGTACCCGAGGGGATTTTACTCGAGCCCATCATCACTGACCTGGATGCCTGGTTTGCCCTGCTCGATGAGAATGCCGACGAGTCTTTTCTGGAGGAGGGCCGAAACCAGCCACCGATGCCACCACCCAATGACCTCTTCCAGTGAGTTATCTGCTCGACACGAACGCAGTGATTGCGCTCTTGAGGCAGAAACCACACCCGGTCGATGAGCGGTTTCGGCGAGAGCTGAGAGCGAGAGAAGTGATCGCGGTAAGTTCCATCGTGCTCTTCGAGCTTTGCTACGGGATTGCGCGCAGCCAGCATCCCGAGAAGAACGCGAAATCTTTGCGAGACTTTCTTGCCGGCCCGATCCAGGTGCTGGATTTCAACCCTGAAGACGCCGCTCGAGCCGGCGAGATTCGAGCTCACCTGGAAGTCCGGGGCACCCCCATCGGGCCGTATGACCTCCTGGTCGCGGCCCAGGCTCTGAGAACCGCGACCACGCTCGTGACGGCCAATTTCGCCGAGTTCGCGCGCGTGCCGGGCCTGCGCTGGGAGGACTGGAGTCTTCCCGACTGAGTCAGAAGCTGAAGCGGCGAGGGGCTGACCCGAGAAGTTGGCGCGGAGGAATCGGCTCGGCCGGCCAGGCGGCTTGACCGGACCTGCAATAGCTGGAGCAGTGAGGAGCCAGTCTACCATTCGAGAGGAGGCTGGCTCGTCTCGTTCCAGTGCTCGGGATTACACTCGTCGGGAGCGGGTCTTGAGGGGCTCGGTCAGCCCCTGAGGCGGCCTCCGCGGGCCAGGAAACCAGCTTGTCAAAATTGAACATGAAGTGTTGAAATATGACAGCATATCATGAGCGAGAGATCGCCTCCCCTCTCCTCGACGCCCTTGAGACGATGCCCGTTGTGGTGGTGACCGGGGCCCGGCAGGTGGGCAAGAGCACCCTGCTGCAAAGCCACGAGCGACTGGGGCAGAGGCGCTACCTCACGCTGGATGACTTCGCGCAACTGGAGGCAGCCGAGAGCAACCCTGAAGCGCTCCTCTCCGGTTCGGAGCCCATTACGGTGGACGAGGCCCAGAAGGCACCCGGCCTGCTCCACGCGATCAAGCGGATGGTGGACTCCAAGCGCCTGAGCGGGAGGTTTCTCCTGTCCGGGTCGGCCAACTTTGCTCTGCTCAAGGGCATCACGGAGAGCCTGGCGGGACGGGCTCTCTACCTCACGCTCCACCCGTTCACGCGCCGCGAGGTTGCCGGGAGCGTCGAGAGCAGGCCGTTTCTCCTCGACTTCTTTGAGACGCTCCGGGTTGGAGCCCGCAAACCGATCCCTCTCTCGGGCGCCGAGGTCCTGGCGGGCGGCTTTCCTCCGGTTTGCCTGGGCCGGCCCGAGACTGCCCGACCCTGGTTCCGAGGCTACGAGCAAACCTACTTGGAGCGGGATCTCCGCGAGCTCTCGCAGGTGGCCGACCTGGTCACCTTCCGACAGTTCCTCGTGCTGACAGCTCTGCGCACCGCCCAGGTTCTCAACGTCAGCGAGCTGGCCCGAGACGCCCATCTCAACCACACGACCGCTTCGCGTTATCTCGGACTGCTGGAGGCGAGCTTCATGCTCCGCCGCCTCGGCCCTTATCTGTCCAACCCGACCAGCCGCCTCATCAAGTCGCCCAAGCTCTACATGGCCGACTCAGGGCTGGCGGCTCACCTGGCCGGCGTGACCTCGGTGGAACCGACCTCCGGCGAGCCGCTCCGGGGACCGCTCTTTGAGACTTACGTGGCGGCCAATCTCGCTGCCTTGCTCGAGTCCCACTGGCCGGAGGCTCGACTCCATTACTGGCACGTCCAGGGACGCTTCGAAGTGGACTTCGTGATCGAGGCCGGCCGACAGTGCATGGCGATCGAGGTCAAGGCGGCCACCCGCTGGAGCTCGCGGGATCTCAGATCGTTACGCGCCTTTCTCGACTCGACTCCCCACTGTCGGGCGGCCATTCTGGCCCACAACGGCACCCAGGCGGTGCAGCTCCAGGACCGGCTCTGGGCACTGCCTTTGGGGATGCTGCTGGAGTAACCACCCGCTCGCTCCGGCACAGCCCGGGGAAGGCCGGAACGCGCAGGCGTCCCGCCTGCCAAAGTCCGGCCGGAGGACCGTTGACCGGACCTGCAATGGGGGGCAACTCGCAGTGAATTGGATTGTGCTATCGGAGCCAGTCTACCACCCACGAGATCGGGGCGCAGGGGCCCTGGCCACCAGCAGCAGCTACCGGTGGCCAACCACCTCAGACGCGGCAGGAGGTGAACAGGAGCGTGTTGGGGTGGTTGAACACGTCGTGGCGGATCTCGGCCTGGATGTCGCTGAAATACTCGCGGATCAGCCGCTCGTAGCCTTCCTGGTCACGGATGAACTTGCCCCGGTCCAGGCGCAGCCAGATGCGTGTGAACCAGTGCTGGCCGGGCACGAAACAGCCGTCCACCGTGACCAGGCGGCCGCCCGGGCGCAGGTAGCCGCGGGCCAGCTCGAGCAGCTTGCGAGCGTTCTCGTCGTCGAGGTGGTGCAGGACGCCCGTGGCGATGACGGTATCGAAGTAGGCCGGCTGGGCCACCGAGTGGTCCTTGATCAGCTGGCACAGAAAGCGCCCGCGGTGGCCGTACAGCTTCTGGGCTGCCTCGATATAGGCAGCGCTCCCATCCACGCCCCAGTACTCGATGTCGCACTTGATCCAGGGCAAGATCACGCCCGGACCGCAACCGATGTCGAGAATGCGATGCCCGGGCTCAGGGCGCACGAAGCGCGAAACGTAGACCTCGTAGAACTTTCGTCCCCGGCTGAGGGTCTGAAACCAGGTGTAGATCCGGGGCCACCGGAGCAGAAATCTCATCGGCTCTCAGGGGCTTCGGGGTGCCCGGGCCTTGTCCTGGATCATCCGGGCCGCCTCGCGCAGGGCCGCTTTGCGCTGCGGGTCGCGCCCGGCCGAGTAGGGGAGGGCTCGATCCACAGTAAGGTCGGGCTCCACCCCCACGCCTTCCAGTCGCTCTCCGTCGATCAGCGCGTCGCCCACCGCCAGATAGAGCAGATTGCCGCTCTTGAGCAGGTAGGGTCGGCCGAACACCACCGCCCCTGCCGTGCGCGCTCCCACCACCCGGCCCAGAGCGTAGCGGCGCACGCCGAAGGCCAGGATCTCCTTGCCGCTGCGGCTGGTCTCATCCACCAGCAACACCAGCGGCTTGCGCCAGGTGGAGTCCATCTGGGCCCGATTCTGGCGCCCGATGAAGGTGATGGACGGGAGGCGGGCATTGAACAGGCTCAGGTAATCGGGCGAGGCTCCGCCCCAGCCGCCTCGCAGGTCCAGCACCAGGGCCTCGGCCTCCTTGAGCGGGCCGTCCAGGAGGGCTTCCTCCAGCGCCTGCTGGTAGCTGTCGCTGGCGTAGCTCCACAGGTGGGCATAGGCCACCTTGCGCCCCTCCACCTCTTCTACCCGCAAGCTCTTCTTGAGAGCGTGCAAAAACATGGTGCGCCCATCCAGGCGGCGCGGCTTGACCTGCAGCTCGAGCTCGGGCCCGCCCGCCTGACGCCGAAGTTGTAGGGCCACCGGGCGTCCCTCGGTCAGCCCACCCGGCAGGGGAGCGAGCAGCTCATCTCCCTCCAGTACCCCCGCTTCCTGGCCCGGCCCGCCCTCGAGCACGCCGCTGACGAAGCTCTTGCCGTCCAGCTCGCGGCTGGTCAGGCCCAGGCCCACGTAGACCGGTCCCTCGGGCAAGACCTTGCGGATGCGCCTGGAGAAGTCGCCCCGATCAAAGACCGCCAGGAGCTGGTAATACTCCGGCTGCTGGCGGTGGTAGTAGGCCACGTGCGAGGTCCTCAGCCGGGCCAGCATGGCCGAGATGATGCCGGCCAGCTCGCCCTCTCGGGCCACGCGCGCTCGGGGCTCGAGCTCTTCACGCACGGCCTCCCAGTCGAGTCCGCCTAACTTCTCATCGTAAAACTCGCGCCGCACCGTCTCCCACACTTCGGAGAAGTCCGAGAGCCGGGCCTGGGCCGAGGCCGGTACGACCAGCAACAACACCAGCAAGACGAGCCGATTCATGAAACTGGCTTGGCGTGCCGGGCCGGGAGTCCTCCCTGTCAGGCGTAAGCCTGGTTGGATTGGACTGCGGGGTTCATGGCCAGCTGCAGGTTCTCGAGCAGGGCCTTCAGCTCGGGCCGTTCCTTCAGCCAGTCGGAGAAGGTCTGCTGGAAGCCCCCGGGGGCCTGATCCTTGACATACTGGTTGAAGCTGACCAGGTAGAAGTAGCGCTTGAGGTAGTCCTGCCCGCGCTCGAGCGCGTGGGAGTCGCCCGCCTCGGCCTGCTGCTTGAGCCTGGCGATGGAAGTCCGCAGGTTCTGCATGGCGCTGGTGCGATCGATGGCGTCATCCACCCCGGCCTTGGCCTGAGAGCCCTCCTCCAGGGCCCGGATCAGGCCCAGGATGACCCGATAGTCGCCGTTGGCGTAGCGACCCACCTCTTTGATCTGCTCGCGCACCGCGCCCCGCTGCGCGAGGGTCATCTCGGAGCCGTCCATCAGGTCGGCGATCACCATGGCCGTGGTGGTGCGGCCCCGCCCGGCGTGGCAGTTCATGACGAGCGGAGTGTCGGCGGGAACCCTCTTCAGGCGGGCCACCAGGGCGTCGAAGTCGGCCTCTTCGGGCACCTTCTCATCGGTGACCGGGATGCGGGCGTAGTCGACCTGAAAGCCCTCCCGGGTCATCTGCTGGAAGACCTCGAGCGGGGTCTTAAGGCTGGCTGCGTCCACGCTCACCCAGCGAGCCTGCACCTTTCCATCCGGGGTCTCCTCGTGCAGCAGGATGCGCCCTCCATTGGCGGCGGCTTCCTTGAGCACCTCGGCCTTGAGCGCAACCTCCTGGGCCTGGACCTGGGCCGGGGTGCTGCCCGGCTGCTCCAGGTTGGCGAAGGGGTGGGCCAGCTCGCGCAGGGTGACCGAGCGTCCCTGGATGTAGAGAGCAGGCTCCTCGCGCATGGTGGTCCAGACCACCTTCTGGCGGTCGGCTCCCAGGCGTTTGAGCACGCCGCGCAGTCCGTCCACGCTGGGCTGGGCCACCCCGTAGATGCTGGTGCCCTCCACCCCGCGAAAGTTGGGGGCGCCGGGCACGACTTCCAGCGAGCCGTTCTGCAGGGTGGGATAGTGGTCGTACTTGAGCATGCGTCCGCTGGATAGATTGGCCTGAGAGCGAGCTTCCACGTGCCGGGCTGCCTCGGTTGGAGAGGCCAGGGTGCCCTGGGCCACGGTGATGGCCGCCGGCGGGCCGGGCACGAAGCTGGCCGCCAGGCCTGGCCCGGTCAGGCCCAACGCCAGGGCGGCCGCCCACAGGCGCGGGCTGGTGATCTTGCGCTCCGGCTCGGGCGAGCTCTTGCTCGGGATTGGAGCTGCCGGCTCATAGCTCTCGGTCGGCGCCTCGTTTCCCCGCCAGGGCTCGCGCAGATTGCTCGGAGGCGGGGAGGCGCTGGCGAGGGGAAGGCGGGGGATCTGCACAGGGGGAGTATACCAGATTTCGGGACCTACGTTCCAGCGTCCTGCTGATCGGCACGGCCTTTCCGCCCGCGCCTCGTGGATCGCAGCCGGCGCTCGATCTCCTCGGGCTCGGCCGGTTTGCCGAAGTGGTAGCCCTGACCCAGGTGGCAACCCAGATCGCGCAGGCACTCGTGTTGGGCGGCCGTCTCGATGCCCTCGGCCAGCGACTCCATGCCCAGGTTGTGGGCCAGCTCGATGACGGCGCTGGCGATGGAAGCGTCCTTGTAGTCGTCGGGCAGGCCGTGCACGAAGGAGGAATCGAGCTTGAGCAGGTGGCTTCGCAGGCTCTTGAGACGCGAGAGCGAGGAGTGGCCGACCCCGAAGTCGTCGATGGCCACCTTCAAGCCCAGCTCCTCCAGTCCGGCCAGAATACGATCGGTATCGGCCCCGGCGCGCATGATGGCGGTCTCGGTCACCTCGATCTCGATGCTGCCCGGGGGTAGGCGATGAAGAGCGAGCAACTGCTTCAGTCGGGTCAGGAAGTCGGGGTGCATGAATTGGGCCACGGAGACGTTGCAGGCCACCACCAGGCGGGCCCCCTGAGCGTGCCAGAGGGCGGCCTGGCGCAGAGTCTCTTGCAACACCCAATCGCCGATGGGAATGATCAGGCCGTTCTCCTCGGCCATGGGGATGAACAGGGCCGGCGAGGTCAGCCCGCGTTCGGGCGAGAGCCAGCGGATCAACGCCTCGACTCCCACCATCCGGCTCGTTCCGAGCTCCACCACCGGCTGATAGGCTAGAAAGAACTCGCCCCGGCGCAGGGCCTGACGCAGTCGATTCTCGATGGCCATGCGCTCGGACTTTTCGCGCAAGAGGTCGCCGGAGTAGAGCTCGTAGCGGGTTCTCCCCAGCTCCTTGGCGCGATAGAGGGCGCTCTCGGCGCACTTGAGGGTCAACTGGGGGTCCAGCTCCGGGTGCACCAGAGCGATGCCGATGCTGGCCCCCACGTAGACCTCGCTCCCGTCGATCTCGAAGGGAGCCACCAGGCTCTCCAGCACCCGCTCAGCCACGGCTCCGGCTTCCAGGCTCGGGTCGCGCCTCCGGCGCCGGTCCATCTCGTGTTCCTCGGCTTCGTGGGCCCGGGCCGAGAGCACCACCAGGAACTCATCCTCGCCTCGCCGGCTGACCAGGTCGGTGGCCCGCAGGGTGGAGGCGAGCCTCAAGCCCACCTGGCGCAGCAGCTCGTCCCCCGTACGGTAGCCCAGCACCGCGTTGATGACGTGAAAGCGGTCCAGGTCGACCACCAGCAGGGCCGAGCTCGAGTGCACCCGGGCGTCCAGCGAGCGCAGGGCGGTCTCCATGGGGACCAGCCGGCGACCGGGCTCGGGCGCCGCCCGGGGACCCGGTCGCGTGCGCTGCTCGGGGAGCGAGCGCAGCACCACGAGCTCGGCCTCGGCTCCCTGCCAGTTGATGGCATGGCGCGAGACAAAGGCGCGACCCAGGCCGGGGATGGCCAGGGTCGAGTCGGTGGGAAGGTCGAGCTCGCGCCCCTCGATGGGGCCAAAGAGCTCTCGGGCGCGCTCGTTGGCAAAGGAGACGACGCCGTCGTAGCGCAGGATCAGCAAGGGCTCCAGGGCGGCCAGAATCCCGTGCAGGTCGCGTGGATTCACGGCGGCCCCGCCAGGGGCAGGGTGAAGTGGAAGCGGCTGCCCTTGCCCGGCTCGCTTTCGACCCCGATGCGGCCCCCGTGCTGGGTCACGATGCTCTTGCAGATGGCCAGCCCCAGACCGGTGCCCCCCTTGACCCGGGCGTCCGAGGCATCGACCTGCTGGAAGCGTCCGAAGACCGCGTCCAGCTTGTCAGCCGGAATGCCACGGCCCTGGTCGGTGACGGTGAATTCGACGCTGTGATCGACCAGGCGGACGCTCAGTGCGACGGTTTGCCCCTCACTTGAGAACTTGACCGCATTGGAAAGCAGGTTTACCAGCGTTTGCACCACCCGATCGGGGTCGGCTCGCAACGGAGACTGCAAAGGGTGGCCCTCCAGCAGCACCTTGCCCTTCTCGGCCAGGGGCTTGACGATGTCCAGAGCCGAGGTCACCAGGGCGGAAACTTCGGTATCCGAGACGTTCAGGCTGACCGTGCCCGACTCCATGCGCTCGATGTCGAGAATGTCATTGATCAGCCGCACCAGGCGGTCGGTGTTGTTGACTGCTATGTCCACCATCCGCTGGGCCTTGGGGCTGAGCTGGCCCAGCGCTCCCCCCGCCAGAAGACCCAGGGAGCCCCGGATGGAAGTCAGCGGCGTGCGTAGCTCGTGGCTGACCACCGAGACAAACTCATCTTTCATGCGCTCGACCTCTTTGTAGGCGGTGATATCGCGAAAGCTTACCACCGTTCCGAGCTGGCGTCCATGCTCTCGGATGGGCGTGACCACCAGCTCGGCCGGAAAGCCTGTGCCATCTTTGCGCTGGAGCCATTCGTCGCGGTCGGAGAGAGTGGTCGATTGGGTCAGCGGGCAGTCGCTGCGTGCGTGCCTCGAGCCCGCGTGCACCAGGTCGTGGAGGTGAGCGCCCAGAAGCTCCAGGGCGTGATAACCTGTCAGCCGGACGGCAGCTGGATTGGCGAAGGTGACCCGGCCGAGCTCATCCAGCCCGCAGATCCCGTCCCCGGCCGAGTTCAAGATCAGCTCCATCTGCCGATTGATCCGTTCCAGGCTCTCGCGCACGCGACCGCGCTCGATCGACTGGCCGATCTGGGAGGCCAGCGTCATGACCAGTTGCATGAGATCGGGGTCGGGCTCGAGCGGCTCACGACGGAAGAACTCCATCACCGTGAGCACCTTGCCCTCGACCGAGATGGGGAAGGCCATGGCGCCTTTGAGACCGGCCTTGAGAGCCGGGCCGGCCCGGATGAAGATGGGATCGCTCTGCACGTCGGCCACCCAGGCTGGAATCCTCTGTTGATAGACCCGACCTGGCAGGCTGGTGGAGCGTGCGGCGAACGAGGAGCAGGCCTGAGTGAATGTCTTCAGCTCGTCGGCCGAGCCTCGAGTCCAGGAGCTCTGGAGCTCGAGCGTGTCGTCGAGCTCGTCCACCCCCCAGAGCAGGGCCACGTCCCAACCCAGCCCCTCGCCCAGGGTATCGAGCAGACGAGGCATGCTGGCCACCGTCGAGGTTGTCTGAGCCAGTTGGCGGGCCAGAGCGTACTGGATTTCGCGACGGCTCTGGTTGGTCTTGAGGTCGGTGATGTCGCGAGCCAGAGCGTAGAGGCAGCGGTCCTCCGGGAAGGAGCGACAATTCCAGGCCAGCCAGCGGTGCAGGCCGTCGCGCCGGCGAAAGCGGGCTTCGAAGGCACAGCTTGCCTGGCCCTGTCGGCTGCTCTCCAGCTCGCGCTCAGCCCGGGCCTGGTCGTCGGGATGAAGCAGCTCTCGCAGCGGGCGACCCTCGAGCTCGGAGCGGCTGTACCCGAACAGGGCCAACCAGACCGAGTTGAGTCGTTGGAAGCGGTGCTCGAAGTCAAGCGTGGCCAGCGGGTCGGCCGTGCTTTCGAACTGGCGGTCTCGTTCCAGCTCGGCTCGGGCCTGCTGGCGCAGGGAGCGGCCGAGGGCCAGAAAACAACCGGCCGAGAGGAGCACCGCCAGCAGGGCTTCGCCCAGCACGGCCAGCTGGGCAGTCCGGACCTGAGTGGCCATGGTGGTCCGTAACGAGCTTAGCCGTTGCTGTCCGCTTGCGCGCAGGTCTTCGGCTGCTGCCAGAAGCTCGCCCATCAGGGCTCTGCCCTCTTCTGCCCGGATGGACGCGACCGCCTCGGGGGTGCGTCCGGTCGTGGCCAGCTCGATGAGGCTCTCCATATGCTGGCGCAACGCGAGGAAAGCGTTTTCCAGTCGGGCCACGCGCTGGGCATCTTCGGGGATCTGGGCCACCAGCTCCCGGGTTCTGGCCAGGTGGAGGTCGAGGGTGCCGTGGACCTCCCGAAACTCGTCGAGGTAGATGGCCTCCCCGGTGAGGATCAGGGCGCGCTCGCTGGCTTTCATCTGAAAGAGCCGGCTGATCAGGTCTTCCACCGCGTGTTGGACTTCCAGGGTTCGGGCCGCTTGCTCGGTGGTGCGAGCGTAAGCGCTGGTGGCGTAGGAAGCGAAGCCGCCTCCCAGAGCCAGGATGGCAATCTGCACCAGGACCATCAGGGGGAGAGTGCTTCGGATCAGGCTCAAGCCGGGTGGCCGCCAATCGTCCATGTGTTCGCTTGACCGCAACCGCCTGCCGGGTGTATGATGCGAGCATGGTTCGTTAAATTATGCGAATGCATAGTTCCCTGGAGGGAAGAAATGATGAAAACTCTCACCGCTCGCCAGTCCCAGATTCTCCATATGGTCTCCGATTTTCTGCAAGAGGGTCGATTGCCCTCGGCAATCCGACTCTCCGAAGAGCTCGGCCTGGCCGGAGAATCCAGTGTCACGCCGATCTTGAAGGCACTCGAGAAAAAAGGCTACCTGGATATCCAGGGTGGTATCAAAGGGCGCCCCCGCCAGTTGAGCTTGACCCCCAAAGGCAAGCAGGCGGTGCATAAGCCGGGTCTGCCGATTCTGGGCTCGATACCGGCTGGCCCTCTGCGCGAGGCACTCGAGCAAGCCGGCGAGTTCGCCGAAACGCTCAAGGACCTTTTGCCCTATCAGGACGGCGACTTCTTGTTGACCGTCGAAGGCGAGTCCATGATCGGGGACGGTATTCTTCCCGGCGATCAGGTTTTGATCCGGCCGGGCGTAATCCCTGCTGCGGGCGAGATCGTGGCGGTATGCGTGGGAAGCCACTACGAGGCCACACTCAAGCGCCTTTACCCCGAGCCCAGCAAGGGCAAGGTGCGGCTGGTTGCCTCCAATCCCGACTTCAAGGAGCAAGCCTACCCGGCGGAAGAGGTCAAGATCGTCGGGGTCCTGCGCGGGGTGGTGCGCCGCCATGTCGGCGGCTGAGCTGGCCTTCGGCGTCCTCTGGCTGGCCGATTTTCCGGTCTGGGCCTGGCGCCGTCTCGAGCCGGCTCTGGCCGAGCGCGAGCTTCTGGTGGTGGCCGCCGGACAGGTGGTCAGCCTCACCCCGGCTCTGCGCCAGGCCGGCATTCGAGTGGGCTTCAGTCGGGAGCGGGCTCTGGCCCTGGCCCCCCGGGCCGAAGTGCGGCTGGCGGCAGGCATCCCTCAGGGCCTGATTGAGGAGGAGGTGCTGCAAGCCTGCAACCGCTATACTCCCTGGCTCGAGTCTCAAGGGGCGGGGCTGTTGGTGGCCAGGCTGGCCGCTCACGAGCTGGACGAGCTGGCCGCTTGCTTCGGGGCCCGGGCGGGGCTGGCCAGCGATCGCTCCACCGCTTATCTGGCGGCTCTGGCTGCTCGCCCGGGCCGGTTGCTCCAGGTGAGCGCCGGCCACGAGCACCTCTTTCGCCAGGCCCTGCCGCTGGCCTTGCTGGGTCGAGCCGAGCTCTCGCCCGACAGCTTGCAGAAGCTTTCCTGGCTGGGCTTCAGCACGGTGGCCAGCTTGCTGGGCCTGACCCGGGCCCAGCTGCAGGCCCGTCTGCCTGAAGGCGAGCAGCTTTACTGGCTGAGCCGCTGGGAGGATCGTCGTCCGGTGCCGCTCTACAGCCCTCCTCTCGAGTTGGAGTCTCGCTGGGCGCGCGAGGAAGAGCTCGATGAGCTCGAGCCGGTGCTGCGCCACTTGCTTGGCGAGCTGTTGCCTCGATTGGGGACGCGTCGGGTCAGCCGGGTCACGGTCGAGGCCGGCTCGGTGGCGGCCCGGCGTTACCTGCAGAGCCCCACTGCCCGTTCTGGTCCGCTCTGGAATGCCGTGTCGAGAGCCGGTCATGAAGCCCTGGCTGCTTGCCGCGAGCGGCCTGACGAGCTCGCTCTCCGGTTGGGCGGTTTGCTTTCGCCACCGGCTCGCCAGGAGCTGCTGTTCGCTCCTGCTCGACGCAGCCTGCGCCCCGAGGGGTTGCAGAAGGCGCTGCGCCGCCTCGAGGCGCGCCTGCCGGGTCGGCTGCTCAAGGTGCGCTACCACAACCCTGAGGCCTACCTGCCCGAGGAAGCCTGGACGCTGGAGCGCCTGCACCCCTCATGAGGCAGGTCATGGAGCCGATCGAGGTGCGGGTGGAGGCCGACGGATTGAGGGCCTTTCGCTGGCGCAGACGGGTCTATCCCGTCGAGCAGATCCTGGAGAGCTGGGTCTACCGGGGCCGCTGGTGGACCGACGAGTGTCTGGCCGGCGAGCGGCGGGTCTACTACCGCCTCCTGGCCCGACCGGGCTGCTATGAGCTGTATCGCTCCGACCGCCAGGGCTGGGTGCTCAGTCGAGTCCTGGATTGAAGCGCCTGTTCTGAGCGGGATCTCCTACCAGAGCTGGGCTCGCTCGGTCTCGGGCAGGGCCATCGGCTGGCCCGGCTCCACTGCGTAAGCGGCTGCGAAGGCGGGCAGGTTCTTCAGCGTCTGGTTGATGCGGAACTCGACCACCGGGTGCGGGTCGGTCTGCACCTGCTGGCGGGTGGCCTCGGGGCGCTGGTTGTTGGCCCACACCTGGCCGAAGCCCATGAAGAAACGCTGCTCGGGCGTGAATCCGTCCAGCTTGGGTCCGAAGGGTTTGCCCTTGAGCGAGTTCTGGTAGGCGGTCAGGGCCAGGGTCACACCGCCCACGTCGGCCAGGGCTTCGCCCAGCACCAGGTTGCCGTTCAGGCGCAGGCCCGGCTCCACCTCGTAGCTGTCAGCCTGGGCCTTGATGACCCCGGCCCGGCTCATGAACTCCTCGCGGTCGGCCTCGGTCCACCAGTTGCGCAGGTCGCCCTCGGCGTCGAACTTGGAGCCATTGTCGTCGAAACCGTGGGTGAACTCGTGCCCGATGACCATGCCGATCCCGCCGTAATTGATGGCGTCGTCGGCCTGAGCGTCGAAGAAGGGGGGCTGCAGGATGGCGGCTGGGAAAACGATCTCGTTGTTCTGGGGGCTGTAATAGGCGTTGACCATGGCCGGGGACATGTGCCAGGCTGCCTTGTCGACCGGTTGCCCGATCTCGGCCAGGTCCTTGCGGGCTGCCCAGGCGCGAATGCTCATCACGTTCTGGCCGTAGACCCCGCGCTCGACGGGAATGTCGGACTCGTCTGGCCACTCGTCCGGGTAGCCCACCTTCACGCCCACGTTGGCCAGCTTGTCCAGGGCCTGGGATTTCGTCTCGGGGCTCATCCAGTCAAAAGAGCGGATGTGCTCGCCCAGGGCTCCGCGGATGTTCTCGATCATCTCCTCGCAGCGAGCCTTGGATTCGGGCGGGAAGGTGCGCTCCACGTAGGCCCGGCCCAGCGACATGCTGAGGTGGTTGGCGGTGGAGTCGGCCATGCGCTGGTCGCGAGGCTTGCGTCCCTGGGCCCCGCTCAGCACCTTGCCGAAGAAGTTGAAGCTCTCCTCATCGAATCGGGCCGGCAGGAAGCCGGCCGCGCCGTCCACCAGGCGCACCTGCAGGTAGGCCTTCCAGTCCTCCACCGGGGTCTCGGACAGCTCGCGGTCGAGCTGCTCAAAGAAGCGCGGGGTGGCCATGTTGACGGTCTCGAGCGATTCCAGCCCCAGCCCGCTCAGATAGCCGTTCCAGTTGAAGTTGGGCGTCAGCGCCTGCAACTCGTCGCGATTCATGATGTGGTAGAGGTTGGCCGGGTCGCGCATCTCGGCCTTGGTGAGCGAGGCGTTGGCCAGCCGGGTCTCCAGGGCCATCACTCGTCCGGCCTTGGAGGAGGCCGTGGCGCTGTCGTCGCCGAGCAACTCGAACACCTTGCCCAGGTGCTCCAAGTAAGCGGCCCGCAGCTGGTCGGCCTTCTCGCCCTGGTCCTCGTAATAGTTCTTGCCGGGTAGGCCCAGGCCGCCCTGGTAGGCGCCGGCGATGTTCATGGTGCTGTCATGGTAGTCGGTCACGCTGCCGAAGCCAAAGGCGGCCCCGTTGCCGGTGCGGTGGAGCTCGGTCAGGGTGGCTTGCACGTCGGCCGCGTTTTGAATCGAGCTGATGCGGTCGAGCAGGGGCTGGACGGGGGAGAGGCCGGCCGCCTCGATGCTGGCCGTGTCCATAGCGCTGGCGTAGAAGTCGCCCAGCTTCTGCTCCACCGAGCCCTTCGGGGCGTCGGTGCGTCCGGCGTACTCCTCCAGGATTTGCTTCTGGATGCGGGTGCTGGCCTCGCGCAGCTCGTTGAATCGGCCCCAGCGCACCTGGTCGTTGGGGATCGGGTTCTTGGCCAGCCAGCCGCCGTTGATGTGCTGGTAGTAGTCTTGCTGGGGAGCCACGGCCGGGTTCAGGTTGCTGAGATCGAACCCGTGGCCAGGAACGCTCTCAGACTGGCTCAGAGCGATATCGCGCAGGGTGGTGAGATAGGCCGCGCCGGCCCCGCTGGCCTGCGGGCTGGTGTGGGCCGTGACGGCGGCAGCTTTGGCGGCCGCTTCCGGCTCGCTCGTAAGAGTCGCGATCTGGTCGAGGTAGATGTTGGCGACCTGGGCTCGCACTCGCGGGTTGTCCACCGTCTCCAGGGTGCGCACTCCAAGCTGGGCAAGCACCACGCTGGCCGGTCCACTGAGGCTGACCCCCAGAGCGTTGGTGGCTGTAGCCTGGCCGCTCTTGGCCAGCGAGGAGGCGCTGGGTGGCTGGGGCCGGCCCAACTCGGCCTGGTCCACCGGGACCGATTCTTGCGTCTGGCCGGCAGAAGCCGCCTGGGGTCTTGAGCTCAGCGGGGCGATGGACTGGGCGGAGAGGGGGCGAACGAGCAAAGAAGCCTCCAGAATGTTCTTGTGGTAGCATTCTAGAGGCTCCGACCGGTCAGGATGGTTGCCTTTGTGTAAAACTACAGTCGGGGTCGCAGTCGAAAGGAGCCCAGGTAGCGGTCAAGCTCGGTTTCGTCATAAGCGTCCTCGGTCTGGCCGCCCAGAACCTGGTAGAGCCGGTTCTTGACCAGATAGAGGCGGGCTTTGGCTTTGATCTTCTTGCTGGGAGCCGAGAACACGAGCTCGAGGCCCGGGTGGCCCTCCAACTCGATCCAGCTCTCCTTCTCGAGTTTGCCGTCGACGTTGCGCAAGGCTCCATCGCGCGCGCCTTGGAGCAGCTCCCTGGCGTTCTTCTTGTCGATGGCCCAGTCGGGAAAGTCTGCGTAGGCCGAGGCGAACCCCCAGGTGCGCCCCTCGCTCAGGGCCATGTGGAAGTTGATGGTGCCCACATCGGTAGAGATCTTGTCACTGGACTCCTTGGGAGCGTGGGGCACCTCCACCGAATAGCCACCCTTGTTGGAGCGGTATTCGGTCCAGCGGGACTGGCCGCAGCCAGCCATCATCAGCGCCATTGCCAGCAGGGCGAGAAGCGGTTTCTGCATTTTTCGTTCCACCTGCCTTTTAGTATGTGTTAATTATACACTATTTGGAGTGTGAGGTAAAGCAGGAAACAGGCCTGGCACGGAAATGCCAGCCCTCCTCTTTCCCGGGAATCAGAGAGCCTCCGCGGTTTGCTGCCGCGCGATCGACGAGACGACAAAGGAGCGCTCAGCGCTCTCTGGCCGACAGAGCGGCAGGCCGCCTGACCTTGTGGTCGAACAGCCGACTCTCGCGATGAAGCCCTACCGCCCCAAAGTCCTGCGCGACCCGGTGCACGGCAGCCTGCCCATCCCCTGGCCGGTGCTGCTCGACCTGGTGGACACGCCCCTGTTCCAGCGCCTGCGCGGCATCCGCCAGTTGGGGATGTGCTACACCACCTTCCACGGTGCCGAGCACTCGCGCTTTCAACACGTGCTTGGGGTCATGTGGCTGATGCACAGGGTTCTGGAGCGCTGGCGCACCCTGGCCGACCTGCCCGAGATCGAGTGCCAGGCGGCCTGTGCCGCCGCCCTGCTCCACGACGTGGGCCACGGACCCTTTTCCCACGCTCTCGAGCGCGTCTTCTCGCGCGTCGACCACGAGTCGCTCTCGCGTCGCATCGTGCGCGAGCGCCTGGCCCCCGTTCTGGAGCGGCACGGGCTGAGCACGGAGATGGTGACCGCCATCATGGAGGGCACCTATCCTCGGCTGGCTTTTCACGAGCTTCTGGCCAGTCAGTTGGACGTGGACCGCATGGACTACCTGCTGCGCGACTCGCTCTACACAGGCGTGCGCTACGGCCTGTTCGACCTGGACCGCATCCTGGCTTCACTGGTGCCGCTGGAGGACGAGCCGGGGGGCCTGCTGGCCGCTCTCGACCCCAAGGGGGTGGACGCGGTGGAGGAGTTCTTGTTCAGTCGCTACTTCATGCAGTGGCAGGTGTATCGCCACCGCACCGTGCGCTCGGCCGAGGCATTGTTGCGGGCGGTGCTCGAGCGCTCGCGGCAGGCTTACCTCGAGAGCCCCACCTCGCTGTCCATTCCGCCCAACCTGGAGTTTTTGTTCCGTGAGGAAGACCCGACCAGCCAGGACTTCCTCGACGACTTCCTGCTGCTCGACGACTTTGATCTGTTCCACGCCATCAAGCTCTGGCGCCGCAGCAGCGATCCGGTTCTGGCCGATCTCTCGGCCCGCTTCAGCGAGCGCCGCCCCTACAAGGTGCTGCCCCATCCGGGGCCGGGCGAGCGGCTGGAAGCCGTCGAGAAGCTCGTAAGACAGCGGTTCGGCCAGGCCTGGAGCTTCTATCTGCTGTCCGACTCACCCGAGGACGCCGGCTTTGAGGTCTACCGGGGCGACCACAATCGGCCCATTCGGGTCAAGACCGGACCCCGGACCTGGCGAGAGTTCAGCCAGATGACCCGCACCGACGCCGTGCTCTCCCTGGCCGCCACGGTGCGCACAGACAATCTGCTCATTGCCCCCGAGTGCCGCGAGCAAGCAACCCGGTTGCTTGAGTAGCCCGCCAGGTCATCGCCAGGAATCAAGCCCTGCTTCAGTAGTTGCGATGGGCGGTGGCCGGCCAGCTGGGCTCGGAGCGTTTGCCGTTGCTCCCCACGGCGATGACCCGGAAGCGGTACGGTCCGGGTAGGGGATGGTTGAGCAAGAAGACTTTGTTGTCCGACTGCTCGCCCAGGATGTCCTTGGCCGGAACCCACTTGCCCTCGAGCTCCTCCTCGATCTGGTAGCTGGCCGCTCCGGCTACTTTACGCCAGGACAGCTGAACGCGGTCGTTCTCGGAGAACACCGCGATCAACCCGGAGGGCTCCTCGGGGGCCGGTGCGGTGGGGTCGGAAATCGGCTTCTTGGGCGGAGTGGGGCCGGTCGGGTTGGAGGGAGTGGGATTGGTCAGGCTGGCCCGGGAGGCGGTCCGGGCCCCGATGGGGGTCGAGTTGGGGGAGACCGCTCCCTGGCTGCCCACGGCTCGCACCACGAACTCGTAGGGAGTGTCGGCACTCAGGCCGGTGATGGTGGTGGAGGAGGTCAGGGGGGTTCGGTTCGGGTCCTCGGCGTCGAACCACCACTCGCTGCCCCGGTACTGCAGCACCTCATAGCCAATCGCGCCGGGAACAGGGTCCCAGCGGAGCTCGAGGCGAGTGGTCCCGTCGGCACCCGGCGGGGTCTTGGCCTGCAGGTTGGTGGGAGCCGGAAGCCCCTGACACCAAGCCGGAAGGCAGAGGAGCAGGCAGAGCAGAACCGCGCGCAAGGTCAGGCGCCTGCCTCGAGCGCCTTCAGGGTCTCCTCTTTCAGGGCCGCAAAATCTTCATCCTTGATCTCCAGCGTCTTGGCCATTTTGTTCAGGAAGCGCAGCTCGGAGATGTTGACCCGTCCGTCGGCCAAGGACATGGCCAGCACAACCTTCAAGATGTCGCAGCGGGCCTCGTAATCGGAAACCTGCTCGCGCAGATCGTCGAGCTCGGGGGGCTTCTGGAGCATGGCCCCGACTTCCATGACCTCTTCGGGCGAAGCCCCCAGCTGGGCCAGAATCCCGCCCAGCATCTCGCGCTCTTCAGCGGCCATCTCCCCGTCGGCCCAGATGGCCTTGACCAGGGTCTTCACCAGAGCCTTCTCATTGTCTTCCACGGCGCCCTCCCGTAATGAATTTGGACCGCTCCTATCGTCGCTGAAAGTTGCAGCGGCCGCTTTCGTTATACGCGGGAGGGCGCGACCCCTGCCAGGAACCCCCTGGCGGATGGGGAACGTCGGCTCGCATGCCCGCCCCCCCTCTGGACCTGCTCTGGGCCCGCCTCGACGGCAACAACCGCCCGGCGCTGGAAACTCGCCTCTCGGTGCTCGATCACGGCCTGCTCTACGGCGATTCCGCCTACGAGACCCTGCGCACGTACGCCGGTAAAGTGTTTCGCCTGGGCGAGCATCTGGCTCGCCTGAGACGGACTGCGGCCGGCATTCGATTGGAGCTGCCCTGGACCGACGCGGAGCTGGCCGCTGAGATTGCCGCGCTGCAGGCCGACCTTCAGGGTGAGCTTTACATCCGTTTGCTCGTTCTGCGCGGGGTGGGCGAGCTGGATTACGCCCGCAACGGGGCTCAGCGGCCCACGCTGTTGGTTCTGGCCGGTCCCTTCGTGGAGCAGCCTGAGTGGCTCTACACTCGGGGCCTGACGGCCGGCCTGGTGGAGATGCGCCGATCTCCCCACCAGGCTTTGAGCCCCACCTACAAGACGGGTAACCTGCTCAACGCCCGGCTGGCCCATATGGAGGCCCGCGAGCGAGGCTGGCAGGAAGCCTTGATGCTGAGCCTGGAGGGCCACCTGACCGAGGCATCCTCCAGTAACCTGTTCCTGGTTCTCGACGGGGTGCTGTCCACACCAGCTGTGTCGGACGGCATCCTGGAGGGGGTGACCCGCAATGCCGTGCTCGAGCTCGCGGTCGCTGCGGGCCTCCCCACCCGGGTGGCTTCACTCGGTCCCGAGACGCTCGATCAGGCCAGCGAGGCATTCTTGACCAGCACCACGCGGGCTGTGGGGCCTATCGGCCAGCTGGGCGGGCGCAATCTGCCCGTTCCGGGGCCGCTCACGGCTCGATTGATGGAGCTTTTTCGCGCTCACGCAGGAGGTTTGTAGGATGATTAGCTGTCTCGTCATCACCGTAAGCGATACCCTCAGCTACGAGAACGATCCCGCCGGGCAGGCAATCCGCAGTCGGCTGGAGGCGGCCGGGCACGGGCTGCTCGGCTATCACCTGGTACCGGACGACCCGATGCGGCTCAAGGCACTCTTGATCGGAGCCCTGGGTGACCACGGGATTCGAGCCATCTTACTCAGCGGCGGCACGAGCACGGTGGACGTCGTGGAAGGTTTCCTGGAGCGTCGCATGGAGGGTTTCGGAGAGTTGTTCCGCTTCCTGCTCTTTCAGGAGGTCGGCTCCTCGGCCGTGCTGGCGCGCACGCTGGCCGGTTTTCACCGTGGCCGGGTGCTGATCGCCCTGCCCGAGGCACCTCAGGCGGTGGAGCTGGCCATGGACCGGCTGATCGCGCCCGAGCTGGCCAATATGGTGGCTCAAGCATGGCGCTGATTCTGAGACGATCCCGTGCCAGAACGTCTCTTGCGACGAATGTGCGTTCCCTGAGCCGAGCCGCGGACGGAGCATGATCCGCTTCGGGGGTGGATCACGACGAAAGTGTGTTCTCGATCCCGCCGTAACGACGACCCGGGTTAACCCTTCGCCTTGCGCCCCTCGCTGAGCAGCTCCCCCGGCGTGGTGCGCACCCCCAGCACGAAGGTGCCGAACTCGGCGAAGACCGCGCTGACCTCATCGAACCGCATTTCGTAAATCAGCTTCTTGAAGGCCACCGCGTCGTCAGAGAACAGGTCCACCCCCCAGTCGTAGTCGTCGAGCCCCACCGAGGAGCTGATGATCTGGGTGACCTTGCCCGCGAAGCGGCGCCCGATCTTGCCGTGCGAGACCATCATCTGGGCCCGCTCGCGGTTGCTCAGCATGAACCAGTTCTTCAGCTCGCCCCGGCGCTTGTTCATGGGGTAAAAGCAGATATAGCGCTTGTCGGGCAGCTGGGGATAGAGCCGTGCCTGCATGGCCGAGCGCTCCTGGGCGAGCAGCTCTTCAGCGGCCGCCTCGAACTCGGTCGTCCCGGGTTTCAGTCCGGATTTCTCGAGCCTGGCGGCGTGACGCTCGGCGGCTCCGTGCAAGGACAGCTCCACCACCGAAAGATACGACCAGGTGGGCTCGAGGAAGTCCATCAGGTCGAGTGCGCCGGCCACGCGCTCGCAGTCGAGCAGCTCTTCCGGGGTCTGGCGCAGAAAGACCAGCATCAGGTCGCCCTTGTGGCCCAGAATGCGGAAACACCCCCCGGCCTCATCGCGCTCAGCCGGAGCAAACAGGGCTTTGAGCTTCTTGGAGGCCTGCGAGCGGATGGCTTTCTGTTCCTTGGTCGAGGCCCTGCTCCAGGCTTTCCAATCGACGGCGTAGAGCTGGTGGAGCATGAAGGCTCCCTCGAGAGTGGCGGGGGCGGTGCTCTCCTGCTGCGGTGCGGTGACGGTCATCATGCGTTTTGCCTTCGCAGCCGCCCTTCAGCTCCCTTTCGGTTGCCTGTTGTAACATTCTGGACATCTTCCGTTTACTTCTCGGAAAAAAATCGCCCCGGGTGGGTTGCTATACTGGGGGCGAAGACCGTTCGGGAGGTTCCATGGAATCTGTTCCTTTCACCAACCTGTATGGTATCGTGGCCAACCAGGCGAGCCCGGCCAAGACAGCCGCTCCCATCCACACGGACGCCCGCGCTTTCGAGAGCGCGCTGGCTCAGGCCCGAGGGGACCAGGAAACAACCCCGACCAAACGCGCGAAGTCTGCCAGTAACCTGATGTTCAGCAAGATGGGAGCGGGCGTGACCATCCCGGTCCCTCACAAGGTCGACTCCCAGCGCCAGGTGGATACGGCTCGCACAGCCCTCTACGAGCAGGTGCTGCAGACCCGGGGCATCTCCCACCAGATGATAAGTCAGTTGGCCGCCGGGGGCGGCAGCCAGGCCTTCCTGAACTTCCGGGGCGTGCTGTCCGAGGGACAGCTTGAAGCCCGTCAGGCAGTTCTGCACCGCCTCCACTAACCTCCATCTGTCAGAAGGTTTGCAGCCTGGCTCCGTGGTAACCACGGGGCCATGACAATTTCTCAGGCTCTTCGACTGCGCCGCAGCCTCCTGGCCGAGCGGCTCCCCAACCGCCCCGTGCTGCTCTTCTCCGGGCGTGAGCGGGCCCGCAACTACCCTGGCAACTCGTATCCATTCCGGGCCAGCAGTCACTTTCTCTACTTTGCCGGCTGGAACCACCCCGGCCTGACGGTGCTGCTCGAGGGCGGCCGGGCTGTTCTGTTCTATGACTTCCCCGAGTCGGAAGATGTCGTTTGGCACGGCTCGGGGCTTTCCGAGCAGGAGCTGAAGGCGCGCTTTGCCTTCGACGAGATTCGCCCCTCCAGCCGGCTCTCCGAGGTGCAGGGGGCCACCTCCCTGCCTCTGGCTGAGGCTGCCGAGCAACTCGAGGTGATGGGCAGGGTTCCCGACCTGACCGAGGATCGCGAGCTGGCCGAGGCGGTGGTCTTCCTGCGGCTCGACCACGATGCCTGCGCCCAGCAGCAACTGCGCCAGGCCGGACGGGCCACGGTGCAGGCTCATCGGGCCGGCATGGCCGCCACCCGGCGGGGGGCCACCGAGTGGCAGGTCCGGGCGGCCATGGACTTTGAGCTGATCCAGCACGGCATGCCCCACAGCTACCAGCCCATCGTCACCCGTGACGGCCAGGTGCTGCACAATAACGCTCACGAGAACACCCTGATCGACGGCGACATGATCCTGGCCGACTTCGGAGCCGAGACCCTCGAGGGCTGGGCTGCCGACGTGACCCGCTGCTGGCCCGTGTCGGGCCGTTTCAGCCAGCGCCAGCGCGAGATCTACCAGGTGGTGCTGAAAGCCCAGCAAGAGGCCATCAAAGCCGTCAAGCCGTGGGCCGAGTTTCGCCATATCCATCTGCTGGCTGCCCGTGTCCTGACCGAGGGGCTGATCGACCTGGGCCTGCTGGTTGGCAAGCCGGACGACCTGGTCGAGCGGGGAGCACACGCTCTCTTCTTCGTGCACGGGCTGGGCCACTTGCTGGGCCTGGACGTGCATGACATGGAAGACCTGGGCGACCTGGCCGGCTACGCCGAAGGGCGCCACCGAAGCCCCCAGTTTGGCCTGTGCTACCTGCGGCTCGATCGCACGCTCAAGCCCGGGATGGCGGTTACCATCGAGCCGGGCTTCTACTGGATCGATCGCCTGCTCGACGATCCCGAGGTGCTCAAGCCTTTCGCCGACTGTGTTCGGCCCGACGTGATCCAGGCTTACCGCGAGGTGAAGGGCATTCGCATCGAGGACGACCTGCTGGTGACCGAGCAGGGCCACGAGAACCTGACCCCGGGTCTGCCCACCACCCTGGAGGAGGTGGAGCGCGCCGTGACCGGAGCGGTGACCGCCAGTCGGTCCTGAGCTATCTGCAGTGAAAG
>QWHO01000504.1 GCA_021404945.1 bacterium CPR1
ATGCTGCCTCCGACGAGCACCCTGTCGATGTCCGACAACGCGTTTCGAGCCTTCATGGCCATTCCTATGATCGTCTACTTCTTCATCTTTACCCTCGTCCACACCCAGAGCAACCGCCTGATCGCGAGCATCATGAGCACAGCCCTGGGCCCGGACGCCATGTCCAAGACACCGGGCTATCTGGCCACCGTCAAGCTGACTCCGGAGTTCATCGGCAAGCTGGCCGGCGTGGCACAGTTCGACGGTCTGGTCTTCATCCTGTTCAGCGGGTTGGTCCCCTTAGCGGTCGCCAAGATCTTCTCGCTGGCTCCACCCGATCAGATCCATCGCAACCGCAAGTGGTTCATCGGCTTCCTGCTCGGCCCCCTGATCCTCGTCTCGCTGATTGTCGTCCCGCTTTACAAGTCGGTGATCGTCGGCCGGCCCGAGCTCAAGGCCATGGAATTCACCAAGATGTATCTGTGGTTCTTGTTCCTCAACGGACTGGCAGCGTTCTATCTCTACATCACCAGACTGAGTGAGCTGGAGCAGTGGATCCAGACCCCCTTCCTGAGGAAGGTCGTGGGTGTCGTCGTCTGGACGGTCTACGTGCTCTGCGTGATGCAAGCAGCCTTCCTGCGTTGAAGAAGCGTCCGGCTGCCCCATCCAAGAAGGCCGAAACAGCCTCTCGGCGAGAGCTTCTCGAGCGAGCGCTGCTCGAGCAAGGTGAGCTTTCCTGGCGAGAAGGGCTTGCCCTGGCCCTGTTCAGCGCCGTGGTGGTGGCGGTGGTACTCCACCCCTTGCTCTTGACCAGCAAGTACTTCTACGGCTCCGGCACCGACCTGGTGGTTCTCGAGTATCCCCTGCGAGAGTTTTGTTACTTCTGGTGGCGGCAAGGGGTGTGGCCGCTCTGGAACCCCTACCTTTTCAACGGCCTGCCCCTGCAGACCGGGTTCCATCCCATGAGCTACCCCCCTTTGCTGATCGGGGCACTGGTCGGGACGGCCAGAGAGATCTGGATCTACATTCTCATGCACGCCTGGCTGGCGGTGCTGGGGATGGCTGTGCTCCTTCGCTGGCTGGGGCACGGTCGGGCCGTGGCTCTGGTCGTGGCCAGTGGCTTCGGATTGGGCGGATTTGGCCTCAATCAGCTCTACGCCGGTCATCTCACAATTTTTGGCTGCTTTGCTTACTTCCCCTGGGCTGTCCTGGCGACCTTGCTGGCTCTCAGGCGGTCGGGCGCCGGCTTCAGCGCTGCCACCGGCGCTCTGCTGGCCTGGGTGGCCCTGCTGGGTCAATACCAGATGGTGCATCAACTGGTGCTTGCGCTGCTGGGCCTGACCGTGTTGACCGTGGCTCTGGGCAGTCGCTACCAGGTCTTGCCCCTCAGCTGGCGACGGCCCTGGACCTGCCTCCAGGTCGATCGCGACCCTGAGTGCGCGCCCGGGGGGATGCTGGCCCGGGTGGCGGCCGGGCAACGCGGTCGGGACGCCCTCCACCTGCTGGCCCGCTGGCTGCTGGTCCTGGCCGTGGCAGCTGCCCTCTCGGCCTTCCAGTGGCTCCCCCAACTGGCCACTCTGGAGCAGTTCAACCTGCGGCGTGTCAACTGGTCCGACTGGCAGACGACCCCGGCCCACCTCCTGAGCTTGCTGGTGCCCCACCTGTTCGAGCGCACCTTCAACGCCCAGTCCTGGACGCGCTGGATCGGTTGGGAAGCGGGCACCTACCTGAGCGTGCCCGTTCTTCTGGGCATCGGTCTGGCCTGGCTGCAGCCACTCCGTCAGTGGCTGCTGGCCACGGTGCTGGCTGCCGGGTTTGCCTTGCTTGCCCTGGGCGGGCAACCCCTCAGCTGGTATGCCAGGCTGGACCCCGCGGTGGCCTGGTTCGAGGCTCCTTCGCGCTTCACGGCGGCCATGCTGATCTTCCTCTGTTTGCTTGCCGCCAGCGGGCTCCAGAGTACTCTGACCGACCTGAGGCTGACTCGCCGACGTCGCTGGCTGTGGCTCTTCTTCGGGCTGCTGCTGCTGCTGGTCACCGTCCTGTTCTATGCTGACCCCCGCTCGCAGTGGTGGCACGGGCTGGTCTCCTCCCTGACCAATCCCGAGGAGTGGAAGGACATGACCACCCGTCACCGCTATCCCGAGCGGCCCGAAGCCCTGCTGGTGGCCACGACCTTGCGGGCCGGCCTGGCCGCCTCACTGGTCTTTGTGGCGGTGGTGCTGCTGTCGGCCCGGTCGGTAACTCGCAATCTGGCGCCGTTGATGCTGCTGACCCTGGTGGACCTGACGGTGGCCGCCAACCCCTACCTCGAGGTGGCCCCCGAGGACCGCTTCCACATGGAGCCCGAGTTGGCTCGCTACTTCAGCGCCACGCTGGGAGCCCAGCGCTGGATGCCATTCGAGATCCTGATCCCGCCCAACTGGTCGGCGCCGGCCGGTCGCGCTTGCTCGGGCGGCTACGATCTGGCCACGCTGAAGTCCTTCGATCGGGCGGTCAGCGCCCAGAACAACTATCCCGCCGATACCCGGGTGCTGCGCCTGGCTTCCGAGGGCCCCTCCAACCTGTTTCGCCTGCAGGGAACCTCCTGTTATCTGGCTGCTCGGGGCCCGGATAAGCCCCTCGAGAAGGCCCGGCTCTCCGAATTGCAGTATCTCGGGGAGCAGGTGCGCGGGGCGCACTTTTATGCCGATTCCAGGGCCCTACCACGGGCCTTCCTGGTCGGCAGCGCCCAGGTCGCCACCGATCAGGACGTGCTGGCCCAGATCGTTCGCGACGGGCAGGTCTTCACGCGCACCGTCTTTCTGGCTCAGGCTCCGCCGGGCTTGCCGGCCAGCGCCGAGCCGTTGGGCGCGGCCTCGTCCGTGCGGGTGTTTCCCAATCAGGTCCAGGTCGAGACGCCCCAACTGGCCGGACCGGCCATTCTGGTACTTACCGACGCTTCCTTCCCGGGTTGGAAGGCTGAGGTGGACGGCAAAGCGGTGGAACTGCTGCGGGCCAATGCGGGCCTTCATCGGGCCGTCTTGTTGCCGCCGGGACGCCATCTGGTCCAGTTCTCCTTCCAGCCGCTCTGGCTCGCGGAGAGCATCGCCTTCAGCCTGATCAGCGGCGTGCTGGTGGCCGGCTGGCTGGCTCTGGGGTGGCGCATGGGGCGCCGAGTTTAGCAGGCTGATACAATAACCGAAGCATAGCTCCTCCACCAGATTGTGCCGGCTGCTAGGGCCGCTTCTTCCGCTCTTCCAGGCGCTCGTTCCAACTGGCCGCCTCGTCCAGCTTGCCCTGGCTGCGATACAGGTCCACTTTGGCGGCCAGGGCCAGAGGCATTTCGGGCTCGAGCAGCAGAGCCTCGTCGAGCAGCTGCTCGGCTTCGGCCCACTTTCGCTCGTCCATACGCAGCAGGGCCAGGTTGACCAGGTCCTTGCCACTGTACGGATCCATCTCCATGGCCGTGCGCAGGGCCTTCTCGGCCAGCTCGGGATACTTGGGATAGAGGTCGCTGGCCACACCCCGGTAGGCTCGCACCCAGTTGCCGATCACGTAGCGCAGCCAGAAGGGCTGCAGGCGGATGTCCATGCGATAGTTGCCGCGGCGCGGACACGAATCGAGGAACTCGAGCACCTCGCGGGCCTTTTCGGCGCGCTCGTCGGCAGTGGGAGGCGTCTCGTCCTTGTTCAGGTAGCGGAAGACCAGGCCTTCGAGGATGTAGTGGCCCTGCGGGGCCTCTCCGAACTTCGAGGTGGTGTAGACGGGAATGTTGCGCGCGCGGCACTCGTCGAGCAGGAACTGGGTGTGCTTGAGCTCGGAAGGCTTCTTGGAGGTCTTGAGGGCCTCCTGATAACGTTTCTCGGCTGCCTCGCCCAGCCCGTCGCGCATCCACATCTCGCGGTACCAGGGGGCCGCCATCAGGCCGGGAAAGACCCCCAGCACGTCGGGGCGCTGGCCCTGCACGACATGCAGGTAATCCCACTCTCCGGCAGGGAGATCGCCGTCGAGCAGGACCACCGCGTTGGGGGGAAGGTAGCGGCAGATGGCCGCCATGTGGTCGTAGGGTTGATACTGGCCCCGCTGCGAGCAGGCGTTCCAGTTCATCAAGATGGAGTAAAGAGCCAGCAAAGGCATCAGCCAGACGACGCTTGCCGCCGCAAACGGGCGCGACAAGTCCACGCTCACTCCCATCCTCGAAAATCTCGAGAAGCGCGGCTTCGTCAAGCGCGAGAA
>QWHO01000505.1 GCA_021404945.1 bacterium CPR1
GCCGGGCGCGCGGGCGCGCCCGTTTACCTGGCGGCTTTCCCGGGGTTCGTGGCGCTTTCTCTTGAGTCCTCCGCGTCCCCCGAGGACGCTCAGCCCAGCGCCGAAGATTGCTCGGGGAAAAGCGAGGCGGCCAACCAGTCCAGCGCGCCCGGAACGGCTGCCCATGCGGCGTGGGCCCGGGCAGCATAATCGACGGCCTCGTCTTCTTCACCGAAAGTGATGGCGTCAGGCAGGCGTCGCGGGATGGGGCTGCATCCCAGGAGATAACCGGCCAGATGAAGATTGCGGCTCATTCCCCGACGCAGGTGACGCAGTGCTGCCGCCGATGCGCCGCGGCGCCAGAAACCGAGCAAAGCCCGGTTGAAGTCCCACTCGGGGCTGGGCTCCTCATCCCAGGTCCGGGCTAATGCTTCTGCCTCGCGGCGGCGACCGAGCTGAATGAGCAGGGGCAGCAACAAGTAGCGAAGACCCAGGTTGTCACCCGGATTGAGCTTGACCAGCTCGAAGAGCTCCTCAGCCGCAGCTTCGGGCTCACCCTGGTCCCACAGGGCCCTGGCACAGGCGGCCCGCGCTCGCAGATAAGGTCGGCTGCTCAGGCGACTCCAGAGGTCCTCCCCGTCCTCATTGGAGTCACGCATGGCAGCCCGGGCGGCCACGATGGCCTGGCGGCAGAGTTGCAGACGCTCCTTGGAGGTGGGGGCGGAATCTGCCAGCAACAAATAGGCGTCCGCGCACCGGGGAGAGACAACCAGAGCACGCAACGCCTTCTGGGTGCGCTCGGTGGGGGAGAGCTCCCAGGCTTCGTAGACCAGGTTCTGGGCGCGCTCCAGGTCGGTCTCGGGGGCTTCGCCTGATTCCTGCGAGCGCAGGCGCCGCTCCTGGAGAACCAGTTCTCGCTCCCCTTGAGTGCGGGTGCGACCTGGACCCGAGATGCAGAGATTTTTCTTCGAACGGCGCGCGTTACGGACAGCCTGCCATGAGCCGGAGACGGCAGGGCGCGATGATTGTTTCTTGCTGGCCATGATGACCCCCAGGTTTGAAGTGCTGAAGATTTTGTAGAAAACTTGCGCCGACAGAGGCGCTTCCAACGACCTTCAGCAAATACGTAGTTGAAGGAGATTCAACTCGGCTGGGGGAGTTCCTGCTACTTTGCGCTCACATTGGAGAGCAGCGTGGTGAGCCGCTCGATGTCGGCGGGCGAGCCTTCAGCGATAATGATATTGAGGCGCTCGTCCACCGTGTAGCGGATGTTGGGCAGCACCGAGCGGGCCGACTGGAGCACCTCCATGGCAGGCTTGTTGCGGATAGGGTAGTAGTCGCGCGCGATGGGTCCGGCTGGCAGGGCAGGTTGAGGGACGGCGGCCACCGGCTCCACCGTGGTGGCAGTCACCGAGGGAGGGTCACCAGCGGCCGTAGCTCGGCCCACGCCTGGCTTGACGATCAGGTAACCGCCCTGGACGCTGCAATCGATGCTCTGGCCCTGGCGCACGGTTTGCAGGGCCTGATCCAGCGGGACGTTGACCAGCGAGCCGGTAAAGGATCCGGTCAGGCTGGGATCGAGTTGGGGCATCAGCCCGGCCTGCAGGGCGATGCGTGCGAAGACATCGTCTAGAGGGGCGTCCTGGAAGGTGAGATTGATCATCGGGATAGTAGCGGCTGTCGGAGATGGAGCCGAGGGCGTGGGCGTGCTGGCGGCCAGGGGTCTCACTGGCACAGTGCCGCTTCCGCTTGTGGCGGGAGCGCTGGGCCGAATGGCCGGCACGGCAGCACCAGAAGTCGTGGCCGGGCGAGCCGGCTTGCCGGGGGCCAGGTTGGAGAATCCGGAGGGGCGGCTACTGGCGATGTCAGCCGTCGAGTAACTCAGGGTTAACTTGCGGCCGCCCTGCTCGGGGCGGGCCTTCAGTAGCCGCGGTCGAGAGATGACCGCCAACTTGACCAGCACCGTGTCGCCCCGCTGCTCGAGAGCAACGTTCTGGATCAGACCCTTGTCGATGGCGACTTTCTTGGGAGTTCCAGGTTTGAGCTGGGCCGGGCTGACTTCGATCCCCAGCAGCGAGCCCGAGATCATCTTTTCCTTGTAAGTGATGGGAGCCGACGAGGTGAACACCAGATCCACTCGCTCGCTCTTGGCGACGACGGTGAACTGGGTCGTGGCAGCCGCAGCCAGCACGGGAAGACAGATCAGAAGAATGGCCACGAGGGCGCGCAGCACACTTGACACAGGACCAACTCCAAGCCAGAAATTCAGGGTGCCAGGTCACTTGCACCAGACAGTGCGCGGAAACTCGTTCCGGCGCGTACGTCAGATGCTGCTAACGTGCAAGACCAGGCGCGTGCACATCAGCGACGGGTGGGTGGCGGAAGGGGAACCGAGTCTTGCAGTTTCTCTATCTCGGAGAGATAGAGGTTACCGTAGTTGTCCGGGCGCATGGTCACCCCGACCTGGTTGCCCACCTGGATTTCGAACGGAACTCGGAGCCCGTTGGGGATCAGCACCCGGGTGAACTTGTTTCCGTCGTGCAGAATCGAGAACCAACTGGGCTGAACGTAATTCACAATCCCCTCGGCGTACACTTCGTTGCCGAAGAGAATGTTGGTAATGTCCTTCAGCACATCGGCCCGTGCTTGCAGGCTGCCGGCCGCAAGGACGGCCAGTGTGAGCACCAGGACAGCGATTCGGCGCATAGTTCCACCCTCCGAGTGAAGAAAAAAATTCCAGGGAAACCCGAACTGGGGTTCCGCGACGGCGGGGTGGATTCCTGCTTCAACTCATCGAGACCACGCTCTGGTCGCTGCTGCGGCGACGGGGAGCGCCCTTACGGGGGAGGAAGGTGCAGCGGGCGGCGCTGATCAGCGAGCGCTCCAACTGATCCAGAGTGGCCGCCCCGCGCGAGAGCAAGAGCTCCAACTCGCTGGCCAGGGTGCTCTTCTGCAGCGCCGGCGCATCGGTGCTGAAGCAATACTCGATCTGGTAGTCGTCCAGGGTCTTGAGCAGACGCCCGTACTGCTCCACGTTCTCGACCGCCCGGGTGAGCAGGTTCGACACCACGCACAGCTCGGCCACGATCCCCCGCTCGGCCAGCATGCGAAGGCCCCTGTCATCCCCGTCCTCCCAGAGGGCGCGGGCCGCCGCTAGAGGGTGCCCAATACGGTGAGGCCTCAGCTCGCGAACGGTGGCCAGGAAGGTCTCCAGGTTGATGCTGCGGGTCTCTCCGCAATGCACGGTGCGCCCCACCGAGGCGGTCTCGAAGAACTCGGCCATTCTCCGCAGGCTGGCCGGATCACTGAGGGGATTCGCCGACTCGGGACCGGCCAGGTCCACACCCACCACGGGTAGCCCTTTGGAGGCCCAGAGGGCGGTTTTGCGGGCCAGAATCTCGTTCTGCTCGTCAGGCAGATCGCGTCCCAGGCAAACGATCAGCCCGGCCTGAACGCGGCCTTTGTAAGCGGTCTGGAGCTCCTCGACTCCCGAGCAGGCAGCCAGCATCACCCGATCGAGGTCCCAGATGCCGCCCCCATTCCGCTTGAGTGGATTGAGACGCAGCTCGATGCCCGTCAGGGGCAGCCGTTGAGGCAGGGGTACCAGGGCTTCCCCTTCGGCCGCCACCCGGCTGGAGCCCCCCGTGCGGGCTGCACCGTTCAAAGCGATCAGAACGCTTTCGCGCAGTGCCTGCGGGCCGCTCTGGATGCGTTCGGCGACCTCGTAGATCTCGAGATACTTTTCCAGCGATCCCGAATTGTCGCTGCGTCGGTGCAAAAGATCGGCAAACTCGTCATAGGTCTGGACCGGCAGACGAATCCCCCGATCGACTGCCGACTCGTAGAGGCGGTGAATGGGCACCGCGCCTCCGAGGTGGACATGCACCTCGAACACGCCTTCGGCTGGGAAGGAAAGATCGGAGATGGTGCTCGGCATGCCTGGTCGCTTCGCCCGGGCTCCAGAGGAACCTCTTCCAGCGAACATCCGACCGCGAGGGCCGTCCGCGCTGGTCGTGAACGTTCGCTTGTGCCCCCAGGGGGGCTATGCTATAATTCGCCGCAATGTCTGCCGGAGTTCGCCCTGAGCTGATCCTGGCCTCCGCCTCTCCTCGCCGCAGCGAGTTGCTGGCTCGGGTCGGGCTAGCCTTTGCCGTGCAGGCCTCGGGCTTTGAGGAGGAGGAGGTTGAGCGGCTA